>NZ_JBWKNO010000021.1:0-99007 GCF_059415605.1 Rhodoferax sp. GW821-FHT10B06 | reverse complement strand
TACGGCCTTGCTTTCCCTGGCTTGTTGTGTCATCTGCCTTCGTAGACTTTCCCCGTTTTGTTAGCCGCTCTTAGTCGAAAAGGTGGGCACCCAAGGTATTGAGCTGCTGATGTGGCTGGCCACGCGGGCCGCTTTGCCTGGACAGGCGCGGTTGCTGCATTCGAACTACCACATTCCCATCTCCAACACTGCCGCTGGTTTGATGTTGATGGAGTCCATCACTTAAGCTGTGCGCACATAAAAAAAGCCCCTGCCAGCGTGAACCGGCAGGGGCTTTTTTATGGGCAGTGCTCTTACAGCGTGTCGATGAAGCTGCGCAGCTTGTCCGAGCGGCTGGGGTGCTTGAGCTTGCGCAGTGCCTTGGCTTCTATTTGGCGGATGCGCTCGCGGGTCACGTCGAACTGTTTGCCGACTTCTTCCAGCGTGTGGTCGGTGCTCATTTCGATACCGAAGCGCATGCGCAGCACTTTGGCTTCGCGTGGCGTCAGACTGTCCAGAATGTCCTTCACCACATCACGCAGGCCGGCTTGCATGGCAGCTTCGATAGGCGCGGTGTTGGCACCGTCTTCGATGAAGTCGCCCAAATGGCTGTCGTCATCGTCACCAATCGGCGTTTCCATGGAGATCGGCTCTTTGGCGATCTTCATGATCTTGCGGATCTTGTCTTCCGGGATCTCCATCTTTTCAGCCAGGATGGATGCATCGGGCTCGAAACCAAACTCTTGCAAGTGCTGGCGGCTGATGCGGTTCATCTTGTTGATGGTTTCGATCATGTGCACCGGAATACGGATGGTGCGTGCTTGGTCAGCGATCGAGCGCGTAATGGCCTGGCGAATCCACCAGGTGGCGTAGGTCGAGAACTTGTAGCCGCGGCGGTATTCGAACTTGTCCACCGCCTTCATCAGGCCGATATTGCCTTCCTGGATCAAATCCAGAAACTGCAGGCCGCGGTTGGTGTACTTCTTGGCGATGGAAATCACCAGGCGCAAATTGGCCTCGATCATTTCCTTCTTGGCATCGCGCGAGGCGGCTTCGCCTTCGTTCATGCGCTTGTTGATGCCTTTCAGTTCGTCCAGCGGAACCACGACACGGGCTTGCAGGTCGGTCAGCTTTTGCTGGATATCCTGCACGGGCGGAATGTTGCGGCCCATGATCGCACTCCACGGCTTGTTGGCCGCGGTCTGCTTTTCGATCCACTTCAGGTCCAGCAGATGCGATGGCACTTTGTTGCCCATCTTGTCGCGGCCGCTGAAGTCGGCGATGAAGTTTTCTTGCGGATAGCCGCATTTGTCTACCAGGATGCGACGCAGCTCGCGTTCTTTCTTGCGCACGTCGTCCACCTGGCTGCGCAGCAGATCGCACAGCTTTTCAATCGTCTTGGCGGTAAAGCGGATGGTCATCAGCTCTTCGCTCAAAGCGGCCTGGGCCTTGACGTAGTGCGGCGTGCCGTAGCCTTCCTTGTCGTAGATCTTGTGGACCTTCTCGAACAACTCGCGCAGGCGGTCGAAGCGGGTCAGGGCTTCGTTTTTCAGCTCTTCCAACTTCTTGGTTAGTGCCTTGGAGCCGCCCTTGCCGTCGTCATCGTCGGCCGCGTCGAATTCGTCGAAGTCTTCTTCGGCCACGTAATCGTCGGCTTCGTTCGGGTTGGAGAAGCCGTCCACGATGGTGGAGATGACAACTTTGCCTTCGCGGATCTGTTCGCCCAAGGCAAACACTTCGGCCAAGGTGGCGGGGCTTGCGCTGATGGCTTCCATCATGCGCATCAGACCACCTTCGATGCGTTTGGCGATTTCAATTTCGCCCTCGCGGGTCAGCAGCTCAACTGTGCCCATTTCGCGCATGTACATGCGTACCGGGTCGGTGGTGCGGCCGAATTCGCTGTCCACAGTGCTCAGGGCTGCTTCCGCTTCTTCTTCGGCTTCTTCCTCGGTCGCCGCAGTCGGTGCGGTGTTGTTCAGCAGCAGGGTTTCGGCGTCGGGCGTTTGCTCGTACACCGCTACGCCCATGTCGTTCAACATGTTGACCACGACTTCCAGCGTTTCCGCATCGACCAGCTTGTCGGGCAAGTGGTCGGAAATTTCGCCGTGCGTCAAATAGCCGCGGGTCTTACCCAGCTTGATCAGGGCCTTCAGGCGCATGCGGCGCTTGGCCATGTCTTCTTCGGACAGGACGGTTTCGTCCAGACCGAATTCCTTCATCAGCGCGCGTTCTTTCGCCTTGCTGATCTTCATGCGCAGAGGCTTGATCTTCTCACCGGTGGGGCTGAGTTGAACCGGCGTTTCTTCCACCGGGTCTTCTTCGATTTCGATCAGATCGTCCAGATTGATTTCCGTCGAAATGGAGCCCTTGGGCTTGGGGCCGCGCTTGGCACCGGTCGGCTTGGGCTTGGCCGCTGCCGCGGTAGTGCTGGCGGTCGCTGCAGGAATGGTTACGACCTTGGGGGGGCGGCCAGGTTTTTTCTTGGCTGCGGAGTCTTCAGCGGCTGCTACTACTTTTACGGCAGGGGTCTTCGATGCGGGCACGGATTTCACTTTCAAGGCGGACTTGGCCACGACCTCGGGTGCGGCTTTTGCCGTACTTTTGGTTTTTGCTGCGGGTGCTGCAGCGGATTTGACGGGCTTCTCGGACTTTTGAGCGGGCATGGGCAGAAACCTCAGGACAACAGCAAACAAACGAAATAAACCCGGAAACCGCAGGTTACCGGCGCGGGCGCGTGGGAGAGAGAGTTTCTCGTTGGCAAGATGTCTGGGCGATCATTTGGCATGCAGTCCTTGCGGAGGAGCCGGCGCGCGCTGTGGCGCCGATTGGCGGTGTCCGGAGGTGCTGCTGTCGCTCTTGCCGAGCAGTTAGCCTTAGATTATAGCCTGCTGGCTTAAATTCAAGTGCTAATTGCGGTTTATGTCACTTTGGTGGCCATAAGCTCCAGGCGGCGCCGATTGATGGCCCGATAGCGCTCCAGAGCCTCGGGATCAGAGGCTGCGGCGGCAAGAGCTTCCGTTTCCTGTTGTTTGAGCTGGTCGATCAGCATCAGGTTCAACAAGGCCTTCAATTCGTTCAAGGCCTCGCGCCCAGGCGTGGCGCCGGGGTCTATGGGCTCGGGCGGAGGGCCGGCTTCCAGCCCAGACATGAGCTTCAGCGCCAGGCTTTCGAATGCTTCTTCGCGTAGGCTCTCTCGTAGATTGCCCCAGGTTTGGGGCCCGTGCTCGTGTTGCTGTATCTCTAGCCACACAAATAGCGCGCCGTGGGGCTGGGGCAGGTCGCAGAGCAGCGCATGTTCCTCATGGGAAAGATCATTCCAGGCCGAGCTATTGGCTAGTAGCAGCCGGGCCGCATGGTCGGAACGACTCGCGGGTTGGCGACGGCCTTGGCGATCCGATCCAACAGGGGGTGGTTTGGGCTCGTAGCGCCGGCCGGGTGTATATGGAGTGCTACTTTTTTTGTAGCCCTTAACTTCGGTGCGGGTGCTGCTGATGGCTTTGCCTTGCCATACATCGTTGAGTTCGCTGCTGTTGAGCTGTACCAGATCGGCAATTTCTGCCAGCAGTTGGCGTTTGAGTGCGCCCTCAGGCAGTTGTCCCCACAGCGGCTTGGCATTGCTGGCCAAATGGGCTCGCCCCTCAGCGGTATGCAGTTCGCAGCCCTCACGGACCGAGTCGATCAGGAAGCGGCTCAGCGGAATGGCCTCGGCGATATAGCGGGCAAATGCATCCTGGCCAAAGCTTCGGATGTAGCTGTCTGGGTCGTGCTCTGGCGGCAGGAATAGAAATTTACAGCTGCGTACATCGGTCGCCATGGGAAGTGCGCCGTCCAGCGCCTTGCGCGCAGCACGTCTGCCAGCGGCATCTCCATCGAAGCTGAAAACGACTGAATCGGTAAATCGGAACAGCTTTTGCAAATGGTCGCTGGTGCAGGCTGTACCCAGTGTGGCGACTGCATTGGGAAAACCCAACTGGGCCAAGGCCACGACGTCCATATAGCCTTCTGTAACAAGGGCATACCCGGCGTCGCGCAGGGCATTGCGCGCTTCAAACAAGCCATACAGCTCGCGCCCCTTGCTGAATACCGGGGTTTCGGGCGAATTCAGGTACTTGGGCTTGTCGTCGCCCAGCACCCGGCCGCCAAAGCCGATGCATTCGCCCTTGACATTGCGGATGGGAAACATGACCCGGTCCCGGAAGCGGTCGTAGCGCTTGTCTTCCCCATCTTCTCCGGTAATGACTAGCCCACTTTCCACTAGCAGCGGGTCGTCGTAGTGCGGGAATACGCTGGCCAGGCTGCGCCAGCCCTCCGGGGCGTAACCCAGGTCGAATTGCTTGGCAATTTCTCCGGACAAGCCTCGGCCCTTGAAGTAGGCAATGGCCCGGGACGATTCTTTCAAGTGCTTTTTATAGGCCAGGCATGCCTTTTCCAGCACGTCTGTCAGCGTGGCCTGTTTTTGCTTTTGTTCCGCCGCACGGGCCCGGTCTTGCGGCGATGCCTCGTCTTCCGGCACTTGCATGCCGTATTGCTGGGCCAGGTCTTGCACGGCCTCGACAAAAGTCATGCCCACGTGGTCCATCAGGAACCGAACGGCATCACCATTTTTACCGCAGCCAAAGCAGTGGTAGAACTGCTTGGTGGGACTGACGGAAAAAGACGGCGACTTCTCGGAATGAAAAGGGCATAAGCCCATGAAGTTGGCGCCCCCCTTTTTGAGTTGCACGTAGCGGCCCACGATTTCGACGACATCGGCGCGGGCAATCAGTTCCTGGATGAAGGTATGGGGAATAGTCACCACACTATTGTCCATGCAGCGGGGCGATGTCGGTGTCAAGGCCGGTTTTTTGCTTTTGGGGTGGCGGTGAAATGCCCTGGCTTTACCGCCTTCCGCACTTATTCAAGTTGCCACGCCGATCTGATAATCTATAAATGCGGCGAGGCAGCACCATGCCACTATCGTCTCCTTGGTAAATTCATGACTTTTATGGCGTCTTCCTTGATTTTCCAAAATGGTTAGAGCTTTTTCCCTCCAGTTTGACGACAAAAGCAAGCTTGAGGCACAGCCGTCTTTGAATGCATTGCCTCCTAGTCGGCGCACTACGGTGGTGCGATCGGCGGTCGGCAGCTTGGCGCCGGTTTTGCAGCCGCGGACTCGCTATACCGTCGGGGCACCTGTCGCACAGCATCCCGAGCAAGCCTCACAGCAAGCCGAACCCCAATTGGAGCGTCTTCGTGTAGATCCATCCTTGCGCTCCCAGGCTTTACCAGCCCCTTTGCTGGCATACACGCCCATGGGCATGCGCTCATTCATCAGTGCAGGCGAGGGCGGGCCTACCGTCGTCTTCGAATCTGGCCTGGGTGACGGCAAGGAGATTTGGGGCAATATTTTTAATGAAGTCAGCGCTGTCGCCCGAGTGTTTGCCTATGATCGGGCCGGCTATGGCGGCAGTGACCCATCCAACTTGCAACGTGACGGCCACCAGGTGGTGCAAGAGTTGCGGGCATTGCTGCAGGCGGAGGAAATCAAGCCGCCTTATATTCTTGTGGGGCATTCTTTGGGTGGCACATTTGTCAAATTGTTCGCCCGCATGCATCCTGGTGACGTGGCAGGAGTGGTGTTAGTCGATGCCCGTCATTCTGAATTCGACAAACGCTGTAGGCAGCAGGGCGTGCACCGCTTGCTCTACCAGCCTCCACAGCTCCTGTTTGCGCTTTCTTCACGAGCGACCCGCGCGGAGCTGGCGGCGTCGGCCTTGACCATGCGGCAAGCGCGCCGGGCTGGGCCTTTCCCCCCTATTCCTTTGATTGTTCTTTCGCAAGGCAAGGCCACATCGAACTGGCCCGAGCGCTTGGGCAAGGTTTGGAACGCCAGCCAGCGCAACCTGGCCAAGATGTCTAAGCTTGGTCGCATGCGGGTATGCGAAGACAGCGGGCATAACATCCACCAAGATCGACCGGAGATGGTTACGACCGCAATTTTGAGCGTACTGTCTGCTGCACGCTACGCCCAGGCCAAGGCTAAACGTTGATGCTATTTATTTTGTAGCTGCCAGCGCAGGTGTTTAGTGCGCCAGCGGCTATATTTGTTTATGCTGGACGATGCAACCTCAGGGGAGGGTAATCGTGAGGTTGGCTGGGCGTGGGGCCAAGCGCACGATGTCGTTGTAGCCGTTGATGCCATCCTGTGTGGAGCGTTGCAGCATCCAGCTTAAAACACCGTAGGCGGACAAAGCCATCAAGGCAAATATGGCGCCTATCACCCATACAGGAACGTCATTGCGAAGCCGATTGGCAATAGCGTCAGGGCGAGCCCAATGGGGGGCGAAACCGGCGCTTTTTCCCTTTATGTGACTGATTTCGTCTCCTAGGCGAGCCGTAATGTAGTTCAGCTTTTCCAGCCCCTCAATGACGTATTTGCCCTGAAAGCCCATCAGCAAGCACATATGAAATACTTCTAATGCATGAATGTGCGCGGCACCCTTGGCCCGCATGGCTTCCAGCTGGTTGAAAAAGTTTTCACCTGCCAGCTGATCGCCAAACAACGCCAACTGCAGAGGCCGTCGTTCCCATGCATCGCGGATGGCAAATTGCGAGCGCAAAACGATTTCATCCACGCAAGCGCAAAAAGCATATTTGGCTGCGTGTACATCTTCGGCAGAGACATTCAGTTTCTTGGCTCCTTGCTCCACGACGGTTAAAAATTTCTGCATTCTTGCCAGCAGTGTCTCGCTATCTTGCGGAGCACTGCCACCTTTGAGCAAGAAGAGTGCGTAGAAACCGTCGTACATCAAATCCAATAGGGAGTTTGCATGCACAGGGGCTTCGCTAGCAAAGAATGGGCTAGAGGATGGCGCTGCAGATGCACCTAGCAGGGAGGGAGCGGATGAGGTCATGCGGTTACTGCTAAAAGTTCAAGCTTGAGTCCACGAATACCTGCGGGTACGTAAATGCAGATGGACTGGGCCTGCAACATACGCTCATACATGGCCCCTTTGGGGTCGATTGCAAAATAATAAGTATCAGGTCGCACCGGTACGGCAGCTGGTACCTGGGGTGAGTACACCAGTTTCACACCTGGCATGGCCGCCAGCACAAACTTCTCCACATCATCTGGCGCTCCGGTCTTGAAGCGAAGCGGCACGATGTCAATTAGTTCAACCGCGGGTATATCGGCGCCGACCGCGAGGTACAAGGCCGTCTTGTCGTCGATTTTTCCGGAATCCAGCATGCCATGGTGGTAAGACGGCTTGGCCTCTGACAGTGCGATTGCAAAATAGCGCGATGAAATAACGGTGTCCAGCAGCTCTCGGATGATGCCATCCAGCTTGGCAAAACCGGGGCCCGGATCCTGGTGTACATAGGGTGGCAGATCGCTCAGCGCGTAGTTTTTGGAGAAGGTCATTAACGAGCCTGTAAGAGTCAACAGTTGCTCGTAGAGTCGCTCGGGGTGCAACAGAGGATTGTTTTGGTAATGGCTCAATGCAGCATAGGCCGTGCTGGCAGTGTGTAGAAGCCAAAAAGACGAAATGTCTCCAGAGCGGAATTCAACTACGTTCTTACTGGGTTCCCTGTGGTGTCCATATAGCGCGCTGACTTTGGCTTGTAACGCATCCATTAGGCGCCGTAGCCTGAGTACCAAGTGCGGCGCGCTGCCAACAGATAGGCTGGGTGGGATGAAATGCGGGTCCAATTCAAAGCCGCCTTGGCTGGAACGGCGTAATCGAGCGATAGGCAGGCAGACCATGGCGTCACGTGGTTCCAGTTCGGAAATAAGTCGCACCGACTTTTTGAGGTAAACCACTTCGGCTTTGGCCGCATCCGTGAAAAGGTCGGGTGTCTCATGATTGGCCTGGGTGTAGCGGGACGACTGTTGACCATTCGCATTTGCCACGAAGTTGCCGCCAAAACTTTTGAGCGCTGGCAGTGCCGCATAGTAGGTAATGGTTTGCAGCGTGGGTGGCAGATCTGTCAAAGCAACGGCTTCTGGTAAATCGTCACCGTCAGGCGCGCGGTAAATTTCACCGTCCTGAAAAATAACGGACAGGTCCAACAACCGAAAAGAGTTATTGGCCAAAGCATCCCGGTCAATTTTGAGTTGCTGGACACCCCAGGCATAAGGGTTAAGCGCTGTAGCGGTCTGGTGCAGACGACTTTCGTGGTAGCTATCTTGGCGCTGGAAATGCTGTGGACGCAGGAACAAGCCCTCGCCCCACAAAACCTTGTCAGATTGATTCACAGTATGGATCTCTTTTATATATTCGTTTTTCAGTAAAACTATTGTGGACACCGTACTGGCGCCAGCATGGGATTTTTGCTTTGTGTGTCGGTCGAAGTAGTGCCAACCCCCACGGTCAGAACGCAAGCGTGCAATCCTAGAACGATGCCGGATTTTTCTGCCTGTGCCGCGGGGAAATCAACCCTCCAGCGTGATGGGACTGGGTTTCTAAATAATGCAACAACGCCAATATATCCGGCTTCATAGCTGACTTTTTCAATTGCCTCATAACGTTGGCCTGGTATTAGTGTAATTTCTCGAACCTCCAATAAATCAGCACCTAGCGTCTCTTTTTCCTTTTGAGAATTCAAGAAAACGTCATAAGGGGCTTGAGAAAATGCAGTGTTTTGCTTGAGTTTGTAAATCTTTGCAATAACCGCAAGTGGACGTCCGGATGCATCCAGGTTCAAAGTATCACTGGCGTGCAGTTTAATCGGTACATTGCGAGGCACCTTTAAGGCATCCGGTACCTCGGGGGCATCCGGCTTTTTAAGGCCCGTGGCCTCGAGTGCGGAATTAGCTACTGCCCCCAAAACAGAGACAGCAGATGTGGCCGAGCATCCTGCGACCCCCAAAAAAGAAAGAATCATCAGGATCTGATAAAAGAATTTTTTCCACAATTTTGATGAAGAAAATGATGTTTGTCGAAAGTCGGATTCGCGCACTTGTATTGATCCAATGCTAAGAGTGATGTGTGCTTTTTATCGATTAAACCAAGCAAATTATGCCGTCCCAGTACATCTTTGCTTGCAGTTCTAGGGGGGGGGCAACAGCGCTTCATTGATCAACTGAAAGCTTCTGAAGGTTTCTGAAAACGAAGTTGCAAGATGGAAGACCCGAAAATTTCGCATGCAACCTGCGCTAACATAGACAGATTCGCATTTTCAACAATGAAAACATTGTTTTGTACTAGGAGCATTACGCGTGCATATTCGTAAATTGAATTCTGCTTATTTTTTGTTGCTGGCATCTCTTTTAGGGGGGTGTGCCGCACCAGTTAAAACGCCCGAACCTGTCAAAGTGACCCTGGAGTCTGCAGTAACAGATGCAAATGCTGCTCAGGCAGCAGGGCAAACGGATCAGGCATTAAGTTTATTTAAAGATGCTGCCAATAAATTTCCTACTGATAAAACACCATGGTTACGCATGGCGCAGATTAAATTTGATAGTGGAATCTATGGCGAAGCCATCATAAATGCGCTGGAGGCATTGCAGCGAGATCCTTCAGATAAGATTGCCAATAGTATTGTGACCGTGAGTGGTTTACGTCTCGCAACAAAATCTCTCGCCGATTTGCGTACCCAAAATGCGCTGTCTGGTACCGTCAAAAATGAAGCTCAAGACCTTGCCAAGTTGCTTCGCGAAAATCTTGGTGAAACTGTTTTGGTGCCTCCTCCAGCAGCTACGGCTCCCCGGCCACGTGTATCGGCCCCCCTTGCGGTGAAGCCGGTGGCGGCGAGCTCCAAGCCTACCAGCGCTTCGGCCAAGGTCGACACTCCAGACTCGGGGAAATCTAATCCATTTGGTGGATTAAAGTAGTTCGGTTGCCCGCTGCAAGAGATACATTGCTCCCCGCAGCATTTTAAATTTTTGTTACCTGTGGAGTGAACATGGCTAAAAGTGAAAGCATTCAAAAGAAACTTCAAAAAGTGCGTCCACCACGGGTGCAAATGACTTATGACGTCGAAATTGGTGATGCTATTGAAAAGAAAGAACTGGCATTTGTGACCGGTGTTGTTGGAGATTTCAGTGGTAACTCTGAAATTGCCATGGCCAAGTTAAAGGATCGCAAATTTATTAACATTGACCCGGACAACTTTGATGAGGTTATGAAGGGGTTGGAGCCGCGAGCTGCATATCGCGTAAAAAATGAATTGAGCGAGAAAGGCGGTGAATTTTCTGTGGATCTGAAATTTAAATCCATGGAGGATTTTCGTCCAGAAGCGGTGGTGAGGCAGGTGGAACCCCTCCAAAAACTATTAGAGGCGCGTACAAAATTGGCTGATTTACGTAATAAATTGGCTGGCAGTGAGAAGCTTGAAGATATTCTCAATGATGTGCTTAACAATACGGAAAAGCTAGCGGAACTAAGTCAAAAAACTACCAAGTAATCGGGGTAATTATGTCTGAACAAAAAAATACAGCAGAGGCTGCCGTTGAAGTGCAGACTGAGCTTGGTTTGTTGGATCAAATCGTTGAGCAAAGTAAGGTTGCCAAGTCAAGTGCCGAGCACACCCGGGCAAAAGATATTATTTCTGAGCTGGTAAATCAGGTCATGGACGGCACTGTGGTGGTGTCAGAGAATTTGATGGCGACCTTGGATGCGCGTGTTGCCGAAATTGATCGACTAATTTCTAATCAAGTAAGTGCGATCATGCACGCAGCCGAATTCCAAAAGCTGGAAAGTAGCTGGACCGGACTGCATTACTTAGTAAAAAACACGTCAACTGGTCAAAATTTAAAAATAAAAGTTTTAAATGCCACCAAAAAAGAATTGATCAAAGATTTCAATTCGGCTTTGGAGTTTGATCAAAGTACGATGTTCAAAAAGGTGTATGAGGAAGAGTTTGGCACTTTTGGTGGGGCTCCATTTGGGAGCCTGATTGGTGATTTCGAAATTACGCGACAGCCAGAAGACATGTATTTTATTGAGCAAATGTCGCGTATAGCCGCGGCCGCTCATGCTCCGTTTATTTCTGCTGCGTCACCCGAACTGTTTGGGCTGGAAACATATAGCGATTTAGGTAAGCCGCGTGATTTGGCAAAAATATTCGATACAGTTGAATATGCAAAATGGAAATCCTTTCGTGAATCAGAAGACTCACGTTATGTGGGTTTGACCTTGCCGAGGTTTCTGGGGCGACTGCCATTTAATCCCAGAGATGGATTAACTGTGGAAGGTTTTAACTTTGTAGAGGATGTAGATGGGACAGACCACGAAAAATATTTGTGGTGTAACGCAGCATATGCTTTCGGAACAAAACTGACCAAAGCCTTTGAAGACTTCGGTTGGTGTGCCGCAATACGTGGCGTTGAGGGTGGTGGTTTGGTTGAGGATTTACCAACTCACACTTTTAAAACTGATGAAGGTGAAGTCGCTTTAAAGTGTCCGACTGAAATTGCAATTACGGATCGGCGCGAAAAAGAACTGAGCGATCTTGGTTTCATATCGCTTGTGCATTGCAAAAATACCGATTACGCGGCTTTTTTTGGTGCGCAATCTACGCAAAAGGCAAAAAGCTACAACACAGAATCAGCCAACGCCAACGCGGTATTGTCTTCTCAGTTGCAATATATTTTTGCGGTATCTCGTATTGCCCATTACATGAAATCCATGATGCGCGACAAGATTGGCAGTTTTGCTGCAGCATCCAATGTGGAGGATTTCTTGAATCGTTGGATTGCGCAGTATGTGCTGCTGGATGACAACGCTAGCCAAGAGGCAAAAGCACAATTCCCCTTACGGGAGGCGTCTGTGCAGGTTTCTGAAGTGCCAGGCCGACCGGGTGTTTACCGTGCAGTATCTTTTTTACGCCCGCACTTTCAGCTGGATGAATTGTCAGTATCTCTCCGCTTGGTGGCTGAATTGCCTCAGTCCTCCAAGTCTTAACCGTTGTTTTATACAACATAACCGAAAGGTAAATTATGGCAATTGACGTATATTTGCAGATTGATGGCATTAAGGGTGAATCCACCGATGATTCACACAAAGATTGGATTGAGTGCCAATCCGTTGATTTTGGTGTTTTGCAACCAAAGTCCGCGACGGCATCTACAGGAGGCGGGCACACTGCCGAACGCTGTGAACACAAAGATATCATTTTCACAAAACTTGCTGATTTGTCAACGCCCTTGCTGTTGCAAAATAGCTCGTCTGGCAAAACGATTGCCAAGGCAAAATTTGAATTTTTGCGCGCTGATGGCAAAGGTGAGCGCGTCAAATACTTCGAAATTGAAATTGAAAACCTGATTATCAGCAGCGTTTCCTCTTCTGTCGCTGAAGGTAGTATTTTGACGGATGTGGTTTCCTTGAAATACTCGTTGGTTAAATGGAAGTACACGCAGCAGAAGATTGGCGGCGGCGCTGGTGGTAATACCTCTGGCGGCTGGGATCTGTCTAAAAACAAGGTTGCCTAAGATCTTGTCACTTGAAATAACCACTGACTTTCGTTGGTGGTTATTTCATTTGGATATAAATATATATGAAAGGATTTTCTTCAGGATTGTTTGAGAAATTACTCGGCGATGGTGCGCGATCTTCATCGCAGAGCCTCGTACGGTTGTTGTCGCTAGAAGAATTGAAGGATGAGGTAGCCCGTGACCTTGAGTCCCTTTTAAACACGCGTGCTGTTTTTACGTTGGACAATTTAAAAAAATATCCCGAATGTTCGACCTCGATCATCAACTATGGTTTGCATGATTTTGCAGGTATGAGTTTGGCTAGTACGGATGACAGAGCCACTATTTGCCGCAATCTAGAGCAATCGATTGCTCGCCACGAACCTCGATTAAGAAGTGTGCGGGCTTCTCTGGAGGTTCAGGACGGCAAGATCAATAGATTGAGCTTTTCCATTTCAGCGCTTTTGGTTGTGAGTACAACCCAGGAGCCAGTTAGTTTTGATGCCGTATTGCAACCATCGTCTTTGCAATATTCAATTAAAAAATCCCGGTATACGGCACGGATCGGAATTTAAGTTGCAAGAACTTCTTCCTTACTATGAGCGAGAGCTAGGCTTTCTAAGGCGGTATTCGCGCGAGTTTTCGGAGCGTTATCCGAAAATTGCGGGCAGCCTATTGATGGTGGGGGAGGTCTGTGAAGATCCTCACATCGAGCGCATGATCCAGTCATTTGCGTTGCTGAGTGCGCGAGTTTCTAAACGCATCGACGACGACTACCCCGAGTTTACGGAAGCACTGTTTGAAGTGCTTTACCCACATTATTTGCGACCATTTCCATCGTGTGCGATCGCGCGTATGGATTCGGGTGTCAACGTATCCCAGTTAACGGCTGCAACTCTAATGCCGCGAGGGACGGAGGTGAGCACGCGTCCGGTTAAGGGTGTTGAGTGTAGATTTCAAACCGCTTATGACGTGGTTGTTGCTCCTATTCGGTTGTCTCATGCCCAGTTCGATGCCATTGTGTCGGCTCCGGAATCCGTTGTGTTGCCACCCAAGGTCACTTCAAAAATCAGCATTCACATAGATGTTCTGTCAGAGCAGCTCGGCGTTGGTCAACTCGGTATTGGCAAACTCAGAGTGTTTATCGATGGAGAGCCATCCTTTTGCGCAGCTTTGCGGGACGCATTGTTTACCCGTAGTGTGCGAGCCTATGTTGAGCTGCCTAAAACGACGCAATGGAAGACACTGCCAGCCGTTCCAATTCGGGAGGTGGGCTTTGACGAAGAAGATGCACTGATTGATTTCCCTGCCAACTCGCATCCTGCTTACCGTCTGTTGACTGAGTATTTCTCTTTTCCAGAGAAATTCAATTTTTTTGATCTGGAACTCTTGCCCATTTTGGCGCTGTTGCCGTTGGGGTGTAAGGGATTTATTCTGCATTTGGCGCTGGAGGGTCTGCGTTCAGATTCGAATATCGCGCGGATGTTGGGTACGCTATCGGCCAAGAATCTGCTGTTGGGGTGTACGCCCGTGGTCAATCTGTTTAAACAACATGGTGACCCCATCCGCCTCACGCATACGGGTGCGCAGTATCCGGTGGTCGCGGATTCGCAGAATGCATTTGCGTTCGAGGTGTACGCAATTGACTCAGTCAAACTGGTTCGACAATCGTCACAGGGTGAGTCTGTCACTGAATTCCGTCCGTTTTATTCTTTGCGCCACGGCCAGGTGCCGGGCAAAGAGGGGCATTACTGGGTCATGCGCCGCAATGAAATTGTGGCTCTCAGAAGCCCAGGGTATGAGGCAGAAATTTCGATTGTTGATATTGACTTTGATCCCGCCGAGATTGAGACGCAGACTTTGAGTTTGGAACTCACGGCGACCAATCGTGACTTGCCTGCCGCATTGGCCTACGGGCTACCAGGCGGTGATTTGTTTCTGAAAGGCGGCACGCTGGTCAAGTCCATGAGTTTGCTGCGCAAGCCCAGTGCCCCCCTGCGCTTTGAGCGCGGACGAGGAGCCCATTGGCGCTTGATTTCGCATCTGGCGTTGAACCATTTATCGTTGACCAAAGGTGGGGTTGATGCCTTTCGCGAAACTTTGACCTTGTATGACTTGTCGCGTTCCGCGACAACGCAGCGCCAGATCGGAGCAATTTTCTCCATAGAACACCGTGCGGCCACTGCGTGGTTACCTGGCAATCCATTCGCCAGCCTGGTACGGGGAGTTGAAGTGCGTCTGACGCTGGATGAAGAGGGCTTCGTCGGCAGTGGCTTACATGTGTTTGCCAGCCTGATTGACCGGTTTTTAGGGTTATACGTACACGTCAACAGTTTTACCCAACTCGTCATTACATCCAAAAGAAATGGGGAGGAGCTGTTGCGATGCCGACCACGAAGCGGAGATTTGAGCCTAGCGTAGTTCAGCGCCTGCTCGCCACGCCATATCGCTTCCAGTTCTTCCAGTCGGTGCGGCTGATCGAACTGTGGTTTAAGAACAGAGGTGTGGGTTCGGAGCAGATGCTGTCCAACCACATACGCTTTGCCAATCGGATTTCTCTTGGCTATCCGGCTAGTGAAGTCGAGAGCCTTGCGGTTTTTCCGTCGGAGCCGGATGCGTCCGTGGTGGAGTCTGAGCTTGCAATGCAGAGCGAGGCATTCAAGCATTTCAGCTTGACGCCTACATTCATGGGTTTTCTGGGCGGCAATGGAGCCCTGCCAAACCATTACACCGAGCGTGTTGCTGCGCATCAGGCTTTGGAAAAAGATGAAGGCCCACGTGCTTTTCTAGACACTTTTTCCAATCGTGCATTGGCTTTGTTTTACCGTGCCTGGCGTAAGTACCGGCTGGAGTTGCACTACGACCAAGCCGAGGGAAAAGACGGGTTTCTCCCGTTGTTGCTGTCGTTGTCGGGTCTGGGGCAAAGCTCTCTGCATAGCCGTCTGGGGCGCGACGGAGAGGGCGTTCTTGATGAGTCCATTGCGCGGTTTGCCGCCGCCGTACGTCAGCGCCCCACATCTGCTGCGCTGTTGCAGCGCGTTTTAAGCGAATATTTTGCGGTACCCATCGCGCTAGAGCAGTTTGTCGGCATGTGGTACCACGTGCCACGTGAGCACCAAACGCAACTAGGGTCAACCAATGCCGTGTTGGGCACGGCTGCGATGGTGGGCTCGCGTGTCTGGCAACGTGACCTGCGGGTACGTCTGCGCGTAGGGCCGCTGGCCCGCGCAGATTTTGAACAGTTTTTGCCAAGGGCCAAGGCGGCTGTAGCTTTGCAAAAAATACTCACCCTTTTTACCGGCGTGTGTCTGGAGTACGAGGTGCAATTGGTATTGCGCTCTTCCGATGTATCCGGCGCCCGTTTAGGTACGGATGGCCCAAGTGGTCGGCTTGGGTGGGATTTATTTTTGACTAGTAAACCAGAAGTGCAGGACCGCGCGGACGTCTGTTACGACATCCATGCGCTGGCTGCAGATTTTTAGACGCGAAAGTAGGCGATGGGCACCAATCTCAAAACACTGATCAGCAAACTCAACGACCACGCACGGCTAGCGACAGAACGCGCAGCCAATATGTGTACCAGCAGAGGTCAATACGAAGTCGATCTGGAGCATTTGTTCCTGGCTTTGCTGGAGCAGCCCCACAGCGACTTTGCCGTGATTGCCCGTAAGTCCGGCATCAGTGTCGAGAGCCTGCAATCAGATCTAGAGGCCGAAATCGGCCGCTTCAAAACTGGCAACACGCGCACACCCGTGCTGTCGCCACATTTGCAGACCTTGTTCGAACATGCCTGGCTGATTACTTCACTGGACAACCAGTCTGCGCGCATACGCAGCAGCCATCTTTTGCTGGCTTTATTGACTCAGCCCGATTTGGCGCAGCTGGCCTACAGAGGGTCCAAGCTGTTTGTCAAATTCAAGTTGGACGAACTGAAGCACAACTTAGCCAAACTGACCGAGGGTTCTGAAGAAGGGGCCCGTGTGCAATCGATTACGCAAGAGCAGGGCGGCGATCCCGTCGGTGATCTGTCCGCTCGAACAGGCACCAAGACTCCTGCCTTGGACCAGTACACCACCAACCTCACGCAGCGGGCTCGTGAAGGCAAGGTAGACCCGGTGATAGGTCGCGATACGGAAATACGCCAGGCCGTCGACATCTTGCTGAGGCGTCGGCAGAACAATCCCATTCTGACCGGTGAAGCCGGTGTGGGTAAAACCGCTGTAGTTGAAGGCTTGGCTTTGCGCATAGCACAGAAGGATGTGCCCGAAGTTCTGCAAGGCGTAGAAATCCACACCTTGGACATGGGCCTGCTGCAGGCTGGCGCCAGCGTCAAAGGTGAGTTTGAGAATCGGCTGAAAAATGTGATTGACGAGGTGAAGAAGAGCCCACACGCCATCATTTTGTTCATTGACGAAGCCCATACGATGATCGGAGCAGGCGGCCAAGCCGGCCAGAACGATGCGGCCAATTTGCTCAAACCGGCCTTGGCCCGGGGCGAGCTGCGCACTATCGCTGCGACCACATGGGGTGAATACAAAAAGTATTTTGAAAAAGACGCAGCGTTGGCTCGACGCTTTCAGGTGATCAAGGTGGAAGAGCCCAGCGAAGAACTGGCTTGTGCCATGCTGCGCGGCATGGCTGCGGTGATGGAGAAGCACTTCAACGTGCGTATTTTTGACGAAGCCATCACCGAAGCAGTGCGCCTGTCCCACCGCTACATCAGCGGCCGTCAATTGCCCGACAAGGCGATCAGCGTACTGGATACGGCCTGCGCGAAAGTCGCGCTGGGGCAAAGCGCGGTCCCGGCCGTGCTGGAAAATCTGCGAAAACATCTGGACCGCATGCACACCGAGATTGCCAACCTGGAGCGCGAGCAGGCCAGTGGCAGCCAGCACGGAGAGCGGCTGCAAGAACTCTTTGCCCAACGCGATGCGGCCAATGCGGAGCTAGTGCTGCAGACCGCGCGCTGGGATACAGAGCAAGCCCTTGCAAAAAAAATAAAGGCCGCTCGTCTTGCTCTGGAAGCGCTTGTAGTGCAGGCACCAGCCGTGGTGACGGAGGGCGCTTCCAAACCGGCTAAAGCAACCAAGAAGCCGGCCAAAGCCAGTGATAGCCCGGAGTTGGCTGCTCTTCAGCAACTGTTGACAGAACTCAAGATCCACCAGGGCGAAACGCCCCTGGTCCCCGTCCAGGTTGACGGTCATGTCGTAGCTGAAATTGTTGCCAGCTGGACCGGTATTCCTCTGGGCAAGATGGTCAGTGACGAAATCAAAACCGTGCTCAAGCTTAAGGACCTGCTGCAAGAGCGCGTTCTGGGCCAGCCCCATGCCATCGAAGCTGTTGCCCAGCGTGTACGCACCTCGCGCGCCAACCTGGACGACCCCAACAAGCCCAAGGGCGTGTTCCTGTTTGTAGGCCCCAGCGGCATCGGCAAAACCGAGACTGCGCTGGCTTTGGCCGACGCTTTGTATGGTGGCGAGAAAAAGCTCATCACCATCAATATGAGCGAATACCAGGAAGCGCATAGCGTGTCTGGCCTGAAAGGTTCGCCACCTGGCTACGTGGGCTATGGCGAGGGCGGTGTGCTGACAGAAGCTGTGCGCCGCAACCCTTACAGCGTAGTGTTACTGGATGAAGTCGAGAAAGCCCACCCCGATGTGATGGAGCTGTTCTTCCAGGTCTTTGACAAAGGTGTGATGGACGATGCAGAGGGCCGCGAAATCGACTTCAAGAACACGATCATCATCTTGACCAGCAATGTTGCCTCCAGCCAGATGATGCAGGCCTGCCTGAACAAGACCGCTGACGAACTACCCAGCACCGAAGCGCTGGAAGCCTTGATCCGGCCGCAGCTGATGAAGGCCTTCAAACCCGCTTTCCTAGGGCGGCTGAAGGTGGTTCCGTACTACCCCATTGGCGATGAGGTGCTGGCGCAAATCATCGAGCTCAAGCTATCGCGCATCCAGAAGCGCATTGCCGTCAACCACAAAGCCGAGTTTGTGTATGACGACGCGCTGGTGGATGCAATCCTGGCCCGCTGCACCGAGGTGGATTCGGGTGCCCGCAATGTAGACAACATCTTGAACGGCAGCCTGTTGCCTGAAATATCAGAAAGCGTGCTGGCCCAGATGGCCACAGGCGGCCTTATCCGCAAGATCAAGGTCAGCGCCAATAAAAAGGGCGACTTCAAGTACGCCATACAGTAAGTGAACCGGTAAGCACATATGACCGCGATCAGCACCATCGCCAGTCTTGGCCCGCTCAGTGGCGTATTCAGCAGCATGCTCGACAGCTGGGGCCAGTCCGACCGTTTGCTGCGTTTGCACACCACGCTGCCAGGACAATTACTGCTGGCCGAACGTCTGCAGGCGGTAGAGTCCTTGTACCCTGGCAACCTGGGCGTGCAAGACGAAACCGGGACCGGCTTGGCCGCGGACCCCGCGTTTTGCGGCACCCGTTGGTACATACGCTGCCTGAGCCAAGACGCCCATATCGACCTGTCCACGTTGTTGGGCCAGCCAGTGCTACTGGAGCTGCTTACCGATGCCAGCCGTACCGATTTGCGTCCCTTCCATGGCCATATCACCCATGTTGAGCAATTGGGTGCCAACGGCGGTTTGGCCCGTTACCAGCTGACCGTGGAACCCTGGCTCGCCTTTCTGGCGCAGCGCCAGGACAGCGCCAGCTTCCAGGACATGCAGGTCTTTGACATCCTGGATTCCATCTTCCAGGACTACCAGGGCCAGGGCGCTCTGCAGCCGCAGTGGCGGTTTGATATTGCCGACAAGTCTGCCTACCCCAAACGCAGTCTGACGACCCAGTACCAGGAAACCGACCTGGCCTTCATCACCCGGCTCATGGCCGAAGAAGGCCTGTTCGCCTGGGTAGAGCATGTGGGCGATGCCAACAGCCCCGCACTGGGCACCCACACCGTCGTGATAGCCGACCACAACGGCGCATTCCAGCCCAACGCCAGCGCGAATGTCGCCTTCACCCAGCCCGGCGCAGTCATGCAACGCGACAGTGTCGACCGCTGGCGCAGCCTCAGCCGCTGGCAGGCCCGCACGGTGCAACTCAGCACATGGGACTACCGTGTCGGTACCAGCCGCCCAGCGCTGGCCAGCAATACCGGCAATGGGGAATCCGATGCCACCGGCGCCATCCCCTTGGCCCACCGGGACGCCCCCGGCGCCTATGCCTTCGAAACCTCGGCCCAAGGCCAGCGTCTGGCCCGCAACCAGCTCCAGTCCCTGGATGTCGCCCGCCAGCTCTATACCGGAGCGGGCACCGTACGCAGCTTCGCCCCCGGCACCCACTTCGTGCTCAGCGGCCAGGCCGATCTATCCACGTTGTTGGAAGAACCACCTGAGGACGAACGCCGCTATACCCTGCTGCGTGTCGTTCACCTGGCGCACAACAACCTCAGCGCAGACCTGCGTGCCGCAGTAGACCAGCGCTTGGGTGGAGAACAGAAAGAGGCCTCGGGAATAAATGCCAAATCGGCCTCTGGCGCAGGTACTACCAGCGCAAGCAGCTATCTATTCAATAGCATGCAAGGGGCGTTGAAAGAGACGTTGGGTAGTCTCTCCGGCAGCGACAAACCCCTGTACCGCAACCGCGTGGACGCCATACGCAACACCACCCCCTACCGGGGCTCCCAGGTGAGCAGCCAGGGCCAGTTGCTCCACCCCAAGCCCAGCGTCTACGGCCAGCAAACCGCTGTCGTGGTGGGCCCCACGGGACAGGTGGTCTACACCGACCGCGATCACCGCGTCAAAGTCCAATTCCACTGGCAGCGTGATGCCGCCGGCCAATACGGCAGCCACAGCCGTCAGAGCCACCCCAGCCAGCAAGGCCAAGGTGGAGCCCACACAGGGGCGCCTGCCAATGAACAAAGCGGCACCTGGGTCCGGGTCGCCGCCAGCCTGGCCCCCACAGCAGGCGCCAACTGGGGCGCTGTCGCTATCCCCCGCATAGGCCAGGAAGTCTGGGTGGACTTCATCGAGGGCGACATCGACCGCCCCGTCATCACCGGCAGCGTCTACAACGGCCAAGGCACTGCCGACGCCCAATACAACCAGGCCCCTAGTGGTGCTGGCAGCAGCACCGGCAACGCCCCCGCATGGTTCCCCGGTGAGGCCGACGGCCATGCGCACCCCGCAGCCTTGAGCGGCATCAAAACCCAGGCCTTGTCCGCCAGCCAGCAAGGCGCAGGTGGCTACAACCAACTGGTGTTTGACGACAGCGCCGGCCAGGCCCGCACCGCTCTGCAAAGCCATGCTTCCCCGCACCAGGGAACGGCTGAACTCAACCTGGGCCAGCTGCGCCACCAAAGCGACAACCAACGACTGAATCCGGTGGGCTTCGGCGCGGAACTCAAAACCCCGCACAGCCACGCCAGCCGGGCCGGCGCTGGCATGCTGCTGAGTACCGACGCTAGAGCTAACGTCAGCCGCACCCAGCTCGACAGCCAGGAGGCGATAGCTCAGGCCCAGGCCAGCCAACAGCTGCACACCAGCCTGGCCGAGACCGCCCAAAAGCACAAAGCCGAACTCAAAGCCCAGCCCGAACCAGCCAAGCTGCCCGCCGTAGAACAACAGGCCCGCAGCATAAACATCCTGCAAACCCAGGACCAAGACGCCACTGCCTACAGCGAACCCCTGCTCCAGCTCAGCGGCAAAGGCGGCATCACCACCGCCACCCCCGAGAGCGGCGTCTTCAGTGCCGGCAACACCAGCAGCATCACCGCAGGAAACGCCATCAACCTGGCCGCCCAAGGCAACAGCCATCACCTGGTCAAAGACGGCATCAGCTTCTTCACCTACGGCAAAGTCAGCAACGCCAGCCAGCCGAACCAGGAAACCGGCATCGCCCTGCATTCCGCCAGCGGCAAGGTCAGCAGCCAAAGCCAGAGTGGCCAGACACGGCTGACGGCAGACCAGGGCATTACGGTGGCCAGCGTCACAGGTGCAATCAACGTCAGTGCGCAGCAGCATGTGTTGCTGACAGCCGGTGGGGCAGGGCTGCGCATTGAAGGGGGCAACATCACCATTCAGGGGCCGGGGACGATGGCGTTCAAGAGAAGTGCCGTGGAACTGGCTGGGCCGGGGAATGTGGGTACGCCCGCGTTGTCGTTTCCGAAGAGTGCGCTGGTATTGCCTTCGGAAAACCCTCAATACAGTGTGCAAACCAATGTAGCCGATATGGTAGGAGCTCACCCAGAAACTCAGCATACCGTGGTGGGGGTACCGTATGAATATCGAACCAAAGATGGCGTTGTATTAGGTTCAGGCAGAACCGACGCCAAAGGACACACAGGCCGTGTTTATACGCACGAGCCGCAAGATGTTTACCTGTATCTCGGCGATGGTGCGCATGAACTGTCAATGGATGTCAAACATCGCCCGCCAGAAAATCAAGCAACAAACGGAGAGAGTGCATGAGCAGCGACATTGAAGACGCGATTGCTGGCGGTAAACCCAACGCCGTGGACGTGTCTGGACAAACGGAAAAGTCCAAGGATGTGCCAACTACTCCCACACAGGAGCAGGCACAGCCCCCTGTTGCATCACAATCCGCAACGGCAGAAAGTCCCGGTACAGAGAAACCCAGTAGCCCGGCTTCAAATCCCAATATCTCGGGTGAGCAGGGCGACACAAGCAAAACTACACCGACTGACGCTCCCCTCGTGGAAGAGGGCGCATCCCTGGAGATTGTTGTTGTCGACGAAAAAGGGAACTCCATCCCGAAAATGGCCCTACGTGTTATCGATGCTAGACAAAAGAATACAAGTAAAAAGATTCTATTTGACGGCAGCACTGATGCAAAGGGCAAAATCGCAGCGATAGAGAATATTGCAATTGGAACTACGTTTGAAATACAAATAAAACGCGATACGGGTGAGTACAAATATTCAGCTACAGGCACCGTTACCGTAGCCGGTGAGCACACCGCCAATTTAAAAATACCCCGCTTCAGATTTGAATTCAGCACCTACAGCCACATAGGAGTTCCGGGCAAGGCGGAAGAAAAAGTCAAAGAACTGGCGAGCAAGCACAGTCAAACACCAGAGTCAAAGCCGAATATCTCACGCAACCCTCCCGATCAAAAACCTAAAACTCAAGTGGAACGCAATCAGGATGGCAATCCGTTGGTTGTGGTCACTGATGGATTGAAGAATATGATGGGAATAAACTCTGTCAAGGTCCAAAATGGATATGGTAGTTTAAGTGATGTCGAAAAAGTCAATTTGCTGATTGAGTTTGCGATGAGGCAAATAAAATGGGACTACGGTTCCAAAAATTCGGCAAACATTTTGGATGAAATGAAGAATAGTAAATTTTTTGAAACAGTCCGAAAAAGTGGTGATGGAAAAGGATATGCACAATCACTGCATGCTTGTAATAAATATGTAAAAGTCGCCCTAGGTTACATGGGCTTTGGAGGGGAAAATGGTCCAGCTCCAGCGAAGGAGATGGGGCCGGCTCTTGAGAAGGGGGGGTTTAAAAATATTACAAAACTTTTACCTGATGCACGATGGGCGGCCCCGGGAGATGTGATTGTGTACACGGACAAGCGCGGTGCAGCGCAAGCAGGGCATATCGATATAAGAACTTATGACGGCTATGTGAGCGATTTTTGGGATAGTTATTTGCCGGTAAGTGGGTTTGAAGTAACTGGCATATATCGCAAGTACTTTGATCCAATGCCTGAGAAAAGAATGCGCGCATTTTTAAAGGTGATACGTAGTCGTGAAGCAGAAACCATTTTTGTTCAGTCAGGAGATGCTGCGACCTATTCCGCACTGCCTATGTCGTCAGTAAAAAGGGGATCGCCACCACCCAAGTTTGAAAGCTTTGCAACGCACCCGTATGTGGGAACCAAGGCGGCATCAACGCCTTCAGGTGCATATGGCATCACATTGCAAACTTGGAAGCTATATTTCCCCAAATGGGTTGTACCGGAAAAAGAGGAAGACACATTTAGTCCGACTATTCAAGATCGAATAGCTATTGCCATTATGGAGATGCATCCAGGACAAGGCTGGGGATCTGCTGGATATCAGACGATGATCCCTACAAGTTTGGCTTTGGTTCGAACTGGAAAAATAGCAGAAGCAGCTAAACAACTTGCAACTGCAACTCCCGGACATTCTTCGCAATGGTCGTCACTTCCTGGTGGGACTGAGACAAATGGATATACAGTAGAAAAAATGTTGACAGATTATGAAAAATATCTCAATGAACAAGCCTAATAGAATTTTTTCATTTTATTTGTTGGATTTGCCTCTGATATTTTTAATGTCTTTGGTTTTAATCTTCTTGCCAAAAAATGCTTCTGCCAAGGATGCTTGTGCGGGTATATCCATACCTGCAAAGCGATTTATTTACCTGGCAGATTCAAATTTTAAAAAAATAGATGATGGTCGTGTTTCTATTGGCGCTGTAAATTTTCGACAATCTAATGATCTGCCCCCACAATTCTATATTGTTAGCTCCAGAGATGTTATTGCCGATGTTCCGTTGACTGGAAAGGCATTTGGTGCTGTCGTTCAATCAATTGCTAGCAAATGTTCTGCAGTGAATTTGGCAGTGGTTAGTTTTGTATTTGATGGATCCGATTTGCCACCAGGGGAATTTTTTCTGGATGCATATTTCTTAGGGGTTAACTCTCAAGGCCAACCTGTGATGGAGGCACTTGTCAAAAAATTTAGTGGAATTATTGAAAGAGTCTGGTTGCAGGCTAGTCCACGCAATTTGCCTAATGGTAATGTAGTACTTAAAATTGAAAATAATGGAAATTTAGCCACTAATGCAATGGCTTTTTCTGAGCTTCCCAATGAACTTCCCGTGAATATAATCAATAATGAATGCGAAAAAAAGTCATTGAAACCACGAGAATCTTGTAATATTTCCATAAATCCAAAGGCGGTCGATAAATCTCTCCTTGATAGTTCTATTTCGTGGGACGTTCAGTACGAAAATTCCGAGGAGTTTTTTAGATTATTTTTTAATGTCAAAAAAAATAACATTGAATTTTTTATATCAAATAAATGAATATCTCATTAATAATGCTCTGTAAAGCTTTTTTTAAAAACTTGCAGATCAATAAAATCAATAACTTACGAGCTTCATTCATTTAAAATGTTGGCGGCTATGAACGATTTGCTGACCGGCTCCAGTTTTACGGGTGGGCTGTGCTGGGCAACTGTCCAAGTAGGCAATGACACAAGACGGTTTAATTGGCGAGGAGAAAGGCCGTAGGCGGATTCTTTCTTTTTGTCTGATTCACGCATCTAAAGCAATTTGTGGTTTGGGTACCGTCGCTTTGCTGCAAGATGCTCCCAAGGGCGATCTCACTTCCCATGCGCTCGAAATTATCCGTAGTATTGAGTTTCTAGACGATGCCCCAGGGTCAACATCCGGGGCTGATCCGATGAAGAAACCTATATCGACTCCGGCGCAGTAGGGGCATACAGTGGCGTGGCATACCTCATCTACCGTAAACCCGGTAGTCTGGCCCGCCGGGATGCCCCCGGCGCCTACGCCTTCGAAACCCCGGCCCACGGCCAGCGCCTGGCCCGCAACCAGCTCCATGCCTTGGACGTTGCCCGCCAGCTCTACACAGGGGCTGGCACCGTACGCAGCTTCGCTCCTGGCACCCACTTCGTGCTCAGCGGCCAGGCTGATTTATCCACCCTGTTGGAAGAACCGTCTGAGGACGAACGCCGCCATACCCTGCTGCGTGTCGTCCACCTGGCGCACAACAACCTCAGTGCCGAGCTGCGTGCCGCAGTAGACCAGCGCTTGGCAGGCGAGCAGGACGGCGCTTCGGGGATAACTGCAAAATCAAGTGCCAAATCGGCCGCTGGCGTAGGTAATACAAGCGCAAGAAGCTATCTATTCAATAGCATTCAAGAGGTCTTGAAAGACACATTGGTCGGCCACTCCGGTAGCGACAAGCCCCTGTACCGCAACCGCGTAGACGCCATACGCAACACCACTCCCTACCGGGGCTCGCAGGTTGACGGTAACGGCCAGCTACTCCACCCCAAGCCCAGCGTCTACGGCCAGCAAACCGCCATCGTGGTGGGCCCAACCGGGCAGGTGGTCTACACCGACCGCGACCACCGCGTCAAAGTCCAATTCCACTGGCAGCGTGATGCAGCTGGCCAATACGGCAGCCACAGCCACCAAGGGGGGACGTTCGCCAGGCCTTAGCGCCAGCTACACTTCCGCCCCACCGCACCGCGTGGCCCTTCCCCTGGAAACGCATGGAGTTTTTCACCCTATCTTTGTTGAACGGCCTGGCCTATGGGCTGATGTTGTTCATGCTCAGCGCGGGATTGACGCTGGTTTTCAGCATGATGGGGGTGCTGAATTTGGCCCATGCCAGCTTTTACATGCTGGGGGCCTACATAGCCTACAGCTTGACGCAGTGGCTTGGCTTCTGGACTGCCTTGGTGTTGGCTCCGGCTGCCGTGGGCTTGCTGGGTGCGGGGTTTGAAAAGTTCGTGCTGCGCCGCATGCATGCCCATGGGCATATAGCCGAAATGCTGGTGACATTCGGGTTGAATACGGTGCTGATTGAACTGGTGCAGCTGGTCTGGGGCAGGGGGCCGGTGGACTACCGCATTCCAACCCAATTGGCGGGGCCGTTGTTCTATGTGTGGGGCACGCCGTTTCCGGCTTACCGCGGTTTCATGGTGTTGGTGGCTCTGGCCATGTTGGGTGGGCTGTGGCTGCTGCTGTCGCGTACCCGGATTGGCCTGGTGGTGCAGGCCGCGCTGACGCACCCGAGTGCGGTGCAGGCCTTGGGGCATAACGTGCCACGGGTGTTCATGGGGGTGTTTGCCGGCGGTGCTGCGCTGGCCGGCTTGGCGGGTGTGGTGGGAGGCAACGCTTTTGTGACCGAGCCGGGCATGGCTGCCACCGTGGGCTCCGTTGTATTTGTGGTCGTGGTGGTGGGCGGCATGGGGTCTTTGAAGGGGGCCTTTCTGGCGTCTTTGCTGGTGGGCATGCTGCAAACCTTGGCGGTGGGCGTCGATACCCCGGTACTCGGATGGCTGGTCGCCCCAGGCACCTGGGGCGATGCCTTGTGGCGCATCAAGGTCAGCCAGATCGCGCCACTGTTGCCCTACTTATTGCTGGTGATCGTTTTGGTGGCCAGACCGCAAGGACTGTGGGGGCGGCGTGCTGACTAAGGCTATGGTCTGGGGTGGTGCGGCGACGCTTATGCTGGTGGCGCCATGGGTGTTCCACAGCAGCCTGGGCCAAAGTTTGCTGACGCAGATGGGCATCGCCACCATCGTCTGCCTCAGCTACAACATTTTGCTGGGGCAGGGTGGCATGCTGAGCTTTGGCCACGCGGTCTACGCGGGGCTGGGCGCGTTTGCCGCCATGCATGTGCTGAACCTGGCACTGCTACCGGTCAGCCTGGTGCCCTTGGTAGGTGGCGTGGTCGGGGCCATGCTGGCCTTGCTGCTGGGCTGGATGAGTGCGCAGCGTTCTGCCACCACGTTTGCTATGGTGACGCTAGGCCTGGGCGAGCTGGTGGCGGCGATGGCGTGGTTGTTCCCAGTGGTCTTTGGCGGCGAATCGGGCCTGGCCGGCAACCGCGTGCAGGGCGCAATGCCCTTGGGCATCAGCTTCGGCCCGCTAATCCAGGTGTACTACCTGGTGGCTGCCTATACCGGCGTTTGCACGGCGTTGATGTACTTCTTTACCCTGACCCCCCTGGGCCGCATGCTGAACGCCGTGCGCGACAACGCGGAGCGCGCCGAATTTGTAGGCTACAACGCCCGCCGTGTGCGCTTCATGGCGGTGGTGGTGGCGGGTTTTTTCGCAGGTATTTCCGGCGGCTTGGCGGCCTTGCACTTTGAGATAGTGACGGCCGACGTGCTGGGAAGCCAGCGCTCGGGGGCCTACCTATTGTTCACGGTGCTGGGCGGCACGGGGTTCTTTTGGGGGCCGATCATTGGCGCGGTACTGATGGTGCTGTGTTTTGTGTTGTTGAGTACCGTGACCAAGGCCTGGCTGCTGTACCTGGGCTTGATGTTTCTGGCCATCGTGATTGTGGCACCGGGGGGTATCGCCAGTGTGTTGGTGGCGCACCGGCTGCAGTGGCGCCGGTGGCCGCGTTATGTGGCTTTGACCCTGTGTGCAGCGATGGCCTTCGCGGGCTTTTCCATGCTGGTAGAGATGGCCTACCAGCTGCAACTGCAGTCTTCGCTGGGGCCGGAGTTGCACTGGATGGGGCTGCGGCTGGACGCTAGCCGCTGGACCTGTTGGCTGGGCGCGGTACTGGTATTGCTGGCGGGCGGCGGCATGTTCATGGGGGCGCGCCGGATATGACGGCACCTGTGCCAGCACTGGAGCTGCAAGGCCTGCGTAAGAGCTTTGGCCCGGTAGACATCATCCGGGGTGCTAGCCTGGCCGTGGCGGCGGGCGAGCGGGTGGCGCTGATCGGCCCCAACGGTGCGGGCAAGTCCACCCTGTTCAACCTCATCAGCGGCAAGCATGCGCCAGACAGCGGCCGTGTCGTGCTGCAAGGCCAGGCCATACAAGGCAAAACACCTTTCCAGATCTACCGGGCGGGCCTGTCGCGCAGCTTCCAGGTCAGCAACGTATTCGAACGGCTCAGCGTGTTTGAAAACCTGCGTTGCAGCGTGTTGTGGAGCCTGGGCTATGGCTACAGTTTTTGGCGTCGTTTGTCGGGCCTGAAGGATGCCAATGCCCTGGCAGAGCATTGCATGGCCCAGGTGCAGCTGAGCGCCAAACGTGATGTGTTGGCTGGCGAACTGGGTTATGCCGAGCAGCGCGCGCTGGAACTGGGCATCACCATCGTCGGCGGTGCCCACACTGTTCTGCTGGACGAACCTACGGCCGGCATGGGGGCCAGCGAAAGCGCCCATTTCGTGCAGCTGATACGCGACGTGACCCAGGGTAAAACGCTATTAATTGTGGAGCACGATATGCAGGTGGTATATGCGCTGGCAGACAAAATAGCGGTGATGGTGGCAGGGCAGATCATTGCCTGCGACACCCCTGCTGCCATACGCGCTAACCCGCAAGTGCAAGCTGTTTATCTGGGGGCCTCCGCCTGATGCTGCAGATACGCCAGCTCCACGCCTACTACGGCCGCAGCCATGTGCTGCAGGGGCTGTCGTTCGACCTGCGGCCCGGCGAAATCGTTGCCCTGCTGGGGCGCAATGGCGCAGGCCGGTCCACCACGGCCAAGGCGCTGATGGGCTTGGTCCGCGCAGAAGGCTCGGCGCTTTGGATGGGGCAGGAACTGCTGGGGCTGCAGCCGTTTCAGATTGCGCAGCGTGGCCTGGGCTATGTTGCCGAAAGCCGCGACATCTTTCCGCGGCTGAGCGTGCAGCAGAACCTGTTGCTGGGCCAGAAGTCCGCCGGCCCCAAGGGCCCGTGGGATCTGGATGGCATCTACCAGATGTTTCCCCCGCTCAAAATGCGCCAGCACGCACCCGGCGGCGTGCTGTCTGGCGGTGAACAGCAGATGCTGGCCCTGGGGCGTACCCTGGTGGGCAACCCGCAGCTGCTGCTGGTAGACGAGCCGACTGAAGGCCTGGCGCCGCAGCTGGTGGCGCACATGGCCGCCACCCTGCAGCAGTTGCGCAGCCAGGGCATGGCGATTTTGTTGGTGGAGCAAAAACTGCCCATTGCCCTGGACATTGCCGACCGCGTATTGCTGATGGGGCGGGGGCGCATCGTGTTCGAGGGTACGCCGCAGCAGTTGCGTGAGGACGATGCCTTGCGTCAGGAATGGCTGGAAGTGTGAAATGCCTGCTGCAAGCCAGACATCAATTGATAAATAACTTTATGCGTGGGTGCTACCGTAGTTCGCACAAGAGAAACTACGGAGTGAGCTTTGAACACACAGCGCCGCAATGGCTTACCATTTTTGATTACCTGCGCCACCGTTGTCGCATTGACTTCCTGCGGAGGCGGTAGCAGCGATGACACCACCGCATACACGCTGGCCGGTACAGTCAGCGGCTTGACGACCAGCGGCCTGGTGCTGGCCAATGGCTCGTCCACCCTGGCGGTGGCCTCGGGTGCCACCAGTTTCACGTTCAGCGACAGCATGACGGGCAGCTATGACGTCAGCGTGGCGACGCAGCCCGACGGGCAGACCTGCGTGGTCAGCAATGGCAGCGGTAGCGGTGGCAGCAATGTGTCTAGCGTGGTGGTCACCTGCCGTGGCTATGTGGCCTTTACCAGCAACTGGTACAGCGGTAGCCTGGGCGAATTCAGCGTGGGCAGTACCGGGGCCTTGGCAGCGCAGTCAACGGCCACGCTGTCCACCAACACTTACCTGCCGTCCAGCATCAGCACCAGTGCCGATGGCAAGTTTGCCTACGTCAGCTTTCAGAACAACAAGGCCATCGGCGTCTACAGCATCTCGGCCAGCACCGGGGCCTTGAGCCTGGTGGGCACTGGTAGCGCCGATAGCGCAGGGTACGGCCTGGCTATCAGCCCAGACAGCAAATACCTGTACGTCGCCAACTACGGCAGCGCCACGGTGTCACAGTTCACCATCGGCTCCACCGGCGCCCTGACCGCCATGTCCACACCTAGCGTGGCTGCGGGGGTGAACCCCTACGCGGTGGCGGTCAGCCCCGATGGCCTGTACGCCTATGTGGTCAACGCCAGTGGCAACAGCGTGTCGCAGTACAGCATTGGCAGCACTGGTGCGCTGACGGCCTTGTCGCCCGCCACGGTCAGCCTGAGCTCGGTGGGCACCACGCCGCTGGCGATTGCCATTGCGCCAGACAGCAACTACTTGTACGTGACCCTATCGGACAGCGCCAAACTGGCCCAGTTCAGCATTGGCAGCAGCGGCTTGTTGACGGCCTTGTCACCCGCCAGCGTTAGCACCGGCACCTCGCCCAGCGGCATCGTCGTCAGCCCTGGCGGGCGCTATGCCTATGTGGCGAATTCGGGCGACAACACGGTGTCCCAGTACAGCATCTCCAGCGGCAAGCTGACTGCCATGGCTACCCCCACCGTGGCTACCGGCACCGGCCCCAGCGGAATTGCCGTGTCGCCCAGCGGCAGCTTTGTGTATGCGGCCAACTACAACGACGCCACGGTTACATCGTTCAGCGTAGGGTCCAGCGGCGCATTGACCTCGCTGGGGACTGCATCCACCAACGGCTCGGGGCCCAGCAGTATCTCGGTGCGCTAGTAAAACTGTCCCGACTGGGACAAACCAGTGCATGCGCCGACATGCACGGGGCCTAGAATTTAAATCGCACGATCGTTCGATTTAAACCTGAGGTTCCTCCATGGCGGCGCAATACCAAATTCACGGCGACATTGCCGTAATCACCCTCAACAACCCACCGGTCAACGGCCTAGGCCTGGCAACCCGCCGCGCCGTGACCGACGGCCTGGCCCAGGCGAATGCCGATGAGGCCGTCAAGGCCATCGTGCTGACCGGCGCCGGCAAGGCGTTTTCCGGCGGGGCCGACATCAAGGAATTCGATACCCCTGAAGCCATGCGCGAACCGAATCTGCTGAGCATGATTCTGGCCATCGAAAATTCGGCCAAGCCTGTCGTCGCGGCCATCCATTCGGTGTGCATGGGCGGTGGGCTGGAGACGGCTTTGGGCTGCCATTACCGCGTCGCCGCGCCGGGTTGCAACGTGGCCTTGCCAGAGGTCAAACTGGGCCTGATCCCCGGCGCTGGTGGCACACAGCGCTTGCCGCGCGTGCTGGGTGTGGAGGCTGCGCTGAACATGATCGTCAGAGGCGAGCCGGTAAAGAGCGAATTGCTGGCCTCGCTGCCCGGCCAAAAGCTGTTTGACAAGCTGGCCGCATCCGTCGAATCGCTGCTTGAGGAAGTGCTGGTTTTTGCCCGCTCCATTGCCGACGTGCGCCCCTTGCCGCTGGTGCGCAACCTCAAGTGCAAGCACCCGCAGGGCGACGCTTATTTCCAGTTCGCCCGCAACATGGTCAAGGGCATGGCGAAGAACTACCCGGCGCCGCTGAAGTGCGTGGACGCGGTCGAGGCCGCCACCAAGCAGAAGTTCGACGCCGGCATGGCCTTCGAGCTCAGCACCTTCTTGAACCTGATGTGGACGCCCGAGAGCCGGGCTTTGCGGCATATCTTCGCCGCCGAGCGTGCAGCATCCAAAATACCTGACGTGCCCGCAGATACTGCGCAACGCGCTATCAACAGCGTCGCCATCATCGGCGCCGGCACCATGGGCGGCGGAATTGCCATGAACTTCCTGAACGCCGGCATTCCGGTCAAGCTGCTGGAAGCCAAGCCCGAGGCGCTGGAGCGCGGCCTGGCCACCATCCGCAAGAACTACGAAGCCCAGGTGGCCAAGGGCAAGCTGAAGCAGGACAAGCTGGACCAGCGCATGGGCTTGCTCAGCACCACGCTGAGCTACGACGACCTGGGGGATGCCGACATGGTGATCGAAGCTGTGTTCGAAGACATGGGTGTCAAGAAAGCTGTGTTCCAAGAACTCGACCGCGTGATGAAGCCCGGCGCCATCCTGGCGTCGAACACCTCCACGCTGGACCTGGACCGGATCGCCAGCTTCACTCAGCGCCCGCAGGACGTGGTGGGCACGCATTTCTTCAGCCCGGCGAACGTGATGAAGCTGCTGGAAGTGGTGCGCGGCAAGGCCACGGCCAAGGACGTGCTGGCCACGGTGATGGCGCTCGGCAAAAAGATCAAGAAGACGGCTGTGGTCTCCGGCGTGTGCGACGGTTTCATCGGCAACCGCATGGTCGAGCAGTACGGCCGCCAGGCCGGCTTTCTGCTGGACGAGGGCTGCACGCCGGCCCAGGTGGACAAGGCCATGGAGAAGTTCGGCATGGCCATGGGCCCGTTCCGCATGAGCGATCTGGCCGGCAACGACATAGGCTGGGCCATACGCAAGCGCCGCTATGTGGAGCAGCCCGGCATGCGCTACAGCAAGACGGCCGATCTGCTGTGCGAACTGGGCCGCTTCGGCCAGAAGACCGGCGCCGGCTGGTACGACTACCAGGCCGGCAAGCGCGACGCGGTGCCGAGTGCACTGGTGGAAAAGATGGTGGCGGACCACCGGGCCTCGCTGGGCATCACGCCGCGCAAGATCAGCGACGAAGAAATCGTCCAGCGCCTGGTGTATTCCATGGTCAACGAGGCCGCGCACATCCTGGAGGAGGGCATTGCCTCCAAGGCCAGTGACATCGACATGGTGTACCTCACCGGCTATGGCTTCCCCATTTACCGCGGCGGCCCCATGCACTACGCGAACGAAGTGGGCCTTTTCAACGTGGTCCAGGCCATGCAGCGCTTTGCGCAGAACCCGCTGGACGATGCCGCGTTCTGGACGCCCGCGCCGCTCTTGGTCCGCCTCGCTGCTGACGGCAAAACCTTCAATTAAGGAATACAGAACATGACCGCCGCCGTAATCGTCTCTACCGCCCGCACCCCTCTGGCCAAAAGCTGGAAGGGCTCCTTCAACATGACCCATGGCGCCACCCTGGGCGGCCACGCGGTGCAGCACGCCATCCAGCGCGCTGGCATCGAGGCGGCCGAAGTCGATGACGTGATCATCGGCTGCGCCACGCCGGAAGGCGCGACCGGCGCCAACATCGCGCGCCAGATTGCCTTGCGCGCCGGCTGCCCGGTGACGACATCCGGCGTCACGGTGAACCGCTTCTGCTCGTCCGGCCTGCAGACCATTGCCATGGCGGCCCAGCGCATCATTGCCAACGAAGGCGATGTGTACGTGGCCGGCGGCGTGGAAAGCATTTCCTGCGTACAGCAGGAGATGAACATCCACATGCTGAACGACCCCTGGCTGGTGAAAAACAAGCCCGAGATCTACTGGAACATGCTGCAGACCGCCGAGCAGGTGGCGCAGCGCTACAACATCAGCCGCGAGCAGATGGACGAATACGGTGCAGCCAGCCAGCAAAAGGCCGTGGCAGCCCTGGCGGCCGGCCTGTTCACCGCCGAAATAGCGCCCATCACCGTGACCATGGGCGTGGCCGACAAGGTGCGCGGCCTGATCACCAAAGAAGTGACGGTGAGCCAGGACGAAGGCATACGCGACGGCACGACCAAGGAAGGCATTGCCGGCCTGCGCTCGGCCTTGCCCGGCGGCCTGATTTCGGCCGGCAACGCCAGCCAGTTTTCTGACGGCGGCGGCGCTGTCGTGGTGATGAACGAAACCCTGGCGAGCCAGCGCGGCCTGCAGCCGTTGGGCCGCTTCCTCGGTTTTGCAGTGGCCGGCTGCGAGCCGGACGAAATGGGCATAGGCCCGGTGTTCGCCATCCCCAAGGTGCTGAAGCGCCTGGGCCTGAAGGTGGAAGACATCGACCTGTGGGAGCTGAACGAAGCCTTCGCCGTGCAGGTGATCTACTGCCGCGACAAGCTGGGCATTCCGGCCGACAAGCTGAATGTGAACGGCGGCGCGATTGCAGTCGGCCACCCGTATGGCGTGAGCGGCCAGCGCCTCACCGGCCACGCGCTGATCGAGGGCAAGCGCCGCGGCGCCAAGCGGGTGTGCGTCACCATGTGTATAGGTGGTGGCATGGGCGCAGCCGGGGTGTTTGAGGTTTTGTAGGCTGCATTGCTATTGAATATATAGCTGCTAGCGCAGGTGGTGTCTGCGCTAGCGGCCTATTTCTTTTAAATGCTCGGGCGCCGGTTCCGCTTGGGCTGCGGGCCATAATCCCGGCATGGAACTCCACCAACTCCGAGCGCTGTTGGCCGTGGCGCGCAGCGGCCAGCTCGTCAGGGCGGCCGACCAGTTGCACCTGACCCAGTCCGCGCTGTCCAAACAAATCAAGAGCCTGGAAGACGAACTGGGCGTGCTGCTGTTTGCCCGCACACCCACCGGCATGGTGCTGACCGGAGCCGGGCGGCGCCTGCTGCCACTGGCCACGCAAACCGTGGACTCGGTACAGGAAATGGCGGCGCTTGCCGCCTCCATGCGCGGCACGGTGGCCGGCGGGCTGCGCATGGGCACCATCATCGATCCGGACTCCATCCGCCTCGGGGCTTTGCTCACGGCCCTGCTGCAGTATTACCCGCAGGTGGATGTGTCGCTGCAGCACGGCATCTCGGGCGGGGTCCTGCAAATGCTCCGAGACGGAGAGGTGGACGCCTGCTTCTACCTGGGGCCGCTGAAGGACACCGACATCGCCGTGCGCCAACTGCTGCTGGAGCATTACGTGGTCATCGGGCCGGCCGCCTGGGCTGAGCGCTTGCACACGGCAGGCTGGGAGGAACTGGCCGCCATGCCCTGGCTGGCCTCGCCGACCGGCAGCTCGCAGTATGGCGTGGTGACCCAGATGTTTGCGGAGCGCGGCCTGAGCTATCGCACCGTGGTGCAGGCCGACCAGGAGGCATCGATTCTGGAGCTGGTACAGGCCGGCGTGGCCCTGGGTTTGATGCGCGAGCGCACCCTGGCCCCGGCGCTGGAGACCGGACAGGTCGTGGCCTGGCAGGGCGCGCGCCTGGCTTGCCCGCTGTCGCTGCTGTATCGGCGGTCACAAGAGGAATCCGCCACGCTGCAAGCTTTGCTGGCAACCATCGATATGGTGTGGCCGGGGGACGGTATCAGCGCTTAGGTGCTTCGATCACGATAGCGCGAAAGTCGTTCACATTGGTCAGCGTGGGGCCAGTGATGACCGAGTCGCCCAGCGCCTGAAAAAAGCCATGGCCGTCGTTGCGGTCCAGGCTGGCCCTGGGGTTGATGCCCTGGGCCCAGGCGCGCTCCAGGGTGTCCGGCGCCAGGGTGGCACCGGCGATTTCTTCCACACCGTCCACACCGTCGGTATCGCCCGCAATTGCATGCACGCCGGGCAGGCCGTCCAACCCCACCGCCAGGGACAGTAGAAACTCCACATTGCGCCCGCCACGGCCGTTGCCGCGCAGGGTGACCGTGGTTTCACCGCCCGACAACAGCACGCAGGGTGTCTGGAATGGCTGGCCGTGCAGCACGACCTGCCGGGCGATGCCGGCCATGGCCTTGCCCAGGTCGCGCGCCTCGCCCTCCAGGCTATCGCCCAGGATGTAGGGCGTGTAGCCGGCCGCCCGCGCCACCTGGGCGGCGGCCTCCAGGGCGATCTGCGGGGCGGTGATGGTGCGGGTGACGTTGGCGTCCAGCCGGGCATCGCCGGGCTTGATGCTTTCGCCCTGGCCGCTTTCCAAAAGCGTGCGCGCCGCGGGTGGCAAGGCAATCTGGTAGCGGGTGATGATGGCCAGCGCATCCGCACAGCTGCTGGCATCCGCCACCGTGGGGCCAGAGGCGATATTGCTGGGCGCATCACCTGGCACGTCGGATATCAGCAGGGTGTGCACGCGCGCCGGGTAGCAGGCGGCGGCCAGCCGACCGCCCTTGATGGCTGACAGATGCCGGCGTACGCAGTTCATTTCGGAGATGCTGGCGCCGCATTCCAGCAGCGCGCTGTTCACGGCCTGTTTGTCGGCCAGCGTCAGCCCAGCGCCCGGCTCCACAAGCAGCGCCGAGCCGCCACCTGATACCAGGGCGATGACCAGGTCGTCGGCGTTCAGGCCCGTCACCAGCTGGCGTATGCGCTGGGTGGCCAGCGCACCGGCCGCGTCGGGTACCGGATGGGCGGCTTCGACAATCTCTATGCGCTGGCAGGGCACGGCATAGCCGTAGCGGGTGATGACCAGGCCCTCCAGCGGGCCGTCCCAATGCGCTTCCAGGCTTTGCGCCATGGCCGCCGAGGCCTTGCCTGCACCGATCACGATGGTCCGGCCCTTGGGGCGTGCAGGTAAATGCGGCGGCAGGCACAGCGCGGGCTGTGCGGCGGCGATGGCGGCGTCAAACAGGCTGCGCAGCAGAGCGCGGTGGTCGGCGGAAGAAGGCGTCACGGGGAGGTTTCCTTTCCGGATGATTGTCGGTGCAGCGCGGCGCATGCCGGTTCAACGCCCTGCTGGCTTGCGGGTGGCCAGCAGCACCAGGATGCCGCCCAGGAACAGGCTGCCGGCCAGTACATACAACCCCGCCGTGGTGCTGCCGGTGGCGTCCTTGATGCTGCCCACCATGAAGGGGCTGACAAAGCCGGCCAGGTTGCCCAGGGCGTTGATCAGGGCAATGCCGGCGGCGGCCGCCGAGCCGCGCAGCATGGCGGTGGGCAGGGTCCAGAACAGTGGCAGGCTGGTCAAAATACCCATGGTGGCCAGGCTGAGTGCAGCCATGGCCAGCACGATATCGTTGCCAAACACGCCACTCAGCACCAGGCCCAGGCCGCCGATGAAGGCCGCGCCAGAGGTGTGCAGGCGGCGCTCGCCACTGCGGTCCGAGCTGCGGCTGGCGACCACCATGGCCACGGCCGCCAGGCCATAGGGAATCATGGTCAGCAGGCCCACGTCCAGCACGTCCTTGACGCCGGCATTCTTGATCAACTGCGGCAGCCAGAAGCTGATGCCGTACAGGCCCATCACGCTGCAGAAGTAGATACTGGCCATGAGCCACACCTTGGGGTTGCGGAACACCTGCTTCAGGCTGTGCTCGCTGCGGCCGCTTTCGTCGCGGCGAATGTTGTCTATCAGCAATTGCTTTTCTGCGTCGGTCAGCCATTTGGCGCCAGCGATAGAGTCCTCCAGATAGAAGAACACGCAGATGCCGACCAGGATGGACGGAATGCCCTCCAGCAGGAACAGCCATTGCCAGCCATGCCAGCCATTCACACCGGCAAAAGCCTGCATGATCCAGCCCGACAGTGGGCCGCCCACCACGCCCGACAGAGCAATGGCCGTCATGAACAGGGCCACCACGCGGGCACGCCGCTGCATGGGGAACCAGTAGGTCAGGTACAGGATGATGCCGGGGAAGAAGCCGGCCTCGGCAATGCCCAGCAGAAAGCGCAATACATAGAACATGGCCGGCGTGGTGACCAGCATCATGGCCGACGAAATCACGCCCCAGGTGACCATGATGCGGGCAATCCACACCCGGGCGCCGGTGCGGTGCAGGATGATGTTGCTGGGCACTTCGAACAGAAAGTAGCCCACGAAAAAGATGCCCGCGCCCAGGCCGTAAATGGTCTCGCTGAACTTCAGGTCGGTCAGCATCTGCAGCTTGGCAAAGCCGACGTTGACGCGGTCCAGATAGGCTACGACGTAACAAAGAAACAAAAAGGGGATCAGGCGCCAGGCGACTTTGTTGTACGCGGATTTTTCGAGCGCGCTGCCCGATGCGGTGGAGGGTAGGGGGGCCATTGTTGTTTGTCTCCGTAAGAGGGATTCTGTGGACTGCCATCAGCCTGCGCGCAGTCTAGTGGCGTCTTGCCCTGGTGCAGATTGATATATCGGCAACCCTGCATGGAAGCGGCGGAATACCGTTGCAGGACAAGGACTTACGCGGCGGGTTTAATTCCGCCCTAGCGCAAACCCCTAGGGGGCGTTCTACCCAGGTAAATCCTGGGTAAAAATAGTGCAACCATGGCGGGCGGGCCCTGCTTTCGGTACAGTGGCGCGCATGCTCACCCCTAAAACGATTGCCCGGCTAGAGAACACCATTTGGATACTGCTCTACGGAGGGCTGCTGACGCTCATCCTGGGATTGTTCACCCAACGCGCGGACGATGACCTGGGCCAGACCATGGTGGTCGGCGGTGGGGTGGCCGCAGTCTTCGGGGCCGTGTTGATCTACGTGCGCTCGCGCGTACGCTCCAGCGACGAATAGTGGAAGGTTTTGCCATGGCCGATCTGATACTGCACCACTACACCATCTCGCCGTTCTCTGAAAAGGTCCGCAAGGTGCTGGCCTACAAGCAGCTGGACTGGCAGTCGGTCACCGTGCCCAGCATCGCACCCAAGCCTGACGTGGTGGCCCTGACTGGCGGCTACCGTAAAACCCCGGTGCTGCAGGTCGGTGCCGACATCTATTGCGACAGCGCGCTGATCTGCGACGTGCTGGAACACCGCCAGCCCAGCCCTTCGCTGTCACCCCCTTCGCACAAAGGCTTGGCGCGGGTACTGGCGCAGTGGGCCGATACCACGCTGTTCACCGCCGCCATGGCCTATTGCTTCCAACCGCGCGGGCGCGAGCAGCTGTTTGGCCACGTGCCGCCGGAGGTGGGCCTGGCCTTCGCGGAGGACCGTGCCAAGATGAGGGGCGGTGTACCGCACCTGCGCCCGGGCGATGCCACATCGGCCTACAAGTCTTATTTACGCCGCCTAGCTAGCATGCTGGAAGACTTGCCTTTTCTGGTGGGTACGGCTCCCTGCCTGGCGGACTTTGCTGCCTACGCGCCGCTGTGGTTCACCCGCTTTAACGTGCCAGCGCTGGCGCCCATCCTTGATGCCACGCCCAATGTGCTGGACTGGATGGACCACATGGCCGCGCTGGACCATCCACCCATACAGCAGCTCAGCTCGGAGGATGCCGTCGCGCTCGCCGCGCAATCCACGCCGCTGCCGTTGGAAACCGAAGTGTTCCAGGACGACCACGGCATCCCGCTGGGCAGCCGCGTCAGTGTCCAAGCCGAAAGCTTTGGCCCGGAAACCAGCGAGGGCGAGCTGGTGGCAGCCACCCGCATGCACATCACGCTGCGCCGCGAGGATGCACGGGCCGGCACGGTGCATGTGCACTTCCCACGCATAGGCTATGTGCTGAAGGCCATTTAAGACGTGCTTAACAAGGCGCAGTGATGGCCTGCAGCGTCTTGCCCGTTTGCGGATCGAACACCACCAGATTGATCTGCCGGCTGTGCTCCGGCGTGCTGGCAATGCTGCGGAAGCTGAGCTTTTGCGCAGCGTCGCCGGTGTAGACGCCTGCACTGGTGTATTGGCGCACCACAAAGTCGTGCTGCAGAAATTCCCCCGCGTTTTCACCGGCCTGCACCTTGGAGCTGTAGCCGTTCTCCGTCACCGTCCAATATGCCGACCAGTGCGCGGGTGCGCCGGCAACCGGCGTCACCGTGGCCTCAAACTGGTCTGGCCCCAGCTGGTGCAGGCTGATCTGGGCCAGGCCGGGCTCGGCGGCCTGCTTGTCCAGCGTTCCACCCCAGGTTCTCCAGTCCTTGCCGTCCAGTACCGCCTGCGGCGTGTAGATGGAGCTTTGCCGGTTCCACGCGGCCACCTGGCGCTGCCGCACCGTGTGGGCGGGTGTGGCGAAGCGGTCCACCCAGCCCAGTTGGTCCCAGTAACCCACATGGAAGGCCTGCACCACGGCAGTCTGGCCCTTGAGGTGGCTGAGCCACCGGTCGGCCGGAGGGCAGGAGCTGCAGCCCTCGGAGGTGTACAGCTCCACCACTGGCAGCTTGTTGCGGCCCGACTGCAGGCTGCAGCTTCCTTCTGAAGAAAAAGCCGCTCCAGCGCAGGCAATACCTGCGCTGGCAGCTACGAACTTGATAGCGTTCCACATGAGCGGCTCCTGGAAATAGTCATAGCCTTTGGTCGCAGCAGACCGCCAATTCTTACAGGCTTACAACTGGAAACACATGCGTGGATAGATACCCGGCAATCGGCCCGGTTCCAGGGCTTAGGCACCGGATTGCTGTGGTTCAATATTGTTGAGAACCACCCATCCAAGAACAGGACACACCATGCCCAACAGCCCTCTGGCCGGACACACCGCACCCCCATCCCTGTTGGTCAATCTGCCCAGGCTGGTTACCGCGTACTACAGCCTGCAGCCCGACCCGGCCGAGTCCACCCAGCGCGTGGCCTTCGGCACCTCAGGCCACCGGGGCAATGCGTTCAAGGCCAGCTTCAATGAACACCATGTGCTGGCCGTTACCCAGGCCATCTGCCTGTACCGTGAAAAGAACGGCATCACCGGCCCGCTGTTTCTGGGCATAGACACGCATGCGCTGTCCGAACCCGCGGGCGCCACCGCGCTGGAGGTGCTGGCCGCCAATGGCGTGCAGGTCATGCTGGCCGTGAATGACGACTACACGCCCACACCTGCCGTGTCGCATGCCATCCTGGTCTATAACAAGGGCCGCAGCACAGGCTTGGCCGATGGTATTTTGATGACGCCGTCGCACAACCCGCCCGAAGACGGCGGCTACAAGTACAACCCCACCAACGGCGGCCCGGCCGACAGCGACATCACCGGCTGGATAGAAAAAGCCGCCAATGAAATCCTGCAGAACAAGCTGCAGGGCGTAAAGCGCATGCCCTATGCCCAGGCGCTGAAGGCCAGCACCACGCACCGCCACGACTACCTGGGTAACTACGTGGCCGACCTGGCGAATGTGATCGATATGGATGCCATCCGCGGCGCGGGCGTGCGCATGGGCGTGGACCCGCTGGGCGGCGCGGGCGTGCACTACTGGGCCCGCATCGCCGAGAAATACCAGCTGAACCTGAGTGTGGTGAGCGAGCAAGTGGACGCCACCTTCCACTTCATGAGCGTGGACTGGGACGGCCGCATCCGCATGGACCCGTCCAGCAAAAGCGCCATGGCCTCGCTGATCGGCCTGAAGGACCAGTACGACATCGCCTTCGCCTGCGATACCGACCACGACCGCCACGGCATCGTAACCAAGAGCGGTGGCCTGATGCAGCCCAACCACTACCTGGCCGTGTGCATCGACTATCTGTTCCAGAACCGGCCCGGCTGGAGCGCCCAGGCCGGCGTGGGTAAAACCCTGGTCAGCAGCAGCATGATTGACCGTGTGGCTGCCCGCCTGGGCCGCAATCTGTACGAGGTGCCGGTGGGCTTCAAATGGTTCGCAGCCGGCCTGTGCGATGGCTCGCTGGGCTTTGGTGGCGAAGAGAGCGCTGGCGCGTCCCTCCTGCGCCGCGACGGTACTGTGTGGACCACCGACAAGGACGGCCTGATTCCCGCCTTGCTGTCGGCCGAAATCATCGCCCGCACCGGCGACGACCCGCACCAGGCTTACCAAAAGCTGACCCAGGCCTTTGGTGCACCCGCCTATGACCGCATCGACGCTCCGGCCACGCCCGAGCAGAAGAAAAAGCTGGGCAAGCTCACGCCGCAGCAGATCACCAGTTCGGAGCTGGCGGGCGAGGCCATCACCCAGGTGCAAACCACGGCCCCCGGCAACGGTGCCAGCCTGGGTGGGCTGAAGGTGTCTACCGCCAACGGCTGGTTTGCCGCACGCCCCTCCGGGACTGAGAACATCTACAAGATCTACGCAGAAAGCTTCCACGGTGAAGACCACTTGCGCCGTATTACGCAAGAAGCGCAGGGCATTGTGGATAAGGCACTGGCGTAATATCGCTGCATTCTTGCTATGGTTTGAATAGCTTCTCGCGCAGGTAAATACTGCGCCAGAAGCTTTTTTTATATATGAAATTTGAGGGGTCCGCGTGCTTGTATTGATTCTGGTGGCTGGGCTGTGGGCCGGTTTGCAAAACTCGCTGGCCGGTGGCGGCTCTTTTGTCACCTTGCCCGCGCTGATCCTGTCGGGCATGTCGCCACTGGCGGCCAATATCACCTCCACGGTGGCGCTCTTTCCGGGGCAGGTGACATCCGGTTTTGCGGGCCGCAAGCTGGTCACCGGCGCGGGCGCGCTGCCGTTTTGGGCGCTGCTGTTGGTGAGCGTGCTGGGCGGGGCGCTGGGTGGCCTGCTGTTGCTGCATACCCCGTCAGACATTTTTACTCGCCTGGTGCCCTGGCTGGTGCTGTTTGCCACCACGGTGTTTGCCTGGGGTAGTTTCTTTCGCAAGCCGGGTGAGGCCTCGGTGCATATTGGGCCGGCGGGCGCGGCGGTGGCGCAGTTTTGCATTGCCATCTACGGCGGCTATTTCGGCGGCGGCATTGGCTTTCTGATGATGGCGGCACTGACCATGGCCGGCTTGCCCACCCGCAATGCTGGGGCCACCAAGAACGCCTTGGCCGGGGTGATGAATGCATCCGCCGTGGCCTTGTTCATCACTTCACCCCAGGTGCAGTGGCTGCCCGCGCTGGTGCTGGGCGCAGGAGCCATCGTGGGCGGCCTCATCGGCTCCTGGGCGCTACACCGGGTGAACGAGAAATACCTACGCATCGCCATCGTCGGCATCGGCGTGTGTCTGACCATCGGCCTGTTCGCCAAGCCGCTGTGAGCACCGCTACCAGCAAAGCCCAGTTCCGCTTGCGCATCTACCGCGATGCCAGCGTTGCCATCGGGCCGGGCAAGGTTGATCTGCTGGAAGCCATTGCCGCAACCGGCTCCATCTCCGCCGCTGCCCGGCAGCTTGGCATGTCCTACCGCCGCGCCTGGGTGCTGGTGGACGAAATGAACCGCGCCCTGGTGTCGCCAGCCGTGACCACCGTGGCCGGCGGCGTGCAGGGCGGGGGCACTGCGTTGTCCCCCCTGGGCGAGAAGCTGGTGCAGCACTACCGAGCTGTGGAGCAGGCAGCCCGCACGGCAGCCGCTGCGGACATTGCCGCACTGCAGGCGCTGCTGGCGCCATGATGAACAGCCCCGTACCGCTATATACAGCCAGATACAATGCCCGCCATGCCCGCGCTACTCGCCTCCATGGACTGGTTTCCCCTCATCTTGTCGCTGAAAGTGGCTGCTGTGGCGACCTTGCTGGCGACGCTGGCAGGCGTTGCGCTGGGCTGGGTATTCGCCCGCAAAAAGTTTCCTGGCAGTAGCCTTTTGGAAGCGGCTTGCATGCTGCCGCTGGTGCTGCCGCCTACCGTCATCGGCTATGCCATCCTGGTGGCGGCGGGGCGGCGCAGCCCGCTGGGCGCTTGGCTGCGCACGCATCTGGACTACACCATCATCTTCAGCTGGCACGGCGCGGTGGTCGCCTCGGCCGTGGTCGCGCTACCGCTGGTGCTCAAGTCGGCGAGTGCAGCGTTTGCGGGTGTGGACCCTGCATTGGAGGCCGCTGCCAGCACCTTGCGTCAATCGGTTTTCTCGGTGTTCATGCGCGTCACGCTGCCGCTGGCCTGGCCGGGCATCCTGGCCGGTACGCTGCTGGCGTTTGCGCGGGCCATGGGTGAGTTCGGCGCCTCGCTGATGGTGGCCGGCTCCATCCCGCAGCAGACGCAGACCCTGTCCATGGCTATTTACGACGCGGTGCAGGCTGGGCAGGACGACAGGGCGCTGCTGCTGGTGCTGGTCACCTCGGTGCTGTCCATTGCGGTACTGGTGCTGTCCAACCGCTTCTTTTCTTTGCGTTAATTTTCAGGAGCTTTCACGTGCGTCCTTCCTTACTGCTTTCCAGACTGCTTTCCATCTTGCTGGCCTTGCCCTTGCTGGCCGGCGCGCAGCAGATCACCGTCTCCACCGCTGCCAGCCTGACAGATGCGTTCAAGGAGCTGGGCCCCAAGTTTGAAGCCAGTCAGCCCGGCGCCACCGTGCGCTTCAACTTTGCGGCCTCCGGCGTGCTGCTGCAGCAGATCAACCAGGGCGCGCCGGTGGACGTGTTCGTCAGCGCCGACCAGGACACCATGGACCGGGGTGCGGCCCAAAAACTGATCGACATAGACACCCGCAAGGACTTCGTCAGCAACAGCCTGGTGCTGATCGAACCCGGCAAAGATGGTCTGGGCCTGAAAAGCCTGCAAGACCTGGGCGGCACCAATGTGCGCAAAATCGCCATCGGCAAAGTCGCCACCGTGCCCGCCGGCCGCTATACCAAGCAGGTGCTGGACGGCGCCCACCTGTGGACCGCCCTGGAGCCCAAGTTCGTGCAGGCCGATAACGTGCGCCAAGTGCTGGACTATGTGAGCCGTGGCGAGGCCGAGGCCGGCTTCGTCTACCGCACCGATGCGGCGCTGCTGGGCGACAAGGTCAAGATCGTGCTGACCACCACCGGCCACACCCCAGTGTCGTACCCCATCGCCGTGGTGGCCGACAGCAAGCAAAAGGCCTTGGCCAAGAACTTCATCGCCTTCCTGTTCACCGATGCGGCCCAGCAAGTGCTGGCGCGCTACGGCTTTGGAAAGCCGTGATTGACGTAGACATCCAGCTCACTGTCGCCGACCGCCGCCGGCGCTTCGATCTGGCCGTGCGCTTCGCGACAGACGCGCCGTTTGCCGCCTTGTACGGCCCTTCGGGCGCGGGCAAGTCGCTGACCCTGCAGGCTATTGCCGGCCTGCTCAAGCCCCACCGAGGCCATATTCGCATGGACGGCCGCAGCTTGTTCGACGCAGGGCAGGGCGTGCACGTGCCGCCGCCCCAGCGCCGCGTGGGCTACCTGCCGCAAAACTACGCACTGTTCCCGCACCTGTCGGTATACGAAAACATTGCCTTCGGCCTGAAGTCCTGGCGCAAAAAACGTCTGTTGCCCATTGAGCAGGCCCATGTGCAGGCCTTGATGGACAGCTTTGGCCTAGCCGCGCTAGCGGACAGCCGGCCCATCACCCTGTCTGGTGGGCAGCAGCAACGCGTGGCTTTGGCTCGCGCACTGGCTTGCCAGCCCCAGGTGCTGCTGCTGGATGAGCCGTTTGCCGCCTTGCACCCCCGTCTGCGTCACAGCCTGCGCGACGAGCTAGCCCAGGTGCGCCGCCAATGGGGCATCCCGGCGCTAATGATTACCCATGACGTGGAAGACGTGCTGGCGCTGGCTGATGTGGCTTTTGTGTTCGACCAAGGGCGAGTCGTGCAGCAGATTGGTATGTCTGACGCCAGCAGCCGCAGTCTTGCGCGGCAGGAGTTGAGTGGGATGTTGTTGAACGGATAGCTCTGGATAAGACATATGCATTTAAGTATCAATAGTGGTATTACAAATACTAAAAACGATATGTCACGTTTGAAAGATGTGATTGGTTTCTTGAAATGATGACGACTACGATGGCTCCGAACAATCGGTTTGAGCGGCTAATCGGGTTTGCGTTGGGGGATGTCGACGCGAGCTGAATTTCCCTCCCGGGCTGATCGTTCGGTAGAACATCCCGGCACCTATGCTTTGCGTATGCAAGTATGCCGATCCTGCTCTTGGCAGGGCCATAAGGTGTCTAGATGCTCGCGGGGAAGCCCAGCAAAAGCAGGAAAAGAATGTCTGTTGCTCAAAAAATGTTCCCGGGCATATGCGTGATCGCCGCAGCGTGCCTGTGCTATTACGCACTGATAGGCGGCAGCCAATCAAACAGCGCTGAGCAGCCTTTGGCAAGCGCCCGGCAACTGGATGGCGCCAAGCCATTGCCACCGTTCAGCAGCACGGCCTCAGCAATAGCGGATGCGCCTGGCAAGCAGCGCTGCGCCGACATGATGCAAATCAGCCCATTCGGAAGCGGCCCATCGAACTGTTCGAACGATCCGGTGCCGCTATCCCCCACCGCGGGTAGAGATGTAACGGCCGTACGCGCAAAGCTTGATCTGATATGGCCATGCCAGGTTGCCCAGCAACCGAATGCGACGGCATCTGAGTGCGCCAAGACCAACGCCGACGCGGCAAATCTGGTCTGGCAGCTCGAAGCGCTGGCAGAACAGGGCGACCGCCAAGCAAGCACCGATCTGGCGAATCTGGTGCAGAGCCGGAAAAAGTCCGCTACCGGTGAATATTTTGACGCTCTTGACCATGCAGAAGCCCGGCTATTGCGCATCGCGACCGATGGCGGAGTTGAGGCGGAGAAACCGATTCCTCGGCCATCCCCGGCTCCCACCGGTGGTGTATGACCGCCGTGGGCGAAAAAAGTACTTCGCTCACCTGGGCCCCAGCTGAGGCGGTGCGCGAGTTGGAATATCGCGGGTTTGCGCGCCATAGATTCACACCATTGAATTCACCCTATCAGGCATCGAACGCCATGCGTTCTGCCTAAATCAATTTTACGGGTTTAGAAATAATGACCCGTGGAATGACATGTCGAGAGGCATGGTATCAAAGTAAATAACCACGGAGACTAAAATGAAAAACCATTATTTGCAGTTGGATGGGCATCCCCCATTAAGTAGACTTACCGCCAAGACACTAAATCGCTTTTTAATGCTTTTGGCGTTGATGGTATTTTTAAGCGCAGGTTTTTTCCAGAAAGCTTCTGCCGCCACAAGTACCTGTGATATTTACGCTTCGGGCGGTACGCCGTGCTCTGCGGCCCACAGCACAGTGCGAGCCTTGTTTGGGGCATATAACGGAAAACTGTACCAGGTCAAGCGCGCATCTAATGGCGCCACCATGGATATTGGCACTTTGACAGCCGGTGGTATTGCCAACGCTGCAGCACAAGATGCCTTCTGCGCAGGCTCTGTATGTACCATTGAAACGATCTATGACCAGACCGCGAATGGAAATCACTTGACTGTTGCACCGGCCGGGGGGAACGGCAGCGCAGACATCACAGGCAGTGCTACCGCATTAAAGGTGACGATTGGCGGAAAGTCTGCATATGCGGTCTATATCTCCGCGGGCGTCGGGTATCGGCGCAATAACACCACAGGCATTGCAACCGGTAGCGCATCAGAAGGCGTATACATGGTTACCAGTGCTACCCATGTGAATAATGGTTGCTGCTTTGATTATGGTAATGCCGAGACAAATAACCTTGATACCGGCAATGGACACATGAATGCTGTCTACTTTGGTACTCTGTGCTGGTTCGCATGTACCGGATCTGGCCCCTGGGTCATGGCAGACCTTGAGAACGGTTTATTCCTAGGCGGCAATGGAAGCAATACGAATAATACTGGCCGCAACACCACTTTTGTCACGGCCATGATTAAACAAGATGCCACAACATATTCCATTAGAGATGGAGATGCCCAAACTGGCGCATTAAAAACAGATTATGCAGGGCCCTTACCCACAACGTCAGGATATGTACCCTTCCACAAAGAAGGCGCCATTATTTTGGGTATTGGCGGCGATAACAGCAAGGTGGCAGTCGGTAATTTCTATGAAGGCGCAATGACAGCAGGCAAGCCTTCTGATGCAACCGAAAACGCCGTGCAGGCCAATATTGTTGCAGCGGGTTACAGTGGAAATGCTCTGAGTTCTTATAAAAAACTCGTCAATCAAAACAGCAATAAGTGCATGGACGTTCAGCAACCTAATACCAGTGCGGGTAGCAATGTCGATCTCTATACGTGCAACGGGTTTGCTTGGCAGAATTGGCAAATGGTGGACTTGGGCAATGGATACTCCAGCATCTATAGCGAGCACAGCGGCATGTGCCTGGATGTTAGCGGATCCTCCACCGCCAATGGCGGCAACGTGATCCAAAATACTTGCAGCAGTAGCACCAGTCAGCAATGGCAGGTAACAACGACCACCGCTCCCTGGTTCCGCTTGACCTCGCGCAACAGCGGAAAGGTATTGGATGTTTCCAACTGCGGCACCGCCGACACGACCAATATCCAGCAATGGGCTTGGCTCAACAATGCCTGCCAGCAATGGCAACTGCAATAAGCATACTTGTCATGAAAATAATTCGACTGATATTAAGTTGAATTAAACCCATACGTCCAGTATGTCCAACACGCGGTGGCTGGTCTTCACGGACCTCCACCGCGTTTTTATGGGGCGTGTGCCTTGCGCCATGTCGCACTTGGTATCCAGCACGAGGCGTATCTGGAAAGCCAGCGCAGAATTGACATGTGCTATCAAATAAATAGCTTCTAGTGCAGTCATCACCTAGGTTTTAATCGCTTTTTAGATACAAATAAACACACGTTCCAGCTGTGGCAAACTCACGCCCCTTGCCATATCGATTCCCGTTCATGCAGAAAATCATCCGCCAGCTGGCCACCGAGATCCAAGTCCGAGAAGAACAAATCCGCTCCGCTGTAGAGCTGCTGGACGGCGGTGCCACCGTACCGTTCATCGCGCGCTACCGCAAGGAAGTGACCGGCGGGATGGACGACATCCAGCTGCGCGAGCTCGAAACTCGCCTGGGCTACCTGCGCGAACTCGAAGACCGGCGTGCGGCCATCGTTGCCAGCATCGAAGAGCAGGGCAAGATGACCGACGCGCTGCGCGTGGCCATCTTTTCCGCCGCCACCAAGCAGGAACTGGAAGACCTGTACCTGCCGTTCAAAACCAAGCGCCGTACCAAGGGCCAGATCGCCCGAGAAAACGGCATCGAGCCGCTGGCTGACAAGCTGTTTGCCAACCCCGCGCTGGTACCGGCCGATGAAGCCCAGGCCTTTGTGAAAGCCGAGAAGGGTGAAAACGGTGACGACTTCACCTCCGCGCAGGCCGTGCTAGACGGCGTACGCGACATTCTCAGCGAGCGCTGGGCCGAAGATGCTGCGCTGATCCAGAACCTGCGCAGCTGGCTGTGGAATGAAGGCCTGCTGCGCAGCAAGCTGGCCGCTGGCAAGGACGAGAACAACCCCGACATCGCCAAGTTCCGCGACTACTTCGACTACGACGAGCCGATTGGCCGCGTGCCATCGCACCGCGCACTGGCTGTATTCCGTGGCCGTGGGCTGGAATACCTGGATGCCAAGCTGGTACTGCCAGTCGAGCCCGAGCCGGGCAAGCCGTCCCTGGCCGAGGGCCGCATCGCCATCCACCTGGGCTGGAGCCACCAAAGCCGCCCGGCCGACGATTTGATCCGCAAATGCGTAGCCTGGACCTGGCGCGTCAAGCTCAGCCTGTCTACCGAGCGCGACCTGTTCGCCAAGCTGCGCGAAGACGCCGAAAAAGTAGCCATCAAGGTATTTGCCGACAACCTGCGCGACCTGCTGCTGGCTGCACCGGCCGGCCCACGTGTGGTGCTGGGCCTGGACCCGGGCATCCGTACCGGCGTGAAAGTCGCCGTGGTGGATACGACGGGCAAGCTGGTGGAAACCGCCACCGTCTTCCCGCACGAGCCGCGCAAGGACTGGGAAGGCTCGCTACACACCCTGGGCAAGCTGTGCGCCAAACACGGCGTGAACCTGATCGCCATCGGCAACGGCACAGCCAGCCGTGAAACCGACAAGCTGGCGGCCGACCTGATCAAGCTGCTGGCCAAAATGAGCGAGCAAGCCGGCCTGCCACCGGTGGAAGTGCAGAAAGTGGTGGTCAGCGAAGCCGGCGCATCGGTGTATTCGGCCAGCGAATTCGCGTCGCAAGAGATGCCCGATGTGGACGTGAGCCTGCGCGGCGCGGCCAGCATCGCGCGCCGCTTGCAAGACCCGCTGGCCGAGTTGGTGAAGATCGACCCCAAGTCCATTGGCGTGGGCCAGTACCAGCACGATGTGAGCCAGAACGACCTGGCGCGCAGCCTGGAAGCCGTTGTCGAAGACTGCGTGAACTCGGTAGGTGTGGACCTGAACACCGCCAGCGTGCCCTTGTTGAGCCGCGTCTCCGGCCTGTCTGCGAACGTGGCCAAGGCCGTGGTGCGCTGGCGCGAGGCCAATGGCGCTTTCAAGAACCGCAAGCAGCTGATGGACGTGAGCGGCCTGGGCGCCAAGACCTTCGAGCAAAGCGCGGGCTTTTTGCGCATCCGCGGCGGTGACAACCCGCTGGACATGACCGGCGTGCACCCCGAAACCTATCCGCTGGTCGAGCAAATCATTGAAGTGACCAAGAAGCCGGTGACCGAGCTGATGGGCCGCGCCGAGATGCTGAAGACGCTGCGGCCCGAGCTGTTTGCGAATGAGAAGTTCGGCGTCATTACCGTCAAAGACATCATTGGCGAGCTGGAGAAACCCGGCCGCGACCCGCGCCCGGACTTCAAGGTAGCGCGCTTCAACGATGGCGTGGAAGACATCAAGGACCTGGTCGAAGGCATGGTACTGGAAGGCACGGTCAGCAACGTGGCGGCCTTTGGCGCCTTTGTGGACCTGGGCGTACACCAGGACGGCCTGGTGCACGTCAGCCAACTCAGCCACAAGTTCACCACCGATGCGCGCGAGGTCGTCAAGACCGGCGACATCGTCAAGGTGCGCGTGGTCGAGGTGGATGTGGCCCGCAAGCGCATTGCGCTGAGCATGAAGCTGGGCGAGGCGCCGGCCCGCCGGGATGGTCCCCGTGACAACCGCTTCGAGGGCGCTAGCCGTGGTCAGCAACAGCCGCGTCGCGACAACGGCCCGGCGCCGCAGTCGGCCATGGCATCGGCTTTTGCCAAGCTGCAACCCAAGCGCTGATTAGCACGGTAAACCGCATGCGCCCATGGTGCGCAGCAGGCGGTTTGCCGTACCATGCCGTATACGAATGGAGACACAACCATGGAGTTGAATGCGCTGCTGGCCTCCGAGCTGGCCTTGCCCTATGCGCCCAAGGTGGTGGCCATGTTTCTGAATGAGCTGGCCCACCCGGACCCCAATCTGCGGGTGCTGGGCCAGCTGGTAGGCGTCGACCCGGTGCTGACCGTGCGCCTGCTGGCCCAGGCCAACGCGGCCGGCACGCCCATGGCTGGCCAGGTCTATAGCATCCCCGAGGCGCTGGCCATCCTGAGCACCGAGCAGTTGCGCGGCCTGGCGCATACCGCCACACACAGCCTGGGGCCGCAGACCCTGGTCAGTTTGTCGCTGCCACAGTTCTGGCATTTCAGCGTGGACGTGGCCAAGCTCTCCCGCGCGTTGGCCGGCACCATACGCAACAACCCATGCACTGCCTATGCCATCGGGCTCCTACATGCCGTGGGCGAGCTGGCACTGCATATTGCCATGCCGGATGAGATGGAGGCGCTGAACCAGACCCAGCCGCCATTCGACCTGCGCCGTGCACGGTTGGAACACAAGCGCCTGGGTTATAGCTATGCCGATGTAGCCGCCGGCCTGGCGCGCCAATGGCAACTGCCCGAACGCCTGGTGGACGCGCTGCAGTACCAGATTGCACCGTTCGACAACGAAAGCTACGAACCCCTGGCCGGCGTGCTGCACCTGGCTGCCTGGCGGGTACGCGCCAAAGAGGGCGCGCTGGACGACAACGCGCTGGCTGTCAGCTTCCCCGGAGAAATCGGTGTGCCACTGGGGCTGGACATCGACATCGTGCTGCAGCAGGACCCGCTAGATTGGCGCGACCAGAGCGCGCCGTTTCTGCCCCGTCTCTAGTTCTATTTGCTATTTATTTGCTAGCTGCTTGCGCACGATTTACCTGCGTCAGAGCAGGTTTCAATCCTATGTCTATTGACTCCCACCTGACCGCGCAGATGCGTTCTGTGTTGAGCCGCATGGCCCGCGCCCGCCGCCCGGCCTTGCATAGCCTGACTCCGGAGCAGGCCCGCGCGGCTTATGCCCTGGGGGCGGGCGTGCTGGAAATTCCTTCGCCCGCCTTGGCCCGGGTGCAAGACCTGCAGATTCCGGCGCGCGACGGGCATGCGCTGCAGGCCAGGCTGGTAGCGCCGTCGTTCGAGCCGCTGCCGGTGCTGCTGTACCTGCACGGCGGTGGCTTTACCGTGGGCAGCGTGGCCACACACGACATACTGTGCCGCGAACTCAGCCGCTTGAGTGGCTGCGCCGTGGTCTCGCTGGACTATCGGTTGGCGCCGGAGCACCGCTTTCCCACCGCGGTGCACGACACCTGGGACGCGCTGGCCTGGCTGGCCGCCGAGTCCCGCAGCCTGGGCCTGCAGCCCGGCAAGATGGCCGTGGCCGGGGACAGCGCGGGCGGCACGCTGGCTGCCGTGGCCGCCATCCAGGCGCGCGACGCGGGCCTGCCGCTGGCGCTGCAAATGCTGTTCTACCCGGGCACGACCTCGCATGGCGATACCGCGTCGCATGCCCGCTTTGCCAGCGGCCTGGTGTTGGAGCGTGAACACATCGATTTCTTCTTCGGCCAGTACCTGCGCAGCCCGGCGGACCGTGAGGACTGGCGCTTTGCGCCACTGCAGGCACAGGATGTGGAAGGCGTGGCTCCGGCCTGGTTCGGCCTGGCTGAATGCGATCCGCTGGTGGATGAGGGCCTGCAGTACGCTGACAAGCTGCGCCTGGCGGGTACGCCGGTAGACCTGGAGATCTACCGTGGCGTGACCCATGAATTCATCAAAATGGGCCGCGCCATCCCCGAGGCGCGCCAAGCCCATGCTGACGCGGCCAGGGCCCTGCGTGGCGCATTTGGACTAGATATCGGCGAGTAGTTCGTAAGGCAGGGGCAGCAGGCTCAGCACGGCGCCATCCGCCGCGCCCACATGCAGGCTGCCGTCTTGCATGGCGGCTAGCTGCAGGGACACAATCGCATCCCAGCCGCCCTCAGGCGCGACCGCCGCCTGCACCACCACGCCGCAGGGCTGCTCGGCATCGCTGGAGTGGAAGATTTCCTGCCCTGGCAGCATGCTCACGTCCGCATGGCCTATGGCCGCACGGCGTTTCAACGTGCCACGGAATTGGCTGCGTGCCACCACTTCCTGGCCGGGGTAGCAACCTTTTTTGAAGTTCACGCCGCCGACCGATTCGTAATTCAGCATCTGCGGCACCAGGGCTTCAAAAATCGGTTGCGACACCGTGGCCACGCCGCTGCGCACCTCGCTCCACAGCCACAGCTCGGGGCTGAGCGAAGGACCAGTGGGCGGCGTGGTTTGCGCGGGTGCGATCCACAATGCGCGTGCCAGTCCGTCCGCCGGGTACAGGGCGATGGTGGTGGCATCACCAGCGCTGGCCAGGGTCCAGGCGGGCTGGGCCGGGGCAATGTCGCCACCCACCAAGCCGTACAGCGCGAAGTCGGCCGTGGCGTCGGTCAGCTTGGCCTGGGCGCGCATGACAAACATGCTCAGGCGCTTCAGCGTGGGGGCCAGCAGGTCGCGGTGGCATATCAGCAGTATCTCGGTCGGGCTGCGCTTGAAGCCGATGAAGCTGGCCTGCATGCGGCCTTTGGCGTTGCAGAAGGCGGCCAGGCGGGCCTGGTCCTGGCCCAGCAGGGCAAAGTCCTGGGTCAGCTGGCCGTGCAGAAACTTGGCTGCGTCAGCGCCTTCGGCGCGTATCACGCCCAGGTGATGGAGGGGGGCAATCCCGTGGAGTGCGGCGTTGAGTGCGATGGTCATGGGCTGAATTATCATCAATGGCTATTTGTCCGGTTTCACAAAGGTCTACTGTGCGTCGCCTGTTTTTGAGTTTGTTGCTGATCGTGGGCGTATGCGCGGCAGCGGCCGGATGGTGGCTGTACCAGCCCTTGTCCCTGTCCAGCGCTACGCTGGATCTGTCCATCGAGCCCGGCACCAGTCCACGCGGCGTAGCCCAGGCTGCGGTCGATGCGGGCGTGCAAACCCCTGCCGTGCTGCTCTTTACCTGGTTCCGCGTGTCGGGTCAGGCCCGCCAGATCAAGGCCGGCAGCTATGAAATCACTAGCGGCACCACGCCCCTGGAGCTGCTATCCAAGCTGGTACGCGGCGACGAAGCCATGCGCGCCGTCACCCTGGTAGAGGGCTGGAACTTTCGCCAGGTGCGAACGGCCTTGTCACGGGCCGACCAGCTCAAGCCCGATAGCGCTGCCTTGAGCGACGAGGCCGTAATGGCCGCACTAGACCGGCCCGGCGTGGCGCCTGAGGGCCGGTTCTTTCCCGATACCTATACCTATTCCAAGGGCAGCAGCGATCTGGCTGTGCTGAAACGTGCGCTGCATGCCATGGACAAAAAGCTGGAAGCCGCCTGGGCCCAGCGCCAACCCTCCACCCAGGCGCATACGCCGGACGAGGCCCTGATCCTGGCCAGCATCGTCGAGAAAGAAACCGGCCAGCCGGGCGACCGCCCTATGGTGTCCGGCGTATTCAACAACCGGCTACGCATAGGCATGCCGCTGCAGACCGACCCCTCTGTCATCTATGGACTGGGAGCCGGGTTTGACGGCAATTTGCGCAAACGCGACCTGCAGACAGACGGCCCCTACAACACCTATCTGCGCGCGGGCTTGCCACCCACGCCCATCGCCATGCCGGGCAAGCAGGCTCTGCTGGCGGCAGTGCAGCCGGCCCCCACGGCAGCTTTGTACTTTGTGGCACGGGGCGACGGCAGCAGCCAGTTCAGCGCCACGCTGGAAGAGCACAATCGCGCCGTGAACAAATACATCAGACAAAAATGATGCTCACCCCCAGGCTACGCAATTCGTGTCTTCGCCCACCCCCTTGCAGGGGGCGATACCAGCGGCCCGGCAAAGCCGGCTCCGCGGTATCTCTGGAAGCAGGCGGTAAGAGCTGGCATGTGTTTTATAGAAGGCTCTGGATGTCAGGGGTAATTGGTTAATGAAAGCAGGAATTTTCATCAGCATCGAAGGCATAGACGGTGCGGGCAAATCCAGCCATATCGAGGCTCTGGCCGCAGCTTTCAGGGCGCAGGGCAGGGCGGTCACGCTGACGCGCGAGCCTGGCGGTACGCCCTTGGCCGAAAAGCTGCGCGCCATGGTCTTGAACGACAGCATGGACCCGCTGACCGAAGCCCTGCTGGTCTTCGCCGCGCGGCGCGACCATCTGCAGCAGGTGATAGAGCCGGCGCTGGCGCGTGGCGACGTGCTGGTCTGCGACCGCTTTACCGACGCCACCTTTGCCTACCAGGGCGGTGGGCGCGGCTTTCGGCTTGATGTGCTATCACAATTAGAGCGCTTCGTGCAGACAGTATCTGCGCCAGAGGCCGATTTCATTCGCAATCCTGATCTAACCTTGTGGTTTGAGCTGGCGCCCGAAATCGCCGCCGAGCGGCTGGCCAGTGCCCGTGTGCCCGACCGTTTCGAGTCCCTGCCCACCGAATTCTTCCGTCGCGTGTCCGACGGTTATGCGCGCCGCGCCGAGGATTCACCCGCCCGCTTCGCTCGCATCGATGCGGCGCTGCCACGGGAGGCCGTTTGGCAACAGGTGCATGCGGTGCTGGTGCAACGCGGCTACCTGAAGGCCCTGGCATGAGTGAAGCCCTGGTCCCCCCGTGGGTGGCGCAGCAGCGCAGTACCTTGCTGGCCCAACGTGGCCACGCCTGGCTGCTGCAAGGGCCGTCCGGCCTGGGCCAGTACCGGCTGGCGCTGGAACTGGTGCGCGCCTGGCTGTGCGACACGCCGGGTGCACAGGGCGCTTGCGGACAATGCGCCAGCTGCCACGCCATCGATGTGCATGGCCATGCCGACCTGTGCCTGCTGATGCCCGAGGCCATGATGCTGGAATTGGGCTGGCCGCTGAGCGAAAAGGCCCAGTCCGAGATCGACAACAAGTCGCGCAAACCCAGCAAGGAAATCCGCGTCGATGCCATGCGCGACGCGGTGGAGTTCTCGCAGCGCACCAGCGCCCGTGGCCGCGGCAAGGCCGTGCTGGTCTATCCGGCCGAGCGCATGAACCACATCACCGCCAATGCGCTACTCAAAACCCTGGAAGAACCGCCGGGTGACGTGAAGTTCGTGCTGGCCACGGGCGCCGCCCACCAACTGCTGCCCACCATCCGCAGCCGCTGCATGGGTCACAACATGGTCTGGCCCGATACGGTCGAGTCCACAACCTGGCTACAGGCCCAGGGCGTACCCGCGGCCGACGCGCCTGTGCTGCTGGCCGCCGCCGGTGGCCGCCCCGAAGATGCGCTGCAATGGGCCCAGGCTGGCCGTACAGCACAGAGCTGGTCGGCCCTGCCGCGCGCTGTGGCCCAGGGTGTGCTGACCACGTTTGCCGACTGGGGGCCGGCCCAGGTGGTGGACGCGCTGCAAAAGCTTTGCCACGACCTGCTGCTGGTACGCGTAGGTGCTGCGCCGCGTTTTTTTGCCGCCAAGGATCTGCCATCAGCACCGTCCGGCAAGCTGCTAACCCAGTGGGCCAAGGACCTGAACGCCACCGCCCGCGTGGTGGAGCACCCGTTCAATGCGGGGCTGCTGCTGGAGTCTTTGGTGGGCCGGGCCCAAAACGTCCTAAACTCGCGTCTTTAACGCTATCCATGGTGCTTGCCAATGAGCAGTAACAACGCCTCGCCCCGTCCCAGCGTCATCCAGCTTGCCATCAAGGAAAAGGGTGCGCTGTATGCCGCCTTCATCCCGATGTTCACCCAGGGCGGGCTGTTCGTGCCGACCACGCGGGAATACCAGTTGGGTGACGATGTGTACGTGCTGTTGTCCCTGCCCGATGACCCGCAGCGCCACCCCATCGCCGGGCGCGTGGCCTGGGTTACACCACCGCGCGCAGCCGGCAACCGTACCCAGGGCGTGGGCATTCAGTTCCCCAAGGACGAAAAAGCCCGCTTGCTCAAGCTCAAGATCGAAGAGATCCTGGGTGCCCACCTGGGCTCGGATCGGCCTACGCAGACTATTTAAGCCCCGCCGTTCCACCGCCTTCACCGCAACCACCGCCCCTCTGGCGGTCGCCATGTTTACCGATTCCCATTGCCACCTCAGCATGCCCGACCTGGTCGCGCAGCTCCCCGCCATCCGTACCGCTATGGCCGCCGCGCGTGTAGACCGCGCCCTGTGCATCTGCACCACGCTGGAAGAGTTTCCCGACGTGCATGCCCTGGCCACCGGCTATGACAACTTCTGGTCCACCGTCGGCGTGCATCCTGACAACGACGATGTGCAGGAGCCTACGCTGGACGACCTGGTTCAGCGCGCTGCGCTGCCACGTGTGGTGGCTATAGGCGAAACCGGGCTGGACTACTACCGCCTGGGCGAGCGCACCGTAGCCGATATGGAGTGGCAGCGCGAGCGCTTCCGCACCCATATCCGCGCCGCACGCCAGGCCGCCAAGCCGCTGGTGATTCACACCCGTAGCGCCTCGGATGACACCCTGGCCATCCTACGGGAGGAGGGTGAAGACGGCTCGGCCGGTGCGGCTGGCGGCGTATTCCACTGCTTTACCGAGACCGACATGGTGGCCCGCGCCGCGCTGGACCTGGGCTTCTACATTTCCTTCTCGGGCATCCTGACCTTCAAGACGGCGCAGGACATACGCGATGTGGCGGCCCTGGTGCCCATGGACCGCATCCTGATCGAGACCGACAGCCCGTATCTGGCGCCCGTGCCCTTCCGTGGCAAAACCAACAACCCCTCGTACGTGCCTTATGTGGCGCAGCAGATCGCGCAGATCAAGAACATCCCGGTGGAAGAAGTAGCGCAAGCTACCAGCGCCAATTTTGACCGACTGTTCAGCGGGGTTTTGGCATGATGCAATACTTTAAGAAGCTGGCCTATCTATTTGTTTTTATAGGGTTTAGTGTTGCAAACGCGGGCTCTTTTGAAGACTTTTTCACCGCCATCAAGCGTGACAATGCCAGCGACGTCCGGGCGCTGCTGCAGCGCGGATTTGATGGCAATACCAGCAACGAGCAAGGCCTGTCCGGCCTGTTCCTGGCCATCAAGAGCGAGTCCTACAAGGCGGCTGACGCTTTGCTGGATTGGCCCCAGATCGCAGCCGAAACCCGCAACCCCAAGGACGAAAGCGCGCTGATGATCGCCGCGCTGGCCGGCGAGCTGGACCTGTGCAAGAAGCTGATCGACAAGGGCGCGGACGTCAACAAGGTCGGCTGGGCGCCCTTGCACTACGCCGCCACGCGCGGCCAGGTGGCCGTGATGCGCCTGCTGCTGGACAACGACGCCTATATCGACGCCGCGTCACCCAACGGCACGACGCCGCTGATGATGGCCGCGCGCTACGGTAGCACCGACGCCGTGCGCCTGCTGCTGGACGAAGGTGCCGACCCGTTGCTGAAGAACCAACAACAGCTCAGCGCCATCGATTTCGCCCAGTTGGGCGTCCGCCCGGACGCGGTGGCCGCGATCTCGGCCGCCGTGCGGGCGAAACAGCCCAAAGGGGCCTGGTAAGACTCTTCAGATCAGGGCGCTACACGCTCAATCGACACCACCGTTAGCGCGCCGTTCACGTCCTCGGCGGTGAACTGCACGCGGTCGCCGGCCTTCACCTTGTCCAGCAGGGCTGGATCCTTCACCTTGAACACCATGCTCATGGCCGGCATGTCGAGGTTTTTGATTTCGCCATGTTTCAGCGTGATCTTCTGGGCGGACAGGTCCACCTTGCGGACCTCGCCATCCACTAGGGGCAGGGCGGCCTGGGCCAGCACGCCAGCACTGAAGACGGCGGATGCGAGAGCGGTAAAGAGTCGGGAAGTGTTGCGCATGAAAATTCCTTTCAGGTTTGGTGTGGTGGTTATTGGGCAGCGACGGTGATTTTTCCGGTCATGCCGGCCTGGTAATGGCCGGCGATCAGGCAGGCGAAGTCGAAGCTGCCGACTCGGTTGAAGGTCCAGACCAGGGTGCCGGTCTGGCCCGCGCCCACATGGGCCATGTGGGGCTCGTCATGTTCCATATTGGGAAACTTGGCCATCATGGCGGCGTGTGCGTCCAGGTCCTTCTTGGTGCCGATGACGATTTCATGCTGCATGGCGCCGCTGTTCTGGATGACGAACTTCACCGTGTCACCTTTTTTCACGCTGATCTGGTTGGGCTCGAAACGCATGGCGTCGGTCATGCTGAGCGTGACGGTGCGCGTCACGGCCTGGGCATCGCCGGCAACGCCCCAAGCTTTTTGCTCTTTTTTCATTGCAGCCATTTGGCTGTTATGGGCTTCGTCGCCGTGGGCCCAACTGGCCGTACAAGACAGGGCGATGAGGGCGGCGATCAGGCTAGGGTAGGGTGTGCGCATAGGTTTTTTCAGTGCTGGGTGGTTTAAGGAAAATAGGGCTCTGGCGCAGGTAGTACCTGCGGGAGTAGCTATGGTTTTAATAGTGAACATGGGACTCAATGGTTTTCATGGCCGCTGCCGGGCTTGCGGACCTGCATGGCATCACCGGGCGGTATCGGGGCGGGGCGCGTCGGCTCGGCCAGGGCGCCGGTCCATTCGAATGCCTGGCTGGCGTGGGGCTGGGTGTACCAGCCGGGGTCGGCGTAGCTGCCCGGCTTTTGGTCTTTGCGCACCTTCAGCGTGGTGAACATGCCGCCCATTTCCAGCGGACCGTAGGGGCCGGTGCCGGTCATCATGGGCAGGGTCTGGTCGGGGATGGGCATTTGCATCTCGCCCATGTCGGCCATGCCGCGCTCGCCCATCAGCATGTAGTCGGGCACCAGTTTCTGGATTTTTTGCACCAGGCCCCGGTGGTCCACGCCGATCATATTGGGCACGTTGTGGCCCATGGGGTTCATGGTGTGGTGGCTTTTGTGGCAATGCAGGGCCCAGTCGCCTTCCTCGTCAGCCACGAATTCCAGCTGGCGCATCTGGCCCACGGCGATGTCGGTCGTTACCTCGGGCCAACGGGCGCTGACTGGCACTGGGCCACCATCGGTGCCGGTGACCACGAACTCGTGGCCGTGCAGATGAATGGGGTGGTTGGTCATGGTCAGGTTGCCCACGCGGATGCGAACCTTGTCGCCCAGGCGCACGTTCAGGCTGTCTATGCCGGGGAAGGCGCGGCTGTTCCAGGTCCACAGGTTCTGGTCCAGCATGGTGTTGGGCCGGGGCGTGGTGCTGCCGGGGGCGATGTCGTAGGCGTTCAGCAGAAAGCAGAAGTCGCGCTGCACGTTGCTGATCAGCGGGTGGCTGGCCTTGGGGTGCGTGACCCAGAAGCCCATCATGCCCATGGCCATCTGCACCATTTCATCCGCATGCGGGTGGTACATGAAGGTGCCGGGCCGGCGCGCCACAAATTCGTAGACAAAGGTTTTGCCGACCGGTATCTGCGGCTGGGTCAGTCCGCCCACGCCATCCATGCCATTGGGTAGGCGCTGGCCATGCCAGTGGATGGTGGTGTGTTCGGGCAGGCGGTTGGTGACGAAGATGCGCACCTTGTCACCTTCCACCACCTCAATGGTCGGGCCGGGCGACTGGCCGTTGTAGCCCCATAGCGTGGCGTTCATGCCGGGGGCGATTTCACGCACCACCGGCTCGGCCACCAGGTGGAATTCCTTCACTCCGGCGTTCATGCGCCAGGGGCAGGTCCAGCCATTCAGGGTGACCACCGGGTTGTAGGGTTGGCCGGTGCTGGGCTGCAGCGGCGGCGCGGTAACGGGCGTGGTGGTGATCACCGGCACGGGTAGCGCGGCCAAAGCAACCCGGCTGACGCTGGCAGCCGCCACGGCAGAGAAGGCCGTGCCACCAAAAAAAGTTCTACGGTCCATATCAATGTCCTTGCGATGTGAGGGCCTCGGCGCTGGCGCCGGAGGCAGAAGACGCTAACGCGCCAGGCGAGGTGCCGCTGAGGGTGGTCTGCAGATCGGCCTCGGCCAGCCAGAAGTCGCGCTGGGCTTCCAGGGCGTTGTTGACGGCCAGAACCTGCTGGCGGGTATCGGCCAACAGCTCCCACACGCTGGCCAGCATGCCGCTGTAGCGCAACACCAGCTCTTCATGGATTAGCTGACGCAGCGGCACCACTTGGTCGCGGTAGTGCACGGCCAGGTCGTAGGTGCTGCGGTAGCCAAAATAGGCTTCGCGTGCCTCCGAGCGGGCCTGCACCGCTGCCTGGCGCACCCGTGCCGTGGACTGCCGGTACACGGCCTGGGCCCGGGCGTTGCGCGCACCGCCCCAGTCGAACAAGGGCAAGGGCAGTTCCAGCTCCCAGCCACGCTTGGCGGTTTTCTCGCCGCTGGCGTTGTTGAAGCTGGTGTTACGGGTGGCCGTCAGGGTCAGGCCATCCAGATAGCCCTCGACCCGTTGGAAACCGGCTTGCTGCGCGACAAAGTCCGACTCGGCAATGGCGGAGCGCACATCCAGGCGCTCGCGCAGCGCGCGGGCCTCAATGTCGTCCATCTCGGTCGCAGCTTTCGGGAGATCGGGCAGGCGCTCGGCCAGGCTAAAGCTGGCTTGCATGCCCCACAGGCCGAGCAGGCGGGTGAGCTTTTCACGTTCGCTGAAGGCCTTTTGCTCGGCACGGGCCAGTTGGGCCGTGGCATCGGACAGGAAGACCTGTTCGCGGGCCTGCTCCAGGCGGCTCCAGTTGCCGGTGCGGGCCATGCGCCGGGCCAGTTCGGCACCGGTTTCGGCTGCCTCTTTGACATCGCGTAGATAGCGGGCACTTTGCTGGGCGGCCACGGCGTTGATCCAGGCCTTGCGGGTGTCGGCCGCAAGGCGCACAACGTCTTGCGCGGCCTGCAGCTTGGCCAGTTCATGTTGCTGGCCCTGCCACTGGGCGCGCCAGGGCAGGGTCAGCAGGCCCAGCACATTGAAGCTCAGCATGCGCTCGATCTCGCGGCTATCGCCCTCTGTGAAGCGGCCGATGGCGAAGTGCGGGTTGGGCAGACGCCCCATCTGTACCCGGTCGGCATCGCTCACGCCCAGCGTGGCCAGCGACTCTTGCAGCCTGGGGTTATTGAGCAGGGCGATGCGCACCGCTGCTTCGGCCTGCAATGGCTGCGCCAGCAGCTCGGCGACGGCGGTATTTGATGCCTGCGGGTCCTGGCTGAGTAGCACGGGCGCGCCAGTGGTCTTACCCTGGGCCAGCTTTTGCACGTCAGCCAGGCCACCATCGGGTGAGAGCGAGGCGCAGCCGGCCAGGGTCAGCAGGGCCAGGGCCGTGCTGATAGGTTTGAGCTTAGCGATTCGCATACGGCTACCGCTTGGATGCATTGGACTGCGTGGTCGGGCGCTGGGCCTGCTCCCACTTCAAGACATCCGCGTGGCCCCGGCGGAACTGGCCGACCTGGGCGTTGGCCTCCTTCCAGTCGCTGGCCTGCATTTCCATGCCGGCAGGGGTACTGGCAAAGACCGAGCGGTAGGCCACGGGCGGCACGGTAATACTGGGGTCAGCCGCCGATGGCAGCTGGGCAAAGACGGGCGTGCACAACAGCGTGCCCGCCACGAAAGACATTTTTTTCACAGAATTCTCCTGAACAACACGAGCGAGGTGGCCGGCAGGCCACCGTTATCCGCCCCGCACAAGCGCCATCAGGCGCAGTACAGACGGACTACGGCTAGGGAGTTCAGGAAATGGGTGGTTTCAGCGCTAGTGCGGCGGCGGCGCTGGCGTACGGCGTGCCGCCCGCATGGGGCCGTACATGGGGTGTCCACGCCAGCGCCGAGACTGGTATGGACGCCGCCGTTGCCACGGAGTGGCAGACCTGGCACAGGCTGCAGCTGCCATCGCCGCAGTGGGGCGCCGCATCGGGTTCGGGCTGACTGGAATGGCCGGCGCAATCCATGTGTTCGGCTGGCATATCCTCATCAAAAACAGCGCTGGCGCTGGTAATAGCTGCGCCAGTAGCTATATTTTGCATAGCGGCTGGGTGGGGCTTCAGCATTTCCAAAGCCATGGCATCACCCACCCAGGCACGCAAGGGCAGCGAGACGATGAGCAGAAACCAAAGCCAATAACGCATGCCCTGAATGATACGGCGCGCGCGCTGAAGTTCCCCCATTGCCTCAGATCAGGCTAGTTTGAACACAGCCACGGCTTGCACCAGGCCGTCAGCCTGGGTCTTGAGCCCGCTGGCGGCGGCGGCCATTTCTTCGACCAGGGCCGCGTTCTGCTGGGTGGCCTGGTCCATTTGGGTGACGGCTTCACCGACCTGTGACACGCCGACTGACTGTTCGTTGCTGGCCCGGCTGATTTCGCCCATGATGTCGGTGACCTTGCGAATGGCACCCACTACTTCGGTCATGGTGCTACCGGCCTGGTCTACCAGGCTGGTGCCCCGGGCTACCCGCTCCACACTGTCGTTGATGAGAAACTTGATCTCCTTGGCCGCGTTGGCGCTGCGTCCGGCCAGGCTGCGCACCTCGCTGGCCACCACGGCAAAGCCGCGACCTTGCTCGCCCGCGCGGGCGGCTTCCACGGCAGCATTCAAGGCCAGGATATTGGTCTGGAAGGCAATGCCGTCGATCACGCTGATGATGTCGGAAATCTTGGTCGAGCTGTCATGTATGCCCTTCATGGTTTCCACCACCTGGCCTACTACCTGACCGCCTTGCACGGCCACGGTGGATGCGTTCTGGGCCAACTGGTTGGCTTGCTGGGCGTTGCTGGCATTCTGTTTGACGGTGGAGCCCAGTTCCTCCATGGACGCGGCGGTTTGTTCCAGCGCGCTGACCTGGTTTTCTGTGCGCGCGCTCAGGTCGTGATTGCCCTGAGAGATTTCTGCGCTGGCCGTGGCCACACTTTCGGCATTGCTTTTAACGCTGTGCACGATGCCCGCAAAATTGGCTTGCATGTGCGCCATGGACTTGAGCAGCTGTATGGTTTCTTCGTTGCCTGCAGGCTGCACCGCGACCGACAAATCCCCCTTTGATAGCTGGTCGGCGATGTGCATGGCGTGGGCCATGGGTTGCGCCAGGTATTTGGCCAGCCAGAGCGCCGCCACCACCAGCACGGCGCTGGCCAGGGCCAGGGCCAGACCAATTTGCACCAGGGACTGGTTGGCCTGGTCCTGCGCTTCCTGGTTCATGTCGTGGCCACTTTTCTCGATGGCGTCGGACTGTTCGGCCATCTGCTTTTCCAGGTCGGCAAAGGCTTTCTGGAAGGCCGGCACGGCGGCTTGTGCGGCTGCCAGGTCGGTGGATGCCTGGCCCAGTACTACGGCGGCAGAGTCGGTGTAGCTCTTCACCATCGGCAAGGTCTTATCGACGACAGCCTTGACCTCGGGCGATATGGGCAGACCTTGCAGCGTTTTCAGCGCATCGTTAAATATTTTGGCGTGCTCGGACAAACCTTTTTTGGCTTCGTCAATCTGGCCTTCGTCCTTGCTGGTCGCTCCCAGCAGGGCCAGCAGCACATCGCCGCGCACGGCGTCGTGCATCATGTCCGCCTCCTGGCTGCTTTGCAGTGCAACCCCCATGCCGATGGAGCCATTGATGGCCGTGGTCAGACGTTTGGCATTGAGCAAACCGATGCCTCCCACCAGTCCGGCCATGAGAACACCGACCAAGCCCAGAGAAAGAATTTGGTTGCGCAATTTCATGGTGAGCTTTCGTTACAGAGTGCCAGGCCCATGCTAACGAACATCCTGGGCGGAAGCCAGCGGCTTTTACCAGGGGGTAGACGGCGATAGCGGCGATAGCGCCGCCCGCACGCGCCTAGCGCTGGCGCGACTTCATTGCGCGCTCCACCTCGCGCTTGCCTTCGCGGTCCTTGATGGTGTCGCGCTTGTCATGCTCGGCCTTGCCCTTGGCCAGCGCGATTTCGCATTTGATCTTGCCGCCTTTCCAATGCAGGTTTAGCGGCACCAGCGTGTAGCCCTTTTGTTCGGTCTTGACGATCAGCTTCTTGATCTGCTCTTTGTGCAGCAGCAGCTTCTTGGTGCGCACCTTGTCCGGGCTGATGTGGGTGGAGGCCGAATTCAAGGGGTGGATCTGGCAGCCGATGATGAAGAGTTCGCCATTGCGCACCACGACATAGCCGTCGGTCAGTTGCACCTTGCCTTCACGCAGCGACTTGACCTCCCACCCCTCAAGCACCAGCCCGCATTCAATGCGCTCCTCAAAGAAGTAGTTGAAAGCGGCCTTTTTATTGTCGGCAATGCGGGTGTTGGTATCGGGTTTTTTGGCCATGGGGTACAAGTCGGAAAGCGTGCGGTGCAGGTTTTACAATTCCGCGCAGCCTTCCATTCTATGAAAAACGTCCATAAGTCCGTCCTGATCTGGTACAGCGCCGAGGAAATGTTCAAGCTTGTCACCCAAGTTGAGCTGTATCCGCAGTTTTTACCCTGGTGCGACCACGCCTCTGTGCTGGCCCAGGATGAGAACGGCATGACCGCCGAAGTGGGTATTGCTTTCAGCGGCCTGCATCAGAAGTTCACCACCCAGAACACCCATGTGCCGGGGCGCCGGGTGGGTATGAAGCTCGTCAAAGGCCCATTCTCCAACTTGGACGGCGACTGGCAATTCACCCCCGTGGGCGACGGCCAGCAACGCGCCTGCCGCGTGGACCTGCAGCTGAACTACGGTTTTGACAGCGTGGCCTTGTCGGCCCTGGTGGGGCCCGTGTTTGATCGCATCGCAGGCAGTCTGGTGGATGCCTTTGTCAAACGCGCCGAGCAGGTGTACGGGTGAACATCAACATCACGCTGGTGTATTCGTCGGCGCCGCGGGAGGTTTTCGAACGCTCGTTGTTGTTGCCGCAGGGCTCCAGCCTGGAAGATGCCGTGCGAGCCAGCGATGTACTGACACGGTTTCCCGACATCAATCTCTCCGAGGCAGCGCTGGGTGTTTGGGGTCGCAAGGCGCAACTGAAGCTGGTACTGGAAGACGGCGACCGGGTGGAAATTTACCGTCCCCTGACAGCAGACCCTATGGAAGCGCGGCGCACCCGCTTCAAGCGTCAGGGCGCGCGTACCACCGGTTTGTTTGCCCAGAAGCGAGCCGGGGCTAAATCGGGCTATTAAGCTAGGTCTACAGCTTTATTTGCAGTCGGCGTTGATTACGTCCTGGATGCGCTGCGATTCGGCATTGCGCGCAGCGTCGTCCAAAATTTCCCGTTCACCTTTTTCATTTACGCGCGCAATGCGTATGCCGGAATCGTATTGAATCTTGGATTGGCGGGCGCGGGTGCAGTTCTCTGCCTTGGCCGCGGCATTTTTATCCGCTTCGGCCTTGCGCTTGGCGGCCTCCGCGTCTTCTGCCTGCTTCTTTTTCTCTTCCAAGGCCTTGTCCACGCCACTGATCTTGGGGGCGGATGCGGCAGAAGCCGGTACCTCCGGCGCTGCGGCCTTGATCTTCAGAGTGCCGCCTGGCTGCTTCAAAATATTTTTGGCGGGAATGTCGGGTGGTGGCGGGCGGTCACTAAAAACCTTGCTTCCGGTGTTATCCATCCACTGCCATTGCGCAAAAGCCGCCAACGACAGCCCACATCCCAAAGCGACTACGAGCATTTTGTGCAATTTCATGCCGCTAGTTTAGCGGCCGCATGCCTGCAAGGGTATGAATGCTTTGGCCCTACAGCTTCTCCGAGCGCTGCTGTTGCGCAAAAAATACCCCTGCTGCGGGCTAGTACAATACGACTTTTGGAGCTTTGATATGCGCCTGCTAGGAAAAGCGCTCACTTTCGACGATGTGTTGTTGGTGCCAGCGTTCTCCCAAGTCCTGCCCAAGGACACGTCTCTTGCCACCCGTCTATCCCGCAACATTACCCTGAACCTGCCCCTGGTGTCTGCCGCCATGGACACGGTGACCGAAGCCCGTCTGGCTATTGCCATGGCACAAGAGGGCGGCATGGGTATCGTGCACAAAAACTTCACCCCCAAGCAGCAAGCCGCTGAAGTGCTGAAGGTCAAGCGCTACGAGTCCGGCGTGCTGCGTGATCCTGTCATCATCACCCCGAGCCACACCGTGCGCCAGGTGATCGATATGTCGGCACAGCTGGGCATTTCGGGCTTTCCGGTCTGCGATGGCGGCAAGGTGGTCGGCATCGTCACCAGCCGCGATTTGCGTTTTGAAACCCGCTACGACGTGCCAGTCAGCCAGATCATGACGCCACGCGAAAAGCTGGTCACCGTGACGGAAGGCGCCTCCTTGGCCGAAGCCAAGGCATTGCTGAACAAGTCCAAGCTGGAACGCCTGCTGGTGGTCAACGATGCATTCGAGCTCAAGGGCCTGATCACCGTCAAGGACATCACCAAGCAGACCAGCTTCCCCAATGCCGCACGTGATGCCCGAGGCCAGTTGCGCGTAGGCGCTGCGGTTGGCGTGGGTGACGGCACCGAAGAGCGTGTTGAAGCCCTGGTTCGTGCCGGCGTGGACGCGATCGTGGTAGACACCGCCCACGGCCACAGTAAGGGCGTGATTGACCGCGTGCGTTGGATCAAGCAAAACTACCCACAAATCGACGTGATCGGCGGCAACATCGCCACCGGCGCGGCGGCTCTGGCGCTGGCCGAAGCCGGCGCCGATGCAGTCAAGGTTGGCATTGGCCCCGGCAGCATTTGCACCACCCGTATCGTGGCGGGTGTGGGTGTGCCACAAATCATGGCTATCGACAACGTGGCGACCGCCTTGCAAGGCTCCGGCGTACCGCTGATTGCCGACGGTGGCATCCGCTACAGCGGCGACATCGCCAAAGCCATTGCGGCAGGCGCTAGCACCGTGATGATGGGCGGCATGTTCGCCGGCACCGAAGAGGCTCCGGGTGAGGTGGTGCTGTTTCAAGGCCGCAGCTACAAGAGCTACCGTGGCATGGGCAGCATTGGCGCCATGCAGCAAGGTAGTGCCGACCGCTACTTCCAGGAAGTCAGCACGGGTAACCCGAACGCCGACAAGCTGGTACCCGAAGGCATCGAAGGTCGCGTGCCCTATAAGGGCTCTATGGTGTCCATCATTTTCCAAATGGCCGGCGGTATCCGCGCCAGCATGGGATATTGCGGCTGCGCCACTATCGACGACATGAAGAACAAGGCCGAGTTCGTGGAAATCACCTCTGCCGGCATTCGCGAAAGCCATGTCCATGATGTGCAGATCACCAAGGAAGCCCCGAACTACCGTTCGGAATAAGGCATACGGTAAGTAACCCCATCCGGGCAGCCCACGCGCTGCCCGTTTTTGATTTTGACCTCACGTCCGTTCATGTCTACGCACCAAAAAATCCTTATCCTCGACTTCGGCTCCCAAGTCACCCAACTCATCGCCCGCCGTGTACGCGAAGCCCATGTGTTCTGTGAAGTCCATCCCTGCGATGTGACAGACGAGTGGATTCGCAATTACGCCGCAGACGGCAATCTGAAGGGCGTCATCCTGTCCGGCAGCCACGCCAGCGTGACCGAAGACACCACTGACCGCGCGCCCCAGGTAGTGTTCGAACTGGGTCTGCCAGTGCTGGGCATCTGCTACGGCATGCAAACCATGGCCCAGCAGCTGGGTGGCAAGGTGGAAACCGGCCATACCCGCGAATTCGGCTTTGCGGCCGTGCGCGCCCGCGGCCATACCGCTTTGTTGAAAGACATTGCCGACTTCACCACGCCCGAAGGCGAGGGCATGCTGAACGTCTGGATGAGCCACGGCGACAAGGTGACCGAGCTACCACCCGGCTTCAAGCTAATGGCCAGCACCGACGGCTGCCCGATCGCCGGCATGGCCGACGAAGCCCGTAACTTCTATGCCGTGCAGTTCCACCCCGAAGTCACGCACACCGTGCAAGGCCAGGCGCTGCTGAACCGCTTTGTGCTGGGCATCTGCGCCACCAAGCCCGATTGGGTGATGGGCGACTACATCAGCGAAGCCGTAGCGCACATCCGCGAGCAGGTGGGTGACGAAGAAGTGATCCTGGGTCTGTCCGGCGGCGTCGATTCGTCGGTGGCCGCGGCCCTGATCCACCGCGCCATCGGCGACCAGCTGACCTGCGTGTTCGTCGACCACGGCCTGCTGCGCCTGAACGAAGGCGATATGGTGATGGACATGTTCGTCGGCAAGCTGCACGCCAAGGTCATCCGCGCCGATGCTTCCGACCTGTTCCTGGGCAAACTGGCCGGTGTGAGCGACCCCGAAGCCAAGCGCAAGATCATCGGCGGCGAGTTCGTCACCGTATTCAAACAAGAGGCCGCCAAGCTGAAAGGCGAGGGCGCCAAGGGCGCTAAATGGCTGGCCCAGGGCACGATTTACCCCGACGTGATCGAGTCCGGCGGCGCCAAGAGCAAAAAAGCCGTCACCATCAAGAGCCACCACAACGTTGGCGGCCTGCCCGAGCAGTTGGGTCTGAAGTTGCTGGAACCGCTGCGCGAGCTGTTTAAAGACGAGGTACGCGAACTTGGCGTGGCCCTGGGCCTGCCATACAACATGGTGTACCGCCACCCGTTTCCCGGCCCCGGCCTGGGTGTGCGGATCCTGGGCGAAGTCAAGAAGGAATACGCCGACCTGCTGCGCCGTGCCGACGCGATCTTTATCGAAGAGTTGCACAACTTCAAGGACGAAGCTACGGGCAAAACCTGGTACCAACTGACCAGCCAGGCCTTTACCGTGTTTCTGCCGGTGAAGAGCGTGGGCGTGATGGGCGACGGCCGTACCTACGACTATGTGGTGGCCCTGCGCGCCGTGCAAACCAGCGACTTCATGACCGCCGATTGGGCCGAGCTGCCCTATGCGTTGCTGAAGAAGGTGTCTGGCCGCATCATCAACGAAGTGCGTGGCATCAACCGCGTGACCTACGACGTATCGAGCAAGCCGCCAGCCACCATCGAGTGGGAATAAGGCTGATCCATCGGACCTGAACCATGCGCACTATTTTTAGCCTCCTGGGTTTGCTGCTGGTAGTGCTTGTGCTGGGTCTGCTGGCCAAGAAGCAGCTGGCACCTGCGGTGCAAACGCCGCAGGCCGCCGCCTCGGCGCAAAACATGCCTCAGCAGGTCAAACAGGCGGTGGATGCAGCCTTGCAGCAGCCGCGCATGCTGCCCGATGAAAAACCTTGATGTTTTTGGCAGTTGGCGCAGGTTTTATCTGTGGCAGTTGCTACTTAATTCATAGCAAACATGGCCTTGAGTGACGCCGATGCAATGCGGCTGGCCCTGGCTGAAGCAGGTCTGGCCGCGGCTGCTGGTGAGGTGCCTGTCGGCGCCGTGGTCGTGAAAGATGGCAAGGTGATTGCCAGCGGGCGCAATGCGCCCGTGGATAGTCATGACCCCACAGCCCATGCCGAAATCGTCGCCCTGCGTGCAGCAGCCCAGGCGTTGGGCAATTACCGGCTGGACGGCTGCGAGATGTTCGTCACCCTGGAGCCCTGCACCATGTGCAGTGGCGCCATGCTGCACGCACGGCTGCAACGCGTGGTGTTTGGCGCAGCCGACCCTAAGACCGGTGCGGCCGGATCGGTGCTGAACGTATTCGCCCAGTCCCAGCTGAACCACCAGACCCAGGTGCACGGCGGCATGCTGGCTGAAGAATGCGCCGCACTGCTGCAAGACTTTTTTCAGCAGCGGCGGGCAGCGCAACGCCAGGCGCGCCACGTACTACGTGAAGATGCTTTGCGCACGCCAAAAGCCCAGTTTGCCGGCTTGGCCGATTTTTCATGGGCCACGCAGTACATCAGCGATCTGCCTGCGCTCGCGGGCTTGCGCATGGCCTACGTTGACGAGGGCCCGCACGCTGCGGGTCTCAGCTATGTTTGCCTGCACAGCGCCTCCGGTTGGGGGTACCAGTACCGGCAGATGCTGTCGCCATTGCTGGCGGCGGGACAGCGCGTGCTGGTGCCTGACCTGGTCGGGTTTGGCCGCAGCGACAAACCCAAGAAAGAGACTTTACACAGTCTGGACTGGCATTGCCGCATCCTGCGGGAATGGGTGCAGCACCTGGCGCTGCACCGCGTAGTGCTGGTTTTACAAGCGGGTGACCCGTTGGGCCAGGCCTTGCTGACAAAGATGCCCGAGGTTTTTCAAGGCTTGTTGGTGTTGCAGCCGGCCTCCGCGCATATGGCAGACGATGCCCCTTTTCCTGATCCCGGGCATCGTGCAGCTCCGCGTGCATGGGCCCGCTGGGCAGCGGAGCAGGGCACTCAAGCTGTGCCCGGCACATGGCATGGGCAGACGCTTCAACTGGCTTGCCCACCGGGACTGCAAGCGGCGCAGCAGGCCGCCACCTATTTCAATCCTGCCTGATCGGCCAATGGGATACTCCTGCGCGTGACTAAACATATCTATATTTACTCCCCCTCTGGCGCAGTGCGCGACAAGGCTGCTTTCAAACGCGGCGTCGCCCGCCTCAAATCCCTGGGCCATACGGTGGAAATCGACACCGATGCCCTCAAGAGCCATATGCGCTTTGCCGGCGACGATGCCACCCGCGTTGCCGCCATCCACCGTGCGGCCGCAAGTGGTGCCGACGTTGCGTTGATTTCACGCGGTGGCTACGGACTGACGCGCCTGCTAGGCCAGATCGACTACGCTGCCGTGACCCATGCCATCCATCACGGCACGCAGTTTGTCGGGTTCAGCGATTTCACAGCTTTGCAAAACGCGCTGCTGGCGCAAACCGGTGCCATCACCTGGGCCGGGCCGGCATTGGGCGAAGACTTCGGCACGGCGGAGCTGCCGGACGACATCATGGAAGCCTGCTTCGACGACCTGGTCGAAGGGCAGGGCGAGGGCACCGGCTGGCGACTGGGCCGCGAAGATGCTCAACTTGCTATTGATTCAGTAGCTGCCAGCGCAGATTCTGATTGCGCTAGCGGCAGTTTTTATATCAAAGACGCTACGCTGTGGGGTGGTAATCTTTCAGTCCTCGTGTCGCAGATCGGTACGCCATATTTCCCGGACATCCAGGGCGGCGTGCTGTTTCTGGAGGACGTGGGCGAGCACCCGTATCGCATCGAGCGCATGCTGACCCAGTTGCTGTACAGCGGTGTGCTGGCGCGCCAAAAGGCGGTGGTGCTGGGGCAGTTCACCGGTTTCACCAAGGTGCCGCATGATGGCAACTTCCGGATGGCGACGGTGTTGTCCTGGCTGCGCAGTCAGCTGAAAGTACCCGTTCTGACCCAGCTGCCATTTGGGCATGTTCCCACCAAGGTCTTGCTACCTGTGGGTGCCAAGGTGGAGCTGGCCGTGGAAGGGCGCGAAGCGCTGATCGTATGGGGGCATTTGCCGTCTGGATGCACGGACCCCAGCCACGACCACACCCATCACCACTGAAAACCGCTTAGCTGCCCAGTGAGCTAGGACGCGCCTTCAGGCTGCGGGGCAACGCACCCTGGAACAGCCGTGTAACGTGCTCCATCTTGGCGCGTGCATCTATTTCCCCGCTCTGGCTGGCCAAAGTAGCCATCAGGTCCGCGCGCAGGTACCACAAGACTTGCACATCCTTGGCGGTACGTATCTTGCGTTCCAAGTAAGAGGGGTCGGCCACTGCCGTCTCCAGGCAAGACAGCATCGTCGAGCGGATCAACTCCAACTGCTGCTCCTGCCGAGCATCCACCCGGCCAGACTCCGGACGGAAAAAGCTGAACAGGCTGAGCAGCACGGAGTTTTTAGGGGCGGCCATAGGCAAATAAGTGGGTATTGCACGAGTAACTGAATCCCGCATTTATACCAAGACCCAATTGCCCCGTGCAGTCTTTATAGAGCAAACCCTTCATTTGCCAGCTTGGAACATACTTAAGGCATGTGATTGCATAACATCAGCCTCCAATACTTGAAAGCCCAGCGGGGGAACCACACTTTGCCCGCATAATTTCACGGCACTATCGTATTTTCTTTTCACAATCACTACACCGCTACCACCATGGGCGTTCAGGCCACCGTCGTATTTGTCGATCTCACCGGAAGTACTGCTTTCTATGAAGCTCTTGGCAATGCCAAAGCGGCCCAGACGGTGACACGGTTGACGCAATGGATCGGTGACGTCTGCGTGGCGTACCAGGGTCGCGTGGTGAAAAAGCTGGGCGACGGTGTATTGGCCGTCTTTATCAATGCAGAAAATGCGGTTCGCGCTGTGACCGACATTCAACGTGGCCACCAACTCAGGTTGCTGAAATGGCCGGCCGCCATTCGCATGGAAATCAAGGCTGGCATCGCCTACGGCGAAGTGGTGGAGGTGGAGGGTGACTGCTATGGAGATGCGGTCAATGTTGCATCTCGCTTGAGTGATCTTTCGGGTGCCAACCAGGTCTGGATGACTGAAGCCTTGGTCGATGCGTTGGGCGATGATTCTGGCCTGCGCTTTTTGCGCCTGGGGCCGGTGAGCATACGGGGCAGGGCGGAGCCCCTGCCTTTATACCGACTCGAATGGCAGGACGGCGCCGTGTCCGAGTTCCTGACTATGCAGGCCACGTTGCTGCAAACCGAGCACCCTGTCGAACGCTCCACCGGGCAAATCCATCTGGCCTATCTGGACCACTGCAGCAGCTTTTCGTCTGCAGCTATGCCGGTACATCTGGGGCGGGCCGAAACTGCCGAATTCTTCATCGAGGACCCCCGTGTATCCCGCCTGCATGCCAAGATTGAATGGCGTAAAGGGGCATTTTTTCTTACCGATATGAGCAGCTTCGGCACCTGGGTGCGGTTTGTCGGCAGCGATAACGATGTACCGTTGCGTCGGAATGACTGCGTGCTGCATGCCTCCGGGGAAATTGCACTCGGTGTACCTTTCAATGACTTCAGTACGCCCACGGTTCGCTTCTCGCTGTCACATCCGCATTTCTCGTTTTTTTAGACACCTTGCCGTCTTTCCTGCGCCTTAGGGGATCGGAATGTGAGCGACTAAAATTTGCGCGATGGACACGGCGGCATAGCCGCCAGACTCTTGTCTGCGAGCGGCAGGCCCAGCAATACATATGACTAAGAAGAACACCATTGAATTCGAAGACATGAATCTACAAGTTGGCGTACGACTTCAGATTCTTTTGAACCACAGCAATAACGCTGTGGTGCATTACTCAACGCTGATCGGCTTTGTCGCGGGCGAGTACCTGTTACTGACAATTCCGCAAGACAATGGCGCCATGGTTACCTTGCAAGAAGGCATGGGGGTGGTCATACGGGTCTTTACAGGCGTATCCGTTTTTACCTTTGATAGCCGAATTGAGTCTGTGATGCTAACGCCTCGCAACTTTATGTTGCTGGCCTTTCCCGCAGCTATCCAAAAAGTGGGTTTACGCAAAGCTGTTCGTGTCAAAGCAAACTTACCCGTGCGTGTGAAAAGCCCGGTAGAGGCCGAAGACGTTACGACAGCCACGCTGTCGGATATCAGCCTTTCAGGCGCATTGATCTCCACCAGCAAGTCTCTAGGCACTACTGGCGACGTCATAGCTATTGAGTTTTCGTTGAATGACCAGACCGCAGATCAGTTGGTCACGATAGCAACGACAGCCTCCATCCGCAGTCTGCAGCAATCGGCTGGCAGTACCGCCGATGGAGCCACGTTTCAGACCGTGTATTCCCACGGCATTAACTTCCACGATATTGACGCAGCCAAGCAAGTCGTGCTGCAGAACTTTGTCTACGAGACATTGTTAGTGCATCGCAGTTGAGGGTGACTGCAGCAACATTGCTTCTGCACCATACGCACTACGCGCTCGCGGACCTCGGATGAAAACTTGTTCGACTTCTTCATGGCTCAGTCCTCTACGTGTGCCATTTTTGGACTTTTTCAGCATTACCCTGAAGAACGGCATTGAAGGTGATAACCTATTGCGGAATACCAAATGTGAAGTTTAAAGGGGGCAGCCGGTTTCGTTTTTGTTCAGCAGAAAGGAACGAGCGTATTACGCACTTTTACTATGGAATTTGAACTCCGGAGGGCGCTGGCGCTCAATGAACTAAGGGTTTACTTCCAGCCTCGGGTCAATTTGGCGGGCGGTGACATTTGTGGTGCCGAAGCACTGATACGATGGCAGCACCCTGAGCGGGGCTTAGTTCCTCCATCGGAATTCATTCCCATGGCTGAGAAAACGGGTCTGATCTTGCCGCTTGGTGAATGGGTGGTCCAGAACGTCTGTCGGCAGCAACGTGTTTGGCTGGATCGTGGCCTATCTGTGCCGCCGGTGGCAGTCAACCTGTCGGCGCTTCAGTTTCGCCAGAAGAATTTGGTCCAATTTATCCGCCAGGAACTTGCGGCCAACCAACTGGATGCCAAGTACCTAGAAATAGAAATCACTGAATCCACGTTGATGGACAGTGTTGATGAGGCCGCAGCTACGTTGCAAGAGCTAAGGACGACTGGTATCAAGATATCGTTGGATGATTTCGGCACCGGCCATTCTTCACTTAGTCGACTGCGGCGTTTGCCTATCGATCACTTGAAGATAGATCAATCCTTTGTGCGCAACCTGACCACCGAGCCTGAAGATGCAGCTATATGCTTGGCGATCATTGGTCTCGCCCACAACTTGCGTATGTCGGTGATCGCCGAAGGCGTGGAAACCGAAGGGCAGGCGAATTACCTGCGTCAACACCATTGTGACGAGATGCAGGGCTATTACTTCAGTCGACCTTTACCAGCGGACGACTTCGAAGAACTGCTGGTACTGAGGAGGACCCTGATCCTCCCGCCCCAGCCCACTCACGAACGTCGGACATTGCTTTTGGTGGATGATGAAGCGAATGTGCTGTCTGCGCTCAAACGCGTGTTGCGTTTGGATGGCTACGATATCATCACAGCTAGTAGTGCACGGGAAGGCTTGGAACTTCTATCGATCCATCCGGTGCAAGTGATTGTCTCGGACCAGCGCATGCCGGAAATGAGTGGTTCTGAGTTTCTTTCGCGAGTCCGCGATCTCCATCCTCATACCGTTCGTTTAGTTCTTTCCGGTTACGCCGATCTGCGCAGTGTCTCTGAGGCAATCAACCGCGGTGCTATCTACAAATTTCTTACCAAACCCTGGGATGAGGGGATGCTACGCTCAGATTTACGCGAGGCCTTCCTGCACTTTGAATCGGGGCACCGCAAAATATAAGGGTGTACTAGGGACTCAACGGTAAAATTTTTCCAGGAATGAGCCCTTGCCGTTCTTGGCCAACGTACAAAAATAGCCCCAACGGCCTGGGCGCAGTGACTCAACAAACGCTTTGCAAGAGCTATCGCGTTTAACTTTTGTCGTTTGTGTCGGTGAGGGGGGGAATAGGCAACAGGACCTCCCCCTGCGGGCCCCACTCCACGCGGGTAATGCCGGGCTCTATGGCTTCCAAGCGCTTTTTTTCTATTTCAACAGAGCTCAACTCGTTAAATTGCTGCCGTCCTACGTCGGCCAACTCCCGCTCGTAGCGCTGCTGCCCGGCTCGCTCCAATGCTTGTCGAACATGGTCGATAAAGTCTTTTTCAACCCAGGGTTTGACCAGGTAACGGAATATTTCAACGTCATTAACCACCTGCATAAGACTGTCGAAATCGGACGAGGCACTCAGAATCATACGTACCGCATGGGGTTGGATATACCGCACCAACGCCAGAAACTCTGAGCCATTCATCAAGGGCATTCGGAAGTCGGAAACTACGACATCAAAATGAGACTCCTTCAATTTGGCCAAGGCCAATTCGGGATCCACTGTAGTTTCAACTCTTAACTCCGCACCAAAACCCACCCGCAACATGCGCTTAAGCGCAGATAGCACATGCTCTTCATCGTCCAGCAGCAAAATCCGTTGTTGCATCAGGGCCTCCAGGACGATTTTTTGATAGGTAGCAGCATATGCACTCCGTCACGACTTTCACGCAAGCGCAGCCGCCGAATCAACTCTACGGAGAAAACATGGTCAGCCGCTATAAGCACGCCCCCTTCGCTGGAAAGTAGATCCTGCGCGAGCACCATGCCTGGCCGCAGATTCTCTGTAGATGTCATCACCGGCGGAGCCTCATCCACGGACGAGGCTTTGAGCAGCACCTGCAAAAACACATCCACCACTTCGGGATGGAACTGTGTGCCCCGCCCACGGGAAATCATGGCCCGGGCATCCTGCGCGGCCAAGTTGCCTGTACTTAGATGACCATGCAACAAGTCGTCATAGGTATCCGTCACGGCCAAGATACGCGCCCCCAACGGGATAGCATCACCTGCAATACCGTCAGGGTAGCCTTGTCCATCATGTCGTTCGTGGTGTGCACGAATCAGGGTCGCCACACCATGCATATCGTCCATGGCCATTAAGGCCTGCTCACCCAGCACAGGATGCTTGCGGTAAAGCGCCAACTCATCCACGGTCAACCGCGCCACGGGTCGCGCCAGTATGCTGTCGGACAGGCCGATCTGCCCAATGTCGTGCACCAAGCAGGCAATAAATAGATCTTGCTGCTCGGTTTCGCCCATACCCATGGCGCGCCCGGTACGTCGCGCCAAGTCTGCCACCCGCCGCGCATGTCCAGATAATTGTCCGCCCCGCCACTCCATGACGTTGGAAAATACCTTGATTGAGGTCAGATAGTTTTTTTTCAACTTCTGGGTCAATAGTGACAGCTCGCTGGTGCGCGCTATTACTTTTTCTTCCAAGGTCACATTGAGCTCGGTGAGCTCCTTGTTCTTGTCTTGGAGCAAGGATTCCAGTCGACGCTTTTCACGCTCAAGTGTTTGGCGTTCAAATACTTGTCGGGCTGTTGTAAGAACTTCGACATCATCCCAAGGTTTGGTGATGTAGCGGTACACCTCGCCACTATTGATTGCCGCAATAGTGGACTTGATGTCTGAATAGCCCGTAAGAAGTACCCGTATGGTCAGCGGCCATCGCTCACGCACCTGCGCCAGGAATTGGGCTCCATCCATATTTGGCATTCGCATGTCGGAGAAAACCAGGTCTACAGGCGACTGCGCGAGTAGCTCTAGCGCCTCGGCACCACTGGTTGCCGTAATAACGCTGTAACCACTACCGCGAAATAGTCGGCGTAATGCGGCCACGATATTCGGCTCATCATCCACACACAGAATTCGCCATGCAGGCAAGTCTGCCGCGGCAGAACTCTCGTCCGCCACACTCGTAGGCTGATTACTTACCGATTCGAGTGCAGTGTTCACAGCTCAGCCTCTCGTGGATGAACTATCGGAAGGGTTACTTTGAACCGGGTTCCCACGCCTATCTCGCTAGAAACATCGATATGGCCAAAATGTTTTTTCACAATGCCATAAGAAAGAGACAAGCCCAAGCCAGTTCCCTTGCCGACCGGTTTGGTGGTAAAGAATGGATCAAAAATCCGACCCAGATTTTCCTTGGAAATGCCGCCACCATTGTCCTGAACTTCTACCCACACATTGTCGCCTTCTTGTCCCGTGCGGATTGTGATGGTGCCCCGTTCAACTTGAATAGAATGCGCAGCATTTACTAGCAAATTCATAAACACTTGGTTGAGCTCGGACGGCAGGCATTCAATATCTGGAATTTCACCAAATTCTTTGAGCACATCAGCCTTGTATTTGATCTCATTGTTTACGATGTTCAAGGTCGAAACAATGCCATGGTGCAGGTCCGCCTGGACCCATTCCTGCGTGGTGTCTACACGCGAAAAGTCCTTCAAATTTTGCACAATATTGCGTACTCGTGTGATGCCGTCTTTAGACTCGTTCATCAGCGACGGAATATCTTCTTTCAGAAAGTCTAGTTCAACCTTCTCGCGTAAAGCCTTCAACTGCCCTCCCAGCGGCGTACCCGCCAATGCTGGTTCGGCTTGTTCATAGGCCGACAGCATCTGGAACAGATCGTCAAGATAACGCTCCAGTGTTCCGAAGTTAGAAAAAATGAAGCCAATCGGATTGTTGATTTCATGGGCCACACCGGCAGCCAATTGGCCAATCGATGCTAACTTCTCGGATTGCATCAGTTTGTCTTGAGCGTCTGACAGTCGAGCATTGACTTGCTTCAACTCTTCATTTGCACGCAGTAGCTCCTTAACCTGGTCTCCCGTCAAATTTTCGCTCACATCAGATAGCGCCCCCACATCTCCCACAGCGGGAGCCAAAGCATGGCTATTTGTAGTCAAGATGCGTCTCCTAGGTTAAGAGAATCTGGCACATAGATTCATATTGCGCCTCCGTAGCCCGGAACACTTGGGTATAGGCACTCTCATCCAACGCCAAGCGAGACCACGCAGCCATGGACAGCGGCGGCACCATATCCTCCCTGTAGTGCGACAAGTCCAACGCATGAACAATGTTGTCAGCCACATGCAGCACATCGACCAGGCTTTTTTTCGGCTGAGGCAAAGGATTGTGGTGGTTCGCTATCGCATCTGCAATTGCGGGGGCGAAATTCCAATGCTCAGCTACCACTTTTCCAACCTGTGTATGGTCCGTCCCCCATACAAACTGTTCGGCTTGTTGACTGGAGCAATCTTGCTCACGCCGGTATGCCATGGCTGCGGCATAGTCCCTGCTGTGTCGTGTGGCTAAGACCAAGCGGCCAATATCATGGAGCAGACCTAGGGTAAAAGCAGTATCTTCGTCTAGACCTGCGACTTGCGCCAAAGCACGAGCGCACAAAGCGGTGCCTATTGAATGCCGCCAGAAGGAAGCAAGGTCAAAATTGGAATCTGCCTGTCGTTGCAACTTATCCACTAGACCTGCCGCAATTGCAATGCTGCGCAGTGTACGCATACCCAAAATAGGGGTTGCTTCTGCAATCGAAGTTACTTGACGCGACAAACCATAAAACGAAGAATTCGCCAAGCGCAACGTCTTGGATGTCAAGGCTTGGTCGTGCGAGATCTTTAGTGCCAATTGCTCCATGTTGACATGCGGATCGTTCATGCACTGGATTAGCTCCATTACGATAGCAGGCAGCGCAGGTAAACCACGCGCGCTAAGCAAAATATCCTCGGTCGATAAAGTGTTCACGGCATACTCTCCTGCCGGTATGCAGATACCAATTTAAGCAGCGGGTTGGCTTCACCAGACTGATGTACATACCTGAACAGGTACTGCAGGCGCTGTTCTATCGCCACTTGGCGTTCGCCCCGGACGGCTTCGGATTCCGGCTCAACAGGCGCCAACACAGACACGGCGACCACTCCACGATCACGCAAACCAGCCACCAGAGCGGGTGTTAATACGGCTCCAGCAGGCAGCAAAACTTGCTGCTGAGCATCCAGCACCGGCTCTGCCAGAACCGCAGCTTCTGGCACATCTATTAAAGGGATGGTATTTTTTTGCATCGCTAGTGCACTGATAACTGAGCGTCGACTGATGTCAATACTAGAAGCTTGCCTCGTGATTGACCAGCCCCACCAATCATCCGGCATACAACTCCGTAGGTCTTCTCAAACAAGTGCAGTTGGTGGTAGCTGCCATCTCCCTCACGCCAAACTTGCAGCAGCTCGGGTGAGAAAACCTCTTCCGCATCACAACCCAGCAACAGTGCGCCACTGCCAAACAGTTTTTCAGCATCGGCGTTGACGAAAGCCACCATTCCCGAAAGATCCAGGCCGATGACAGCAGTGGGAATAGAGTCCAACACCTCGCGTGCCACGACCAGGCTGTTTGATTCCCGGCTGATCTGCGCCTGTTGAGCCTCTAGCAGCTTTTGCAAACGCTCATTCACCGCACTCAGCTCCTGGTTCGCTACGATCACCGCGCTGCCCAGACGGCGATTCTCATCCGCCATTTCCTTATGCGAAAAGGCTTCTGCAATGTGGCCGCGCAAGCGTTCGTCGTCCCAGGGCTTAGTCAGGAACTTATAAATGGCACCCTCATTGATAGCGTCCGTGATGGACTGCAATTCGGTATAACCTGACAACACCATGCGCACGGTATCGGGATACAGCTCCTTGGCACGGCGCAAGAATTCCACACCTGTCATCCCAGGCATACGCTGGTCGGATACGATTACATCCACCGAATGCTCGGCCAATCGTTGCAAACCCTGGGCGCCACTGTTGGCTGTCACGATATGGTAGCCATCACGACGCAGCAGCCGCTTGAGTGCGGCAACAATATTGTCCTCATCGTCCACTAGCAGCAAGGTGCGCTGGTGCGTGCGTCGTAGTAAAAGGTGTTCGGGCAGTTGCCGACCTTGCCGCAGTATTTCACTCATCGCATTGGCCGATATAGATGCGCTGAAATAGTGTCCCTGCATTTGATCGCAGTGGTTTGCTATCAACAGGGCAAGCTGCCCTTCGGTCTCTACGCCTTCGGCCAACACTTTCATTTGCAAGCTGTGGGCCATGTTGATAATGGCTCGGGTAATGGAGACATCTTGCGAAGCGGCGGTGACATCGTGTACAAAAGAACGGTCCACCTTGACCACATTGATGGGAAGGGTGCGCAAGTAGCTCAGATTGGAGTAACCAGTGCCAAAATCCTCCAGGGATATTTCAATACCCAGGGCGTTCAGCTCGCTCAGGACACGTGTTACGTGCACGCGCTCACCGACTAATACTGCTTCAGTGATTTCTAGGCCCAAATAGCGGGGCTCAAGTCCGGTTTCTGTCAATATGGCTTGTATACGCCGTACGATATCGGGCTGCAGCAGTTGCCTTGCAGACAGATTCATCGCCACCCTCCCTAACGTTAGCCCTAAGCGCTGCCATTCCAAAGACTGCTCGCACAATGTGCGCAGCACCCATTCCCCAATGGGCACGATCAATCCGGTCTCTTCCGCAACATCCAGAAATGCAGAGCGGGTACCCGACGGTAGTTCGGGTGCATTCCATTGCAACAAGGCTTCAGCCCCTATGACCGCACCGCTCGAAAGATCCAATTTGGGCTGGTAATACAGCTCAAACTCCTGGCGCTCCAGCGCGCGCCGTAGACCGGACTCCAACGCCAGCCGTGTCACCGCTTTTGACTGCATATCCTCACTAAAGACACCAATCTCGTTTTTGCCTTTGGCCTCAGCATGGTAGGTCGCGGCTTGCATGTGGTTCAACAGTTCTTCAGGCTCCCGGCCATGCATGGGAAACAACGCAATTCCCATGGCGCAATTCACCCTGATTTCGTTGTCTGCTACCACCAAAGGCATAGCTAATGCGTCCATCAAGTTCGCAGCAAGCTGCACCGCCATGTTTTCATCTACTGCGCCATCACGCGCCTTGAGAACAGCAAATTCGCCGCTGCCAAAATGTGCCAGTTCATCGCCAGCCTCGATGTTTTCTTGCAGTCGCATCGCCACGGCGGCCAGCAAAAGATTTCCACCCGCCTTACCCAGAGATTCGCTCACCAATTTCAATTGACCGATCTGGATGCCAAGTACGGCAATCTGGGCCTCTTTTCTGTCGGCTTCATGCAGCACCGTTTCCAGACGCTGGCTGAAGGCATTGCGGTTATGCAGGCCCGTTATCTCATCGGTATTGGCCATCGCATCCAGGCGTTGCTCAGCGGCGCGTTGTACGGTAATGTCCTGCAATATGGTGACCGATCGCACGGTCCGCCCCTGAATATCGGCCTCGGCGACACCACGGTGCAGTACGGTGCGCAAGCTCCCATCAGCATGCACAATGCGGTGCTGAAATTCACAAATTTCACCAGGAGAAACTCCTTCGCTGATGGCCTGTACATATGGGCGGTCCACTGCCGGTACCCGCGAAAACAGCCAATCTCGTGTCACGATGGCCTCGTTGGGCGTTTCACCGAAAATATTGAACATTCCAGAGGACAGCGTCACAGCCCCCGTGGCTAGGTCCATTTCAGCTGAGCCAATGCGGGCCACTTCTTCCACATTGCTTAGCAGCTGCGCCCTGGACTCTGCAATACGGGAAGTGCGCTTGATATCGCTGACATCGTGCAAGGTCACCAGATTAGCTGCCCCGCCAGGCAACTCAATCCGTATACCCCGGACCTGGGCCGAAAAACGTGCCCCATCTTTACGCAGGCATTCGATCTCGTAAAAGTCGCCGCCACCTCCCACCATCCTCGCCTGCGAACGCATACGCACCGCGTCACGGTACTCTGGCGCTGTCAGCAATATAGGATCCATTCCGTCAAGCATTTCTTCCAACGGGTAGCCAAACAGTTGGGTCAGATTTGGATTCGCATAGATGAAGCGATCATGCTGTACGACAAACACGGCAGCCTGCACGTGATCCATCAAGAGCCGATAGGTATCGGTGGATAGATTGGCCAACATTGCGTGCTGATCCAGAGGCTCCACAGAGGGGACAGGTATTGCGCTGTTCATACGATACTTAGTACCGCTTGCGCGCCGGGCCTAGATAGTACTTGGTCGTCGCGCACAAAAAAGGGGGGGACGCAAGCATGTTGTGCATTGGAACATCCATATGTCTTTGGCCTCCTGCAGCGTGTCGAACGCACTACCGTCCGTCCCAGCCGCTCGAAACACTTTACACCCAGAATCTAACTCTGTGGGCAAACCATATCAACTTTGCCACGAACTTAGAGCCGTTAAGACAGTTGCTGAACGCCGAAAGAAACAAGGCTGTATGAGTAAGGATGCTTCACTCCAAGCGGATGGGCAACTGACCCAATGCAACCACGCGTGATATCGGGTTCCGTGCAAACTGTCGTGGGTTGCACCAAGGGAAAACCCTCATTCCCCTACATATGGATGCCACCAAGAGCCTACTTGCCTGCATAGTGCAACCTTTGTAAGAGCAACCGACCGCCTGCATGGGGCGTTCCGTGTCGTTCTGCATCGTGCGCAAGAAGGTCTAGATGCCACTTCACTCTACTTTGTCGGACCGAGATGGGATGACAAATGTAAGCAACTTCCAAGAGGACTTCATACTGCCATGGCCCAAGAAAAAGAAAATCCTCTAAACCAAACCCTGCTGAACATGGCCGGACGCATTGCACAGCTGGGTGGTTGGACTGTTGATCTGCCGGACAACCGCATTAGTTGGTCGGACGAGATGTGCGCGATCCATGACCTGCCTCCAGGCACGGCTCCTGAGCTTGAGCAGGTTTTCGGTTTTTATGCTCCACAATCGCAAGCCGCTGCCCGTAATGCCTTTGACGCATGTGTTCAGCAGGGCACGTCTTTTGACTTGGAATTGGAAGTGCTCACGGCCAAAGGCCGGCACATATGGGTTCGCGGTATGGGCGAAGCTGCGCGGGACGCTGCCGGCTTGATTGTCCGTATCCAAGGGGCATGCCAAGACGTGACGGAGCGCAAGCAGACCGAGGAGAAGCTCATTTACGAGCGAGACTTGTTGTGGATGCTGTTGAACAGCTCTCCAGATCACATTTATTTCAAGGACATCCAATCGCGTTTTATCAAGTGCAGCACGGCTCAGGCCCACCAATTTGGAGGAAGGTCTGTAGATGAGCTGGTGGGCAAGACGGATTTCGATATCTTTTCCGAAGAGCATGCTCGCCCTGCGTATGAAGATGAACAGGAAATCATCCGGACCGGTCAACCCATCATCAACAAGGTGGAGCGGGAAACTTGGCAAGACGGCCGACCGGATACCTGGGCGCTAACCACCAAAATGCCGTTACGCAATAAAGATGGTGTGATTATTGGTACGTTTGGTATTACCAAGGATATTTCGGCTATCAAGCAAGCAGAAGCGGAGTTGGCTTACCAGCGGGATTTACTCGCGACACTTATGGAAAACCTGCCGGATTCGATATTCTTTAAAGACCTGCAATCACGCTTCGTTCAGCTCAGCCGTTCTGAGATCAGCAGCCTTATGCAAACGGCAATAAACCGATTTCGTGCTGCGTTACCGGCGGATGCGGACGACACCTTACCTCCGCATTTGCAGAGTGTCGATGCGTTCAAGGAGTATGTCATTGGTAAAACAGATGCTGATATTTACGGCATCGAGCATGCGGCAGAGTTCGCAAAAGATGAGCAGGAGGTGCTGCGCACGGGGCAGCCTATGATCGAAAAGAGCGAAATCGTCGCAGTCAATGCGGACGGACAGGCTGACTGGCATCTCTCGACAAAGTGCCCCTGGCGTGACAGAGATGGACGCCTCATTGGCACATTTGGTACCTCTAAAAACATCTCCAAATTGAAAGAGGCGGAGAGAACGATCGAAGACGTGCACAAAAAGCTGGTCGATGCCTCACGTTTGGCAGGCATGGCCGAGATTGCTACCAACGTGCTACACAACGTGGGCAACATTCTTAATAGTGTCAATGTCTCCACGGATATGCTCAGCGCACAGTTGAGGAACTCAAAACTCAAAGGCCTGACGCGTGCTGTGGGCCTGATAGATGAACATGCTGATGCATTGAGTGAATTTTTGACGAAAGACGCAAGGGGCAAGTTGTTACCGATTTACCTGCGTGAATTGGCCCAGACATTGGACTTGGAACATAGGGCCATGGCAGAAGAACTTGTCCTGCTGGCCAAGAGTGTTGACCATATCAAGGAAATCGTCGCGACTCAGCAGTCGCACGCTAGTGCCCCGCGCGTGGTTGAATCGGTACGCTGGAATGAATTGGTGGAGGATGCGCTGCGTATGAATGTCAGCTCCCTTGTGCGCCATAAAGTGCAGATCGTCAAAGACTTTGATGCACTGCCCGCTCTCTCGCTGGATCGACATCGCGTATTGCAGATTTTGGTGAACCTGATCGGCAATTCCAAGCAAGCCCTGGATGGTCTGGGGCTAGCCAATCCCACTATCACGCTGGGAGCCCGCCTTGTCATTTCGGAACAGGGGAGGGCGCTGCGCATCACCGTGGCCGACAATGGCGAAGGCATTGCGCCAGAAAATATGACGCGCATCTTCGCGCATGGTTTCACTACCCGAAAAACCGGGCACGGCTTCGGTCTGCACAGCTGTGTAATAGCGGCGCAGGAAATGGGCGGAAGCTTGTCTGCGCATAGTAGTGGAACTGGGCAAGGAGCTACGTTTACCCTCGATATTCCTATAGACACCCAAGAGGGATAGCAATGAACCAACTACCTAATCGGCGTATTTTGCTGATTGACGATATGCCCGCCATCCACGAGGATTTTCGCAAGGTGCTTGCGCCCCAGGTGTCGGAGCGTGTCGAGCTCGGTGCGGTAGAGAGGGCTTTGTTTGGTGATGCTGATCAGCCCGCCGTTGATGCCTTCTTACTTGATTCGGCCTATCAGGGACGAGAAGGGCTGACCAAGGTGCAAGCTTCATTACATGACTCAAGGCCTTACGCGATGGCCTTTGTCGATATGCGTATGCCGCCAGGCTGGGATGGCGTGCAAACTATCGAGCACCTGTGGAGGGAGGATCCGCGACTGCAGATCGTGATCTGCACAGCATATGCAGATGCCTCCTGGGATGAGGTGCTGGCCCGGCTGGACGCGCGCGATCGGCTGTTGATTCTAAAGAAACCGTTCGACGCGATTGAGGTCTACCAACTGGCATCTTCATTGACTGCCAAGTGGCAGATGGCACAAGACTCATCCGAACAGGTTACGCGGCTGGAGGAGGCTGTGCGCGAACGCACCAGGGAGTTAAGTGCTAGCAACGAAGCATTGCAACTAGAGATAGAGGAACGCAAGCATCTGCAAGGTCAGCTGGTGCAATCAGAAAAACTTGCCTCCATCGGTCAGCTTGCAGCTGGTGTGGCACATGAGATCAACAACCCGATTGGCTATATCTTTTCGAACTTCAGCACACTGGAGGGATATTTGACCCAGCTTTTCCAGATGCTGGAGGCATTTGAAAATGCCGAAGGCAGCATAGCTGCTCCTGAGGTTGCAATTAGGTTACGCAAGCTGCGTGAAGAAATTGAGTTGGATTTCTTAAAAGAGGATATTCCCGTGCTGATGCGCGAATCGCAACAAGGCATTATGCGGGTGCGCCAGATCGTGCAAGATCTGAAGGACTTTTCTCGCGTGGATTCGACACAGGAATGGGAATGGGCCAATCTGCACCATGGTATTGAATCCACCTTAAATGTGGTGGCCAGCGAAGTCAAATACAAGGCTGATGTGGTCAAGGAATTTGGAGATATCCCTGACGTCGAATGCTTGGCTTCGCAGATTAACCAGGTGGTGATGAATCTGGTAGTCAATGCAGCACATGCCATGGGTGATGCACGCGGGCGCATCACGATACGTACAGGCTCCGCGGGAGAGGATGTGTGGCTGGAGGTGGCCGACAATGGTGCAGGTATTCCACCAGACACGCTCAAACGCATTTTTGAACCCTTCTTCACTACGAAGCCGGTGGGCAAGGGTACCGGACTGGGACTGTCGTTGTCATATGGCATTGTGCAAAAACACCAGGGACGCATTGAGGTGGAAAGCACCATAGGGCAAGGCACTACGTTTCGCGTCACGCTGCCCATTCGTCGGCCAATGCCGCACGATGTAGCACCGACCAGCGACATATGAGGATCAGTGGTGTTGGGTTCCGACCTGATATACATCACGGGAGGGGGCAGTTGGCCTGTCGTTCCCCTTAGCTATGGCCAAGTGCAAGGGCTGATTGGAGCCAGGCCCGGCTCATGGTCAATGGCAGTGCAGCCAGCTAGTCAAACTAAGATTCATGATTTGAAACTTAACATAATATACATCGTATAAAGTAATGCGTAGGCGCAAAGGCGATCGATCAGCCCCGGCTCTAGGTGTCTTAAGCAATCTTTCGAACAGTTTTTAAGCAAAGTTTGGGTTGGTCTTTGGCCGACTGCAGTGCCATTGACCATGAACCAGGCTTGGCTCTAGCCACCCCACCCACAAGATCATGCCTGAGGGTAACGCCCGGCCAATCGCCCACCCCAGTGGCGTATATCTGGTCAGAGCCCAACACCTTTGGATATCTCTGGTCGCCGCGAATGCTGCCTGGACGGCAGTTGGCCACAGGCCTTGATTTAGCTGGTCTCTGCCCGACCACTGGTTAACTCATGGTCAATGCGCCATACCCCATGGTGAACCGATGGTTAATGGCACTGTGAAGTGCCACCGAACTTGCGCGAGGTCATGGTCGAGCCATCTGCGATCCTTTTCTCTCCGTGCCCCGGAATTGGCCCTTTTGCAAACTGCATCGATATAGGATTGTTGAAGACCAGATCGTGTTCAATGTGGCAATCATTCCAAGGCCGAGGAAACGAGCTATCGCCCAGAGCTACGCTTATATGCACGAGCGTCAAGGCGCAGGCAATTGGTTTGCCGGGATGGTTGCAGCATCAGCCCCCGTACGTCGCGGCCAGCTTGACCGGATGAAAACGGTACAGTTCCCGCACCAACGGCTTGCATCGCTCGGCAATCTGTCCCAGCTTGAGGGATACCGCGGAGGCGATCATGGCCGCGGCCAGGCGGTTTGTGACGTCTCGGACTGGTAATCCTTGTGAAGCCGCCCCTGAGGCGAAGTTGCATCAGTATCGGATGAAAGCGGTCTTCCCCTGCCATGCACTGTGATGCTGCCGAGCTAGCAGCATCTTGTTAATACGTCTTCGCATTCTGCTGAGGCCGAGAAATGGTTGCGATTTGACTCGAGTTTTATGAAATCGAGCGAACCAAAAAATCAAACTTGTCCTGTATATGACTCTCTTTAAAGACGCCATTAATAGCTTGTCGAAGAAAAACTTCCAAATCTCTCTGCGTTAATGGAAGGATCAATCCCGCTTGGTTTTTATTTACGACATTTGCAATGTGCTTCAAATAGGAGTCTCTGATCTCATTCCCGCGAAAAAATATTAAACCAAAACGACCGAAGGTTTCACTAAAATAATACTGAACCTGATGAAAATCATCGGCAGAGAGGTTTTCATAATTTTTGCATTCAAAGACAACTTGAGTTGCACCGTATTTGGCTCGAACAATATCCCAAAACCCGCCACTCGCTCGATTGGACGCTATCCAATCACGTATCTGAGAACCATCTGCAGTTCGACACTTCGATTGAACGTTTGTAAGCGATCTAAAAAAGCAAAGCTTTACCACTTTGCCCACGATTTCTTCGAATTCTTGGGCCCCAGCATGTCCCAATGGGAGCGTCTTTAAATCCTCAAGCGCGCTTTTAAGTTCATCTTTGTATTGGTCGAATCTATAGTTGTCAGGTAGCTCCTCTAATACTCCCTCATTTTTCAGGGCGGTATCCTTGGAAACTGTCTGAATGAGAATGTTGCGTAGGTTTAGTGCTGGCTGGTACGTCGGATGAACGACAAAATGAGTCGCCTGATCGATAGGCAATTTGGCGTTCGAGTCTTTTCCGGGTTCCTTGAAGAAGGTTCGACCTGCACGTCGAAGTCCTAGAAACCCAATGCCATAAAGCAACTCGACGAGCCTTGATGCAGTTGTGTAGTCAAAGAACCACGACGCGCAATGCTTTTTTATCTTGTCGTTAACTAGCAATTTGGCAATAAAGTCTTCGATGCCAATCAACGAATACTCATTTCCAAGTCCATAGAAAAACTCTAGGAGGACGCTAATATTCGGATAGTTTTCGGCAAATTCATCGCCAAGATCTTTGAGACGGCTTGTGCTATATCTTCTCGATGCAGTCTCCACATCCGCCAACATCATCATTTGATGACCGCCATTAATAGCAGCTTCAATTGCATAGCTTGTCAGCATTAGTACGTCTCTTGGTCGGTGTTGGCAGAGTGCCATCACTGCCGCTCGACTACTGCGCTCAGCTGACTCCTCGAAGAAGCAAGCCCAGGCCTCTCCACCCAACTTTGGCTTTGTCGGAAATGGTCGGACAAGACGTCGCTCAACAAGCTCAACAAGCTTTTGCTCAGACCAGTCCAGAAATACAACTGCCGTCTCTAGTCGGGCAAACTCATTGTCAATCGAGCGGATGCGATCGTATATATTTTCGCGAATAAATATATATGGTCGAACTGCTGGAGTGGATGCGCAGAGCCTTACAGCGGCATGCATTAATGCCATTAGACAAATAATCGCCGACTCTGAGCCATCCCAAGACTCATCTAAGCGATCAATTAAAAGTGTGACGCGTAGCCCTCCCTTGTCGCTGAGTGAGTTTAGCTCCGCTGATAATTCTTTGCTACGATTAATTTGCCTCAGCCACAGCTTGTCCTGTGACTTGGAATATGCGTCAAATATTTCTTGAGTTAAGCTTAGAATGCGCTGATCAAAATCGCAATCTTCGATAAGATTTCGCTCTTTGGTAATTGTGGGTGGGAGGGCTCTTTCTTTTACGCGACCGGATGCCAGTAAATGACGAACACACTCATCCAGAAGCGCCCGTTCGAATGTGTGCGTAAGGGACTTGAAGGGACGCTGTCTTGTGTCGCGAAATTCGTCGTGCGCCAACGGCAGTTCCAATAGATCGAAAATCTGTGGAACTATGGAGATAGAGTCCGTGGTACGACGAAGCAACTCATAGGTGATCGCTGTTTTTCCAGCACCTCGCCGGCCTACAAAAAAACACTTCTGTGATGATTGATCAAGAGCTGCCAATGCAGCTGGCGTGGAAACAAACAATTCCGGCTCATTGCGAATCAGATCATACTCAGCAAATGCTTGTCCAATCTGAATACGTTCTAACGCTCGTTTTGGTAATACGAAACTTGTTGCCATCGTAGCTGCCCGCCAGTTTTTGAGAGGTCGAGTTGCAGTCTAACTGCCTCGCATGCAATCCGGCAGTAGAGACTGAGAAACCAGAGGTTCTGGAGCATAAAAGTCGCAACTTGAGACGGTCCGGATAAATACCTATTTGGGGGCGTATGTAGCCTTTTAAGCCGTGCCTTTGGCCGCGAAGCCTAATCTTGTGATAGCAGCGACAGCACCGGCCACTGCAATTTCATGGTGATGCCGCATAACGTAAGCAGGCCAAGCATATGCTCAACTGCAACGCTCGGCTGCCCTGGATCATTCCTGGATTTTGTCTGTACTGTGATCCGAGGTGTGCTTCAATTTCCGTGTCCGTTTGGTGGTAGGCACTGGTTTGGGGACGGTTTGATTTGCTACGAGTAGGTCCAATTGCTTCAGGGTGGCTGCGTTCGCTGCAGCTTGTGTATCCAGCAAGGCACGGAGTTCCGATGCGCGTTCCTCGGTAGACGCCAGTGCTTGGCGGATCAACCGCAGTTCCGCGTCGGCATGCAACAACTTGTCGGTCAGCTGTTTCTTGTTCAGTTCCGACTGCTGGTGGGATTCTTCCGCCCGCTGCGTTGCCGCCGCCAACGCGGCTTTGGCCAGCTTCGACTCTTGCCGCTCGCGATCGATGTCCTGCATCAGGCGGCGTTCATTCGCTGCAGCCCGCTCCTCCACCCTCCCTCGCTCTTCGGCGTGGCGTTGACCCTCCTCATCGGTGCGCCGGCGCTCTGTTTCCCGTTGCTGTTCTACAGCCGACAACCGGGACAGCAGTCCATCGATTTCTTGGTCCCGCTCAGTCAGCAGGGCCTGTGCCTCCCGCAAGCGCTGGCCCAGATCCGCCATCTGCTCCTGTGCGACCAGCAGGGCGCGTTCGGTCGCCGCCTGTCGTTCCGCAAAGACCGCCTCCTGCTGAGCCAGCTCGGCCACCCGGGATTCGAAGACAGCGCGCTCGTCCATAAGTGCCTGCCGCGCGGCCGCCGCCGCTATGTCGATCTCCTTGCGTGCCTGGGACAGGGCGGCCTCCCAGAGTTTGATGCTGGCCTGCTGCACGGCCGCTGGAAGACCGCCCGCCTCCTCCTTGGCCTCGCCGACGCCCAGTCTCGGTCCCAGCGTGGCGAACCAGGCCTCCAGCAGAGGCCCCACCGTATTCGGCGAGCCGCGGCCCATTTGCAGGCGCACGCGTTCGATGGTCGGGCGCAGGCCCTCGGCGATCAAGGCGTCCGCCGCCGCCCAGACATCGTCCTGCTGCACACCCCGCATATTTTTCTGTGGCATCGCCCTACTCCGTCTAATATTTACCAACGATAAGAGATTGTTATCGTGGTTTATATGGAATTTATGTAATAGATCATACATACTACATTTTATAAATAACAAAATATAAGTTTGAAGCAATATGCGCCTACCCAGTCTCCGCAAAACGCCCGCCCTGCAGCCCACCGAGCTCACGGACGTCACCCAACGGGCTGTGGAGGATTTGCTGCGCGAAGGGGAATCGCAGAACACCCTGGCCAGCTACCGTGGCGCTTTGCGCTACTGGGCGGCCTGGTACGGTCTGCGCTATGGCGGTCAGATTGGCTTGCCACTGCCAACGACTTGTGTACTGCAGTTCATCGTCGACCACGCCGAGCGGACCACAGCCAAGGGCTTGGTGTCCGAACTGCCACCAGAAATCGACCAAGCCCTGGTGCAGTCTGGCTATAAAGGCCGTCTCGGTGCCATGGCGCACAACACCCTGGTGCATCGCATCGCTGTGCTGTCCAAGGCGCACCAGCTGCGTGAGCTGAAGAACCCCTGCCATGACCCCAAGGTGCGCGAGCTGTTGTCGCGGACTCGGAAAGCCTATGCCAAGCGGGGCGCCCTACCCCAGAAAAAAGATGCTTTGACCCAGGATCCGTTGCAGGCCTTGCTGGCCACCTGCGACGACTCGCCAGGGGGCGTGCGTGACCGCGCCCTCCTCCTGTTTGCCTGGGCCAGCGGCGGTCGCCGGCGCTCGGAAGTCGCTGGGGCCGACATGCAGTTCTTGAAGCGCATCCCTGACGGGTTCAGCTACACCCTCGCCTTTTCCAAGACCAACCAATCCGGTGCCGATCAACCGGAGAACACCAAGCCGGTCCTCGGCCCTGCGGCGGAGGCCCTGGAGGCCTGGTTGCAGACCAGCGGCATCACTTCCGGGGCGATTTTTAGGCGGGTGCGCAGAGGCGGCCATGTAGGCCACGCGCTCTCCCCTGCTGCCGTGCGCGATATTGTGAAAATGCGCTGTACGCTTGCGGGCATTGAGGGGGATTTTTCTGCGCATTCTTTGCGTTCGGGATTTGTGACCGAGGCTGGGCGGCAGAATGTGCCGCTGGCGGAGACTATGGCGATGACCGGCCACCATAGCGTGGCTACGGTGTTGGGGTATTTCCGGATGGAGGGGACGCTGTCCAGTGCAGCAGCTCGGTTATTAGGATAGCAACGGCTGATTTGCCTGCCCAACAGCCTTATGCGACGTGCGGGTCGACCGGCTACAGTTGTTTAGGTTTATCCGACATCTGCCGTCAAGCCGCCGTCGCGTTCATGCTCGGGCAGATGTCGGATAAACCTAAACAATAAAGGGAGATAAGTCTTCAAAACTGAATGACAGCTTCCGCTACGTTGCAAACTTCTAAATGGGCCAACCTTGTGTCGGCTTCGGGCGGCGGATTCAAGTTGCGCGCACGTGTTGCAATACGCGCACGCTGCTTCGAGTTGCTATTACATCGAGATCCAGGGCCGGTGCGGCTCCTCCGCTGACGTGTTGGGCTTTAGACGGCGATTGCCGTCGGCGTCGATGGAATCGAAGACAACGCCTGAGCATTCGTCGCGCCCGGCACACTTGTCGCGGCCAATAGCTGGCTGCAGCAACACCTCGATGCAATCACTCTTACTCCTAGCCGCCCAACTCGATAACCTGCTGGTCACCTGTCCGATGCACACCTGTGTGTCCGTCGTCTTGGCTGAAGCCCCATCGGGGCACTCCCGAGTTACTTGACCAAGTGCTGCCACATGCGCAGCATGAAGCCCGCGCGCTCCACATCCGCCTGTGCAATTAGCGGAGTTTCACCAATCGGCTTGCCGTTCGATTCTGCGATCACCTTGCCGATCACGGCACCCTTGGCGACCGGCGCCTCCAGGTCAGGCTTTACCTGCACCGAGGTCTGCAATTTTTGACCGCGCGGGACGGTCAACGTCCATGGCGATCCCAGGCCTGCGGCGACGGTGTCGGCCTTGCCAAACCTGAGCTTGGCATTAGTGACCACGGCGTTCGGCTGAATGGGGGTGGCCTTCTCGAAGTGGCTGAATCCCCAACCCAGCAGTGTGCGGGTCTCGTCGGCACGTGCCTTTGTGCTGTTGGTGTTGAGGATGACCGTGATGAGGCGCATGTCGTTGCGCTTGCTTGAGGTGACCAGGCAGTAGCCGGCTTCCTCGGTGTGGCCCGTCTTCAGTCCATCCACAGTGGGGTCGGTGTAGAGCAAGGCGTTGCGGTTGCCTTGCTTGATACCGTTGTACTTGAACTCGCGTTCGGCGTAAATCGGGTAGTAATCGGCGCTGTCACGGATGATCGCCCGCGCGAGGATGGCGAGATCGCGGGCAGACGACTTGTGCGCCGGGTCGGGCAGGCCTGTGGGGTTCACGAAATTCGTGTTCGCCATCCCAAGGCGCTTGGCTTCGGCATTCATAAGCTTGGCGAAGCCCTCTTCGGAGCCCGCCATGTGTTCGGCGATCGCCTTGGAGGCATCGTTACCCGACTGTATGACGATGCCGCGCAGGATGTCCATCACCGTGGCCTGGCTGTTCAGCGGCAGGTACATGCACGACTCGGTGCTCGAGCCCCGGCACCAGGCGTTCTCGCTGACCGAAACGAGATCGTCCTTTTTGAGTTTGCCTGAGCGAAGGGCCTGCTCGACCAGGAAGCTGGTCATCATCTTGGTCAGTGACGCTGGCGGCAACGGTTCGTCGGGGTTGGCTGAGGCAAGTACCTCTCCGGAGTCGAAGTCCATCAACAGCCATGCCTTGGCGGGGATGGCCGGCGCGCCACCGGCCACGACGGATTGCCCGGCCAACGGCGCTGAGGCTGGCACCTCGACTGCGGACTTTTTGTGGGCACCAGGCTTGGCTGCTGGGCGATCAGCTGCAAAAGTCGCCAAGCTGGGCACCAAGGTGCCTGCGGCTACGGCGAATACGAGAGGCAGGAGGGAAAATTTCGTGGATTGCATAGGATTCATGGTCGTGATCGTTCATTGTGGCGGAGCGTACCCCGCTTTCTTGCATGGGGGAGATTTTCGTCGGCGGGAGCGGTGGAGGCACCTCTGCCAGGAGCTCCGATACTGCCACTAGGATAGGAGCTCATGAAAGGCTCTTGTGATCCTATGCGTTGATCTAGATGGATAAGATGTGGATCCATCCACGCGTCGCTGAAGCTCGTTATGCCCCACCCAAACCTCCGCTTATATGTAGATGCCCAATTTGCCAGTCCGTATGCAATGTCGGTATTCGTTGCACTGCATGAAAAGGATTTGCCGTTTGATATTGCGACCGTAGACCTCGGCGCCAACGAACAACAAACCGCAGGCTTTGCGGATGTTTCGTTGACGCAACGGGTGCCCAGCTTGCATCACGATGGCTTCACCCTGTCGGAGTCGTCCGCAATCACCGAGTACATCAACGATATTTTTCCCGGTGCGCCCTTGTATCCTTTAGAGCCGCATCGTAAAGCGAAGGCTCGTCAGATCCAGGCCTGGTTGCGCAGCGACCTCATGCCTATTCGCCAGGAACGCTCCACTGAGGTAGTCTTCTACGGGGTAAAGAAAGCACTTCTGTCTCAGGCTGCACGGGAATCTGCGGAAAAGTTGTTCTCAGCCGCAGAAACGCTGCTTTCTCATGGTGCTGAAAACATCTGTGGCCAATGGTCCATCGCCGATGTTGACCTTGCGTTGATGCTCAACCGCCTTATTCTGAATGGCGATTCAGTGCCGGAAAGACTGGTGGTATATGCAAAACACCAGTGGCAGAGACCGACGGTACAACGGTGGGTCCATCAAGTGCGCCCACCATTATGAGCCTACAGGTGACCAGCGAATAGCCTCACTGGAATACAACCTTGCGCCGACGCCCATCCTCCCGCTTGCTCGTTCTGGACCCAACCGGCCGCCTGCTGCTCTTTCGCTTCGTGCACAAAAAAGGCGCGCTGGCTGGGCAAGAATACTGGGCGACGCCCGGTGGCGAGGTGGAGTCTTGTGAAACTTTCACTGAGGCAGCCATCCGCGAGCTGAGGGAAGAAACGGGCATGGTGGTTACCAGCGTCGGTGACCCAATCACCCAGCGCGAATTCACCATGCAGCTTCCTGACGGAGAAGATGTGGTGTCTGAGGAGCAGTTCTTCGTCGTCCTCACAGCAGTTCAGGATATCTGTCGAAACCAGCACACGGCCTTGGAACTTGAAGTTATGGCAGACCACAAATGGTGGACTGCAGCCGACCTGGAATCAACCGACGACACTGTGTGGCCTGACAATCTTCCAGAAATGCTCACATCCACGGGTTGGTGGTAAGTCGTAGGGCGAGTTTCGATATTGGACCTGCAAGCATGCATCTCACATTGCCCCCTCAACCTTTTGTGGTTTCCGTCTCCCTGAGTCAAACACATACGTTCTCCAAGGTCAGGGCGGAAAGCATTCATCTTCTGAAGGGGCTTGGCATTGAGGGGGATGCCCACTGTGGCGAGACTGTTAAGCACCGGTCGCGTGTGGCGCAGAACCCCTTGCAACCCAACTTCCGCCAAGTCCACCTGGTGCACGCCGAGTTGTTCGACGAACTTGCTGCAATAGGTTTCGATATCGCCCCCGGCGACATCGGCGAAAACATCACCACAAGAGGGCTTGACCTCCTGAGCCTGCCGGTCGACACGGAACTGCAAATTGGTGCTTCCGCCCGTGTACGACTGACCGGTTTGCGGAATCCCTGCAAGCAACTTGACGACTTCCAAAATGGCCTGACGCAAGCGGTTCTGGAACGGGCCGTCGACGGTTCACTGATCCGGAAGGCAGGCGTCATGGGGGTGGTAGTCGAGGGCGGCCAAGTGATGCCAGGAGATTTCATCACTGTACGGTTTCCTGAGCAACCGCATCAAGCTCTGGAGCGTATTTGATGGGATAGTCTTGAAATGTACAAAAGACGATTTCGGTGATGCAGGCGTTGGGGGCGAAGCTGACAGACCGAGCACTGCCCAAACGGCTGCTTTCGCAAACCCGTTCCTGCCGACGGCCACTTCAGGCGGCAACAGCTGTCGTTCGCGAACGTCTCCTACCGGGCTATCCTCTGTGAAGCCCGCCGCAAGATCGCGCGCTAGCGTAGCGACCGATGCCACAGCTCAGACTGACATGGATCATGCGGCGAGCGAAAAGTCCTCAGTACGTCGGGGCCGCGACTTATTGAACGGACTAAACTGTGCCAGTGGCTCCCTGCGCCCGGCATCCGAGGCAGGTGCGACGAGCATTTCGGATTTTTGGGGGTGATGCTATGTATGGACTGGTCAACCAGGCGCTTGAGGATTTCGTCATCCAAGGGTACGGCACTTCAGCCTGGGACAGGATTCGGCAAGGTGCGGGTATCAACCATGAAATGTTCATCGCGATGGACGGCTACCCGGACGAAACGACGTACAGGCTGGTCGGTGCAGCCACCGACGTATTGGGCCTCGGTGCCACTCAGGTCCTGGAGGCCTTTGGCGAGCATTGGGTGCTCTATACAGCGCAGTCGGGCTACGGCGAGATGCTCGCCATGTTTGGCTCGGATCTGCGGTCGTTCCTCAACAATCTGGACAATCTTCACAGTCATGTGGGCATGAGCTTTCCTGCTTTGAGGCCGCCCTCATTCACGGTAGAAGAGATCGAGGGCGACACGGGGTTGCTATTGCACTACCGCAGTGAGCGCACGGGATTGGCGCCGATGGTGGTCGGATTGCTGAAGGGCCTGAGCAAGCGCTTTGCGCAAGAAATCATTGTGCAACAGACGGCCTTTCAGGGGACGGACGACCACGACGTCTTCCGCATCGACTACGTCGATGCCGACCCATCGCTCACGCAGTGATGTCAGTCCTCGAACTCAACCTGTCACCTCAGCAGTTCGCTGCCGCGTTCCCTTTTCACGTCGCGTTCGACGAGCAGCTGCGAGTACTGCAGACCGGAGCGGTGCTGCGTCGACTGTGCCCCGATTTGATCGAAGGAGCCCGGCTCGACGAGCACTTCATGGTTCAACGTCCCGTCCTGAAACGCCTGGACTACAACGCTATCCACCTGCACGAGAAATCGCTATTCGTGTTGCAGCATCGCGCGAGGCCGTTGCGCCTGCGAGGGCAGTTCGTCGTCCAGGATCGGCGACTGGTTTTCCTGGGCTCGCCCTGGGTGGCCGAAATGGTCGAAATTAGCCGACTCGGGCTGTCACTCAGCGATTTCGCGGTACACGACCCCGTCGTCGACTTGCTATTCCTCCTGCAAACCAAGAACAAGTCTCTGGACGATGGGAAAGTACTGTCTCAGCGCCTTCGGGCCAGCCAGCAACGACTTGCGGAAGCGCAGGCGCTGGCGAAGTTGGGCAGTTGGGTGCTCAATCCAGAAACCGGCCAGATCGACTGCTCCGACGAGGCTCGCCGCATCTATGGGTTCATCTCGACAAGCGAGAACCTCACGTTGGCTCGCCTGATGGCGCTCGTACCAGCGGTTCAGCGGGGGGGACTTCACGAGGCGATCCAGCGGGCCGCACAGGGCGACGCCCCCCTCGAGCTCGAGCACCGCGTGAACGCACGTGACGGGGTCGATCGGTGGGTCCACGTCACCTTTCAAGGATCTGTGCAGAACGACGTCACCACCGTGCGCGCCGCGGTGCGCGACGAGACCGCCAACAAGAAGTCGGCCTTGCGCCTGGCGTTGGCTCACGACGTCGCCCAGGAACTGGCCGCGGATGTCGAGCCCGAGAGTGCGATGGCGTTCATCCTGTCATCGATCGGCGCGCGGATGGATTGGGCGGCCGCGGTGTGCTGGGGCGTGGATGCTGACTCCCGGGTGCGCTGCCTGGGTGCTTGGGCGGCGTCCGACGATGCTCCATCGTATGAGTTCAGCGCGGCCATGGGCGTCTTCAGCGGACCGCGCCCGGACGGGAACCTTGACGCCGCCTGGGCCGCCGGCAACCCGCTGTGGCGCGCGATCCATGGGGCCGACGCGTCACACGTTCGGGATCAGTTCGCTGCCCGCTGCGGCCTGAATGCGGCTGTGGTCATCCCGGTCGTTGCAGGCGCGCAGCTCTTGGCGCTCGAATTCTTCAGCCACGCGCAGATCACCATCGACGGTGAGATCGAGGATTTCATGCGCTCGATCGCGAGTCAGTTGGCCCAGTACCTGCGGCGCAAGCAAGCCGAGGCCGCGCTGCGGCATTCGGCCCACCACGATGAGTTGACCGGCCTGGCCAACCGTGCCTTGCTGCAGGAGCAATTGGCGCAGGCCATGCAGCGCGCCGCACGGCGGAAAACCAAGGTCGCCGTGCTGTTCATGGACCTCGACCGTTTCAAATCCATAAATGACAGCCTCGGCCACAGTGCCGGCGACGTATTGCTGCGGACCTGTGCGAATCGCCTGCGGGAGGGCGTACGCCTGAGCGACACCGTGGCTCGATTCGGCGGGGACGAATTCGTGTTGGTGCTAGAGGGGCTGGACAACGCGGACGACGTGATTGCACCGTTGGCGAAAGTCGTGAGCTTGTTCAGCCGTCCCTTCGAGGTCAAGGGGCGCGAGCTGCCGACCACGGCAAGCATCGGTATCAGCCTGTTTCCGGACGACGGGCAGGATGTTGAGACCCTGTTGATGAACGCCGACGCGGCGATGTATCGAGCCAAGGGGATGGGTCCGGGAAACCATCACTTCTACTCTTCGCAAATGAGCGCACAGGGCCAGCAGCAACTGGCGCTCGAGAGTTGCCTGCCTCGCGCGCTGGAGAGAGACGAGTTGTTCCTCGTGTACCAGCCCAAGCTCGATCTGACTACCGGGATTGTCACGGGAGTGGAAGCGCTGATGCGCTGGAGTCACCCCACAATGGGCCTGGTCTCGCCCTTGCAGTTCATTCCCATCGCGGAGGACATCGGACTGATCGACAGCATGGGGCACTGGGCGTTAGAAGTCGCCTGCCGGGATGCGAGAACGTGGAATGACCAGGGCCACCC
>NZ_JBWKNO010000020.1:0-99483 GCF_059415605.1 Rhodoferax sp. GW821-FHT10B06 | reverse complement strand
CTGAAGCTGGTGGCCGACAAGCATGGTGAGCTGGTGGCTTCTGAAGCCAAGCAGCTGCAGCGCATGCGCACCCGGCTGGCCATGGTGTTCCAGCATTTCAATCTGTGGGCGCATATGACGGTGCTGCAGAACATCATCGAAGCGCCGGTGCATGTGCTGGGTGTGCCCAAGGACGAAGCTATAGCCCGTGCCCGCAAGTACCTGAAGCTGGTGGACCTGCAGAACAAGGAAGACAGCTACCCGGCGCACATGAGTGGCGGCCAGCAGCAGCGGGTGGCGATTGCGCGCTCCCTGGCGATTGAGCCCGAAGTGATGCTGTTCGACGAACCGACCAGCGCGCTGGACCCGGAGCTGGTCTCCGAGGTGCTGAAGGTGATGCAGAAGCTGGCGCTGGAGGGCCGCACCATGGTGGTGGTGACGCACGAGATGGGCTTTGCCCGCGAGGTGGCCAACCACCTGATCTTTCTGCACAAGGGCCAAATCGAAGAGCAAGGCGTGCCGCGCGAGGTGCTGGGCCAGCCCAAGAGCGAGCGGCTGCAGCAGTTCCTGTCGGGCAGTTTGAAGTGAAGCCCATCGCTGACTTGCGCACCCTGCTGGTCAGCATGGAGCCGGTGCTGAACGAGGGCGTATTTGCGTTCGCCAGCCTGCCTGCCGGCTATTCCATCGGTTTGGAGGACGTGGTGGCCAGCATCCGCGAGCCCGAAGGCCTGTCTGTGGTGTTGACCGAAGCCCGTGCACTGGCGCTGCAGCTACCGATGCTGTTCCGCTGCGCATGGATCACACTGACCGTGCATTCCGACCTGCAGGCCGTGGGCCTGACCGCAGCGTTTGCACGAGCGCTGGGCGACGCAGGCATCAGCTGCAATGTGGTGGCCGGTGCCTACCATGACCACATCTACGTGCCCGTGGAGCGGGCGCAGGACGCGATGGCCGCCCTGCGCCAGTTACAGCAAAGCACCGCTAAATAAAAATAAAAAATCCGTACGACGCCTATATCTACTGCGCAACCAGCTACATGTTCAATAGCATAAGAAGCTAAAAAAGGGCGTTGTTTACACTGGGGGCCTCTGCTTTTGCACTCTGTCGCCCGCGCCCGTGAACAACCCCATCGTCTCCTCCCTGCTCCCCGTGGTCCTGCTTATCGCCTTGGGCTGGATCGCCGGCCGCCGCCAGTGGATAGGCCCAGGCTCGGTGAAAGACCTGTCCAACCTGGTGTTTCTGCTGCTGTCGCCGGCCCTGCTGTTCCGCAGCATGAGCGTGGTGCATGTGCAGGACCTGAGTCTGAAGCCGGTAGCGGCTTACTTCCTGGGCGCCGGGGTGATATTCGCGGGCACGCTACTGGTCTATGGCTTTAACCGCACGGCCGCGGTGCTGGGCATGGCCAGCACCTACAGCAATACCTCCATGATCGGCATCCCCTTGATTGGCCTGGCCTACGGGCCGCCGGGCATGGTGACGCTGCTGACCCTGATCTCGCTGCACGCCCTGGTGCTGCTAACCCTGGCCACCGTGGCGGTTGAGTTGGCCGTAGCCCGCGAAAACGCCCGCAACGGCGGCCCCCAGCACCATGTGGCGGTGCTGGTCTGGCAGGCGGTGCGCAATGCGGTGCTGCACCCCGTGCCCATTCCCATCGTGGCCGGCCTGCTGTTTGCCCAGACCGGCTGGACCATCCCTCCGGTGGTAGACACGCCTTTGATGCTGCTGGGCCAGGCCTTCAGCCCGGTGGCTCTGGTGATGGTGGGCATCACACTGGCGCAGAACCGGGTCGGGCCGCAACTGCGCCCGGCGCTGGGCCTGGCACTGGCGAAAAACCTGCTGCATCCGGCGCTGGTGGTGCTGTTTGGCTGGCTACTGGGCCTGCACGGTTTGTCGCTGATGGTGATGGTGGTGGCGGGCGCCATGCCCATGGGCGCGAATGTGTTTCTGTTCGCGCAGCGCTACCGCACCAAGGAGGAGATGATCACCGCCAGCGTGGCCGTGTCCACCGTGCTGGGCCTGGTGACGGTCAGTGCGGTGATGAGCTTCGTGTCCTGGTGGTATCAGTAGCCTGCAGCCGGGTCTACCTTATTCAGTAGCGGCTGGCCGCTGCGCACGCGCTGCAGGTTGTCCAGAATCTGCGCCACGATCACACTGGCCTGGGCGCCGGAAGCCATATGCGGCGTGACCACCACGCGCGGGTGCGCCCACAGCGGGCTGGATGCAGCCAAGGGCTCCTGCGCAAACACATCCACCACCGCGCCGCGCAATGTGCCGTGGTCCAAGGCCTGCAGCAAGTCGTCCACCACCAGGTGCTCGCCGCGCCCGCAGTGCACCAGGGCTGCGCCGGGCTTCAAACGGCTGAACAGGTCCTTGCCCAGAATGAAGCGGGTCTCGGGTGTCAGGGGCAACAGGCAGACCAAAATGTCCGGCGCCTGCAGAAAATCATCCAAAGCGTCCGGCCCGGCATAGGTGCGCACACCATCGATGGCATGGGCAGACCGCGACCAGCCGCTGATCACAAAGCCCTGAGCCCGCAGCACCTGCGCAATATGGCCGCCCAGCACGCCCAGGCCCATCACGCCCACATGGGTTTGAGCGGGAGTCTTCTGTACCGGCATCTGCCAGACGCGCTGCGCCTGCTGCTGCTGCGCGCGGTCCAGCGCTCGGTGGTAGTACAGCACGGACCACAGCACGTACTCGGCCATGCCCACAGCCAGCCCGGGGTCCACGATACGCGTCACCGGCAGCTGGGTGGACGCCGGCAGACGCTGCAGCACGTGCTCTACACCGGCCGCAATCGAGCACACCAGGCGCAAGTTCGGCAGGCTCTCGGCCAGGCCCGGTGGCGGAAACCAGGCGGCCAGGGCCACCACGTCGGCCGGGTCGGGCACATCCGGCCACAGGCGGACCTGCACGTCAGGCCACAGGCGCTCGGCCTCTGCACGGAAGGCGGCATGCAGCCCGCCCAGATCATCGGTATCGCTGCATACCAGCAGAGTCGGCATAGTCGGTTCAGTTTGTCAGTTGCGGTAAGAAGGGTCGATGCGGTCCAACTTGCGCAGCCAGGCCTGCCAGAGTATCTGGCGCTCATGCTCCACGCTTTGCAGCTGTTCGCAGGCATGCTGGCTCAGGTGGGTGGGCATGGCGCTGACCGGGCCGACGGTAGCGGCCATCTGGCTGGCCGCCATCTGGATTTCACACGCGCGGTTCAGGTAGTACATGATGCAAAACGCATCGGCCACCGTGGCACCCACGGACAACAGGCCGTGGTGGCGCAGGATCAGCGCGATGTTATTGCCCAGCGCCTGCTGGATGCGGGCCCGCTCGCCCAGGTCGAAGGCCACGCCTTCGTAGGCATGCACGCCGACCCGGCCATAAAACTCGGCGCTGATCTGGTTCAACTGCAGCAACCCACCGTCGCAGGCCGCTACTGCCATGCCAGCCAGGGTGTGGGTATGGATCACGCAATGTGCGTTCTGGCCGCCCATGTGCACAGCACTGTGCACGGTGAAGCCGGCCACGTTGTAGTCGGCGCCGCCAGACACCACGCGACCCTGCATGTCCACCACTAGCAGGTCACTGGCGCAAACCTCGTCAAACATCTTGCCAAAGGGGTTGATCAGAAAGCGCTCTTCCCCGTCATCCTCTCCACCAATGGACGGCAGGCGCGCAGAGAAGTGGGTGTAGAGCGTGTCGTCCCAGCCAAACAGGGCGGCCAGGCGGTAGGCGGCGGCCAGGTCGCGGCGCAGGGTGGCTTCGTCAGTCGTTACGGTCATATCAAGTGTCCAGTCCCATGAATTTGCGCACACGCTGTGTCGTGGCGCTAGGCGCGTCAGGCTGTTGAATCTGCTGTGGGGCCGCGTCCAGCTGAACCAGGCCGTTCTCCATGAACAGCACGCGGTCGGATATAGCCAGAGCGAAATCCATCTCGTGGGTCACGATGACCATGGTCATGCCTTCCTGCGCCAGGTCCTGGATCACCTTCAGCACCTCACCCACCAGCTCGGGGTCGAGTGCGGACGTGGGCTCATCGAACAGCATCACATCTGGCGACATCGCCAGCGCGCGGGCAATCGCCACGCGCTGCTGCTGACCGCCGGAGAGCTGGTGGGGGTACTTCTGGTGGTGCGCCAGCAGGCCCACCTTGTCCAGCAGCTGCAGCGCGCGGGTGCGACGCAAAAGCGCATCTGCGGGCTGCTGGTGGTAGCGCGGTGCCAGGCAGACGTTGTCCAGCACGGTCAGGTGCGGGAACAGGTTGAAATTCTGGAAGGCCATGCCGATACGGCCTATGCCTTTGCGCACACGGCTGCTGTCCAGCGGCTCGTTGGCGTGGATATAGCTCTCGCCAAACAGGATGATCTCGCCCTGGTCAATCTTCTCCAGGCTGTTGATGGTGCGTATCAGCGAGGTCTTGCCCGAGCCAGACGGCCCGATGATGGAAATCACCTCGCCCGCTGCCACCTGCAGCCCTATGCCCTTGAGCACCTGATGCGGCCCGTAGGCCTTATGGATATTGCGCAGCTCCAGGGCGGCAGGCATACCGGCTACGGCCACCACCGGCTGCAGCGCTACCGGGCCGCCCAGCTCGCCGCGCAGCGCGGTGCACGCAGCGGCATCCAGTGTCACGGGCTGGCGCGTGTGCAGGTCCAGCCGCTTCTCCAGCCAGCTGAACAGGGTGCTGAAAATGGTGACCAGAAACACGTAGTACACGGCCACGGCCAGCAGGGTTTCCATTACCAGGAAGTTCTGCGAATACAGCCGCAACCCTGTCATCAACAGTTCGGGCAGCGAGATCACCGAGACCAGCGAAGTCAGCTTGATGATGGTGACGTATTCGTTGATCAGCGTGGGCAGGGCGATACGGAAGGCCTGCGGAATCACGATCAGGCGCATGGCGCCAAAGCGGCCAATCGCCAACGCCTTGCCCGCCTCGCGCTGGCCCTTGGCCACCGACAACAAACCGCCACGGTGTATCTCGGCCATATAGGCGGCCTCGGTCAACACCATGGCCAGCAGGCCGGCAAAGAAGGGTTCACCAATGATGCTGCGGCTGGACGGGAATATCTGCGGCAGATTGAACACAAACACCACCAGCACTAGCAGCGGCACACTGCGGAACAGCCACACATAAAAGGCGGCTGCCGCGCTGATCCAGCGCGACTCCGAGATGCGTGCGCAGGCCACCAAAAAGCCCAGCACCAGGCCCAGCCCCCAGGACAGCGAGCCCAGCTCGACCACCGTTACGCAGGCCCGCCAGAACACCCCCATGGAAAACAGAGAAAAGAAATACGGCCAATCCAATTCCATGCAGATGCTCCTGGTTCTCTAATGCCGCGAGGGCTTACTTGGAAGCGATGGGTTCCAGGTCGTACTTCTTGATCAGCGCTGCGTATTCGCCGCTGGCCTGGGCGGCAGCCAAGGCTTTCTCCAGCGACTGGTACAGCGCGCTGTTGCCCTTCTTCACGTAGATGCCCAGGGTTTGTGGATAGACCAGCGCGGGCGAGCTGATGGTGATGCGGCCCTTGCTGCGTTCGGCCAGCATCTTGGCAGCGCCGGCAATTTCCAGCTGGGCCTGGATATTCTTCGACAATAGCGCTTGCGAGGCTTCAGGCGCGGTGGGGAACTCGCTCACGGCCACGGCGGGCTTGCCGTTCGGTGCGCAGTAGTCGGTGGACAGCTTGGCCAGGGCCTTGACCCAGGTGGTGCCGGTTTGCAGGCCCACCTTCAAGCCACACAGTTCCTGCTCGGTCTTCGGGCTGACACCGCCATCCTTGGCCACCATGATGGAGGCACCAGTGCGGGCATAGGCAATCGCATCGGCCTGGGCCGTGCGTTCGGGCGTGATGTACATGCCAGAAATGACGGTATCGAACTGGCCGCTGCCCAGGCCCAGGATCAGGCTGGGGAACTTGGTGTCCACAAAAGCCGGCTTGGTCTTCATGTCCTTGCTCAGCATCTCGGCCACATCGGGGTCAAAGCCCACGACCTTGTCGCCCTGCCAGGATTCAAACGGGGGGTAGGTGATTTCCATGCCGACCTTGATTTGGCCGGGGGTCAGGGTTTGGGCAAATGCAGCGGCCGGCAGCAAGGCCGCCAATGCCACAGCCAACAGGCTGCGGTGCAGGGACGCGGTACGGATGGTTTTCATCATGGTGGTTAACTCCTGGGGTGGGTGGACAAATAAGGAAAGCGAAACGGGGTTCAGGCGGTGGCCTGGGACTTCAGGTGGCCGAAGCTATTGGGCTTCAGCGCACCTTCGGGCAGGGCGATTTCACCGGCCGCTACCTTGCGTTTGAGGTAGGTGTAGGTTTGCTGGGCTTGCGAATACATGTGGTCACCAATCGACAGCTCGCTGTAGCTGGTGCTCGCAGATGCACGGGCAAACTGCGGCAGCGGCCGGATGCGCGTGTGGTAGTCGCAGGCAAAAAACAGCGGAAAGGAATAACGCTCGTGCTGCACCTTGCGCACGCGGTGCGAGGTGGCGGGAAACGCGCCGGCGGTCATCACCTCCAGCATGTCGCCGATGTTGATCACAAAGGCTTCTTCACCGGCTTCGGAGTACGGCGGCGCGTCGACCCAGACACCCTGGTCGTTCATCACCTCCAGGCCGGGCTGGTCGGCCAGCAGCAGCGTGAAGCACTCGTAATCGGTGTGGGCGCCTATGCCGGGCGCATCCACCGCCTCGGTGTCCACCGGGTAGTGGATCAAGCGCAGCTTGGACGGCGGGCAGGTCACCATGGCCTCAAAGAAGTCTTCCGGCTGGCCCAGCGACAAGGCAAAGCCACGGAACAGCTGGCGACCGAGGGCGAACACCGCCGCGTAATAGCTGGCCACTGCGGCCTTGAAGCCGGGCAGATCGGGCCATTTGTTGTTGCCGATCAGCGGCGTGCCAGCCAGCACCAGCGGGTGGTCATTCGGTGCTTCAAAGCCGATGTCGAAGGCTTCCTTGTGGTCGGGCCGGCCTTTGGAATACACCTCTTCGCCTTCGGGTACATAGCCTTTATGGCCCCAGGATTCGCCGATGTAGTAGCGCATCTTCCATTCCATCTGCTGGGCGAACAGCGTGCGGCTGGCCTCGCGCAGACCGGCCACCAGCTTGGAATCGATGCCGTGGCCAACGATGTAGAAAAAGCCGACATCGCGTGCCGCCTGGCCCAACGCATCGGCCACCGTCTGGCGCTGCGCCAGGCTGTCGCTGTAGAGGCAGCTGATATTGATCACGGGCAAGGCCGTGAAATTACGTTGTCCGGGTTGCATGCTCAGAGTCCTGCCGTGGTGTGGGTTTGAGAGAGGTTGTGTTGCGACCAGCGTTCAAAATGGCGCCGCTCTTCCAGCGCCATCCAACGGTTGACCGACCACAGGTCGGCCACCGGGCTGCGGGTGTAGGGCAGCAGATGCATATAGCCGTCCGGGCCGAACTCGGGGGTCAGCGTGGCCGTGGTGTAGCCCTGGGCACGCTGCGCAGCCCAGATGGATTCCCAGAAGCGCTGGTGGAAAGCCAGCTCGGGCGCGTACTCGGGTGCAGCCGGGTCGGGCACCTGCGGGCCCTGGGCATAGGCCACACGGGCCTGGATATGGTGCACGCGGTCGATGAATGGCTGGAAGTCGTCCAGCGGGTCGTCCAGCAGACGCTCGCACACCACCACCCAATGGCTGATGTCGGCGGTGTAGCGCAGCTGGGGCAACTGGCGAGCTATGTCCAGCGTGACCCAGGGGCTGTAGAGCGAGCTGGCACGGTGGGTTTCGAAGGTGCAGGCTATGCCTGCTGCGTCTGCCAGCGCCTGGGCCCGGCCCAGAAAGTCCACCTGGGCCGCCAAGGACCAGCGGTCGTTGCCGGCCAGCAGATTCACGAAACGGGGTGCAATATCTACCGCCGCATCAAAGGCGCGGGCCAGGTGCTGCAAATGCACCTCAGGGCCGTCCTGCTGGCGCGGAATCACGTCGGCGCCGGTGAACACCGTAGCGATGTAGTCCAGCGCCTCGGCGCGCAAGGTATCGCGTAGCACACGCCGGGCCACCGCATCCAGGGGCAAGCGGGCTTCCAGGCCCGTGCAGCCGGCCTCGCGCAGCTGGGCCACGCAGGCTGCCATATCGGTGGTTGCGCCCCAGGTGGAGCGAAATATCTTGAGTTCCATGGTCTTATCTCAGCGGTACGCCACGCCGGGCAGCACGCACAGCATTTCGTAAAGCAAGTTCGCTGCCAGTTGCGAGGTATTGCCGCTGAGGTCATAGGGTGGCGACACCTCCACCAAGTCTCCACCGACCAGGTTCAGTCCCTTGCAGCCGCGCACAATTTCCAGTGCCTGGATGGCGGTCAGGCCGCCCACTTCGGGGGTACCGGTGCCGGGGGCCCAGGCGGGGTCGATGCCGTCAATGTCAAAGCTGAGATACACCGGGCCACTGCCCAACTGGGTGCGCACCTCGGCCATCAGCGGCGCCAGCGACTGGTACCAGCACTGCTCTGCCTGCACCAGGCGAAAGCCCTGGTCCACGCCCCACTGGAAGTCGCCGCTGGAATAGCCCTGGGCACGCTGGCCGATCTGCACCACGCGCTGGCAGTCCAGCAGGCCCTCTTCCACCGCGCGGCGGAAGGTGGTGCCGTGGGCAATCTTCTCGCCAAACATGTCGTCATTGGTATCGGTGTGCGCGTCCACATGCACCAGGCCTACCGGGCCGTGCTTGCGCACAATGGCCCGCAGTATGGGCAATGTGATAGTGTGGTCGCCCCCCAGCGTCAGCGGGATCACCGGGTGCTGCAAAACGCTGTCGTAGCTTTCCTCGATGATGCGCACCGACTCCAGCAGGTTGTAGGTGTTGATGGCCACGTCGCCAATGTCGGCGACCGACAACGAGTCGAACGGTGCCGCCCCGGTCGCCATGTTGTAGGGCCGGATCATCACCGACTCGGCGCGGATCTGGCGCGGCCCGAAGCGGGTGCCAGCGCGCAGCGAGGTGCCGATGTCCAGTGGCACGCCGATGAAGGCAACGTCCAGGCCGGCTGCGCTGTCCATGGCGGGCAGGCGCATCATGGTGGAGCGACCGGCAAAGCGCGGCATCTCGTTGCCGCCCTGGGGTTGGTGAAGAACTTTGGACATCTCGCGGGGACCTTTGGAACTGGAAGCCAGAAACTGGGTTGAACTTTAGCCAGCCCTGGTTATGAAAAAATAGTAGAAAACAAATAATCAGTTTCGACTTTTCACAACTAAACAGCATGGCTACTCCCCCTGGCACCGACTTCAAGCTGCTGCGCATCTTCGCCAGCGTGGCGCGCAACCAAGGCTTTGCCCGCGCACAGCAGGAGCTGAACCTGACCACCTCGGCCATCAGCACCTATATGACCCAGCTGGAGGCCCAGGTCGGCTTCAGCCTGTGCCGGCGCGGGCGCGGTGGCTTTGCGCTGACGCCCAAGGGTGAGCTGCTGTTGTCCGAAACCCTGCGCGTGCTGGGCGAGCTGGACAGCTTTGATCTGTATACCCAGTCGCTCAAGGGCGAGCTGGGCGGCACCCTGAAGATGGGCGTGCTCGACACCACGGTGACCGACGTCTCGCTGCCGCTGGCCCAGGCGATTGGCGTGTTTTCCAGCAAATTCCCCGGCATGCACCTGAGCCTGCTGATACGCAGCCCCTATGAGCTGCAGAAGGGCCTGCTGGACAACGAGCTGGACATTGCCGTGGGCTTCTTCCCGGCCAAAGCCAATGGCCTGGTCTACCACCCGCTGTACCGCGAGCAGCAATGGCTGTATTGCAGCGACAGGCATCCCTGCTTCAGCCAACGGGCGGTGCAGCCGGCCTATGTGTCGGAGCTGAACGTGGTCAGCCGCAGTTACTGGAGCCAGACCGAGCTGGGCCGTCATGGTTTCAAGCGCAGCGTGGCCACGGTGGAGAGCATGGAGGCGCAGCTGATTCTGATCCTTTCGGGCGGCTACATAGGCTACCTACCCGAACACTACGCCCAGTCCTGGGTGGAGCAGGGGCGGCTGAAGGTGCTGTTACCGGCCGAGTTCGGCTACCAGTCGCAGTTTTCGCTGGTGTTCCGCCGGGGCCGCAGCCGCGAACTGCCGCTGCAGGCCATGCGCGAGTTGCTGCAGCCGGGTAAACGTTCAACCAAGGGGTGAAGTGGATTGCCCACAATTGCTATATATTTCATAGCTACTCGCGCAGATAGAATCTGCGCCAACGGCCTAAAAACCTTGTAAATTTAAACTAGCGCAACAGCGGGTTCTGGCTGAACAGCTCAGCCGCCCAGTCCACAAATGAGCGCACCTTGGCGCTCAGGTGGCGGTTCGGCGGGTACACCACGTAGACCGGCACGGTTCGGATCGACCACTCGGGCAACACCTGCACCAGCGCGCCGCTGGCCAGATGTGGTGCGGCCATGAAGCTCACCAACTGCGCCACGCCCAGGCCGGCCAGCACAGCCGCCATGTAAGCATTGCTTTCGTTGACGGAAATACGGTGCGGGCTGGCCAGCTCAATGGTCTCGCCGTCTTTCTCAAAGTCATGGGGCATCAAACGCCCGGTGCGGGGCGAGAAGAAGTTCACCATGTAGTGTCCCTTCTCCAGATCCAGCGGGTGCAAGGGCACGCCATGGCGGCGCAGGTATTCGGGTGAAGCCACGGACATGAACGGCAGGTTGCCAATGCGCCGCGCCACCAGCGACTGGTCCAGCAGCTCACCGCCGCGTATCACGCAATCCACGTTGTCGCCGATCAGGTCCACCGGACGGTCGCTGACCCCCAGGTCCAGCTGGATGTCGGGGTAACGCGCATAAAAAGTGTGCAGTGCCGGTATCACCAGCAGTTGCGCCACAGACGAGCCTACATCCACCCGCAAGCGCCCTTGCGGCGTGGTCTGGGCGTTGCCCATGCTGGCTTCCAGCTCGTCCAGGTCGGCCAGCAGCCGGGACGCACGCTCGTAGTAAGCAGCACCATCGGGTGTGACGGACACACGGCGCGTGGTGCGGTGCAGCAGCTTGACGCGCAGGCGCGACTCCAGATGCTGGATCTGTTTGGTGACCGTGGCCTTGGGCAGCGCCAGCGAGTCGGCGGCCTTGGTAAAAGTGCCTGCCTCCACCACCCGGGCAAAGACACGCATGGTCAGTATCTGGTCCATAGTCCTTCCTTGCCCAGACCTCGTGCCAGAGCGGATCGCATCTTCGCACGGTAAAGATGGCCTATTGTTGCTGGATTAGAAACAGAGAACTCACAAAACCCCATCTTTATCCAATAAACCATGCGCACTACATTACTTCACATTCCCGCACCACCTGCGATTTACTGAAAACACCACCATGGTCTCTCGCCCCACAACCACCCGGCCCATACAGCCCACCGAAAGCGACGCCTGCATCGCGCTGCCGCAGCGGCCCGCGGTGGATGTGCGCATGTACGGCAAGCGCGTACCCGGCGGTGCCGCGCCGCTGGTGCTGCACTTCCATGGCGGCGCCTTTGTGGCGGGCGGCCTGGACAACGGCGCCACGGTGGCACGGCTATTGGCCAGCGCCGGGGCGGTAGTGGTCTCGCTGGCCTACCCGCTGGCGCCAGCGAGCCCGTTTCCACAGGGCGTAGAAGTGGGCTACGACACGCTGGAATGGGTTTACAAACACCGCGTGAAACTGGCCGGCCAGGGCGCCCGCCTTTTCCTGGCCGGCGAAGAAGCCGGTGGCAACCTGGCTGCCGCCGTGGCCATGATGGCACGCGACCGTGGCCACCCGCCGCTGGCCGGGCAGATTCTGCTGTCGCCCATGCTCGACCCCTGCGTAGGCACGGCGTCGCTGCGGGCCAGCACCGGTGCTGCTACCGGCTGTAAATGGGCCGATGGCTGGCAGCAGTACCTGCGCTGCCCGATGGACGCCGAGCACCCCTATGCCGTACCCGGCGTAGCCCGCCGTCTGGCCGACCTGCCGCCCACCCTGGTGCTCAGCGGTGCAGACGACCCCATGCGCGACGAAGCTCGGGCCTATGCCGAGCGGCTGCGCAGTGCCGGCATCGCAGCCAGCTTCAATCTGGTGACGAATGCCAAGGGCTGGCCCGATGCCTTGTACACCCCGCTGATCGCCGAATGCCCTTGTGCGGCGGACCTGCAGCAACAGTTCCGCGCCTTCTTCGAAGCCACGCTGCCGTCCCAGCAGGCCAGCCCCGACAAGCCCGGAAGCTGTTGACGCTAGCGCGCTGAACCGCCCTCCTCTGTAACCCGTTTTTCCCGGCCCTGTGGGTCCGGGCGGGCCGCCGCATGGTCCACCGTTTTTTCCATCCTCTCTGAAAGACTGCTATGAGCTCCAAAACCGCCTTCCCCCTGCGCAGCACACTGTGGACTGCCGCCGTCTCCCTGACCGCTGTGGCAGCGGCCGCCGCCATCGTCTTCGGCCTGCAAAGCACCCCGGCCGAAGCCGGCCTGTCACCGGCAGCGCCACAGGCCATTCCGGTCTCGGTCGCTACCGTGACCGAGAGCCAGGTCAACGCCTGGAGCGAGTTCTCAGGCCGGTTGGAAGCCGTGCAGCGGGTAGACATCCGCTCCCGTGTGGCTGGCGCTGTGCAGTCCGTGCATTTCCGCGAAGGCGCGCTGGTGAAACAGGGCGATCTGCTGTTCACCATCGACCCCGCCCCGTATGCCGCCGAGGTAGACCGCAGCGACGCCCAGCTGGCCGCCGCCCAGGCCCGCGTGTCGCAGGCCAACAGCGAATTCGAACGCTCCAAGCGCCTATGGGACGAGCACGCAATCGCCCAGCGCGAGCTGGACGAGCGCGGCAACAGCCTGCGTGAAGCCCAGGCCAATCTGCGCGCCGCCCAGGCCGGCCTGCAAACCACCCGCCTGAACCTGGACTACACCCAGGTGCGCGCGCCGGTGTCGGGCCGCGTCGGCAAGCTGGAAGTGACCGTGGGTAACCTGGTGGCCGCCGGCCCCGGCGCACAGGTGCTGACCACGCTGGTCTCCATCAGCCCCATCTACGCCAGCTTTGACGCCGACGAACGCGTGATTGCCCGTGCGCTGAAAGACCTGCACGGGCCAGACGGCACGCGCGGCATTGAGAGCATTCCCGTGCAAATGGGCACCGCCGCCACCAGCGACACGCCCTTCACCGGCAAGCTGCAGCTGGTGGACAACCAGGTGGACGCCAAGAGCGGCACGGTGCGCACCCGCGCCGTGTTCGACAACAAGGACGGTAGCCTGATGCCCGGCCAGTTCGCCCGCGTCCGCATGGGCCAGACCCAGGCCGAAACCGCGCTGCTGGTGAACGAGCGCGCCGTAGGCACCGACCAGGACAAGAAATTTGTGATGGTGGTTGGCGCCGACAACACCGTGGCCTACCGCGAGGTAACGCTGGGGGCGTCGGTCAACGGCTTGCGTGTGGTCAGCAAGGGGCTGGTCGCCGGTGAAAAGCTGGTCGTCAACGGCCTGCAACGGGTGCGGCCCGGTGCGCTGATTGCGCCCCAACTGGTACCCATGGATGGCAAGCCCGAAGCCCAAGCAAAAGCTGGGGCGGCAACCCAGTCCTGATCGGAATCTTCAGAGAACAACCCCATGAATTTGTCTAAATTTTTCATCGACCGACCGATCTTCGCGGGCGTGCTGTCGCTGCTGATGCTGATCGCCGGCCTGATCGCGTTGCGCAGCCTGCCGATCTCGGAATACCCCGAAGTCGCGCCTCCGTCCGTGGTAGTGCGCGCCCAGTACCCGGGTGCCAACCCCAAGGTGATCGCCGAAACTGTGGCCACGCCGCTGGAAGAAAGCATCAACGGCGTGGAAGGCATGCTCTACATGGGCAGCCAGGCCACGACCGACGGCGTGATGACCTTGACCGTCACCTTCAAGCTAGGCACCGACCCCGACAAGGCCCAACAGCTGGTACAAAACCGTGTCTCCCAAGCCGAGCCGCGCCTGCCCGAAGAAGTGCGCCGCCTGGGCGTCACCACGGTCAAGAGCGCACCGGACCTGACCATGGTGGTGCATCTGGCTTCGCCCAACAAGCGCTACGACATGAACTACCTGCGCAACTATGCAGTGCTGAATGTAAAAGACCGCTTGGCGCGCATCCAGGGCGTGGGCCAGGTGCAGATCTTCGGCGGCGGCGACTATTCCATGCGCGTCTGGCTGGACCCGCAAAAGGTCGCGCAGCGCGGCCTGTCGGCCAGTGACGTGGTGGCCGCTATCCGTGGCCAGAACGTGCAAGCCGCTGCCGGTGTGGTGGGTGCATCGCCCGGCCTGGCGGGTGTGGACATGCAGCTGTCAATCAACGCCCAAGGGCGCTTGCAGAGTGAAGAAGAATTTGGCGACATCATCGTCAAGACCGGTGCCGATGGCGCCGTCACCCGGCTGCGCGACATTGGCCGGTTGGAAATGGGCGCGGCCGACTACTCGCTGCGCTCGCTGCTGAATAACGACCCGGCCGTGGGCATGGGCGTGTTCCAGGCACCAGGCTCGAACGCACTGGACATCTCGACCAATGTGCGCAAGACCATGGACGAGCTGCAGAAAAACATGCCCGAGGGCGTGGAGTTCCGCATTGCCTACGACCCCACGCAGTTCGTGCGGGCCTCCATTGAATCGGTGGTGCACACCCTGCTGGAGGCCGTGTTTCTGGTGGTGCTGGTGGTGATTCTGTTCCTGCAGACCTGGCGCGCCTCCATCATTCCGCTGCTGGCCGTGCCGGTGTCGGTAGTGGGCACGTTTGCCGTGCTGCACATCCTGGGCTTCTCGATCAACGCCCTGAGCCTGTTCGGCCTGGTGCTGGCCATCGGTATCGTGGTGGACGACGCGATTGTGGTGGTGGAAAACGTGGAGCGCAACATCGAGGCCGGCCTGAGCCCGCGCGACGCCACCTATAAGGCCATGCGGGAAGTGTCCGGCCCCATCATCGCCATCGCCTTGGTGCTGGTGGCGGTGTTCGTGCCGCTGGCCTTCATCAGCGGTTTGACGGGCCAGTTCTACAAGCAGTTCGCGGTGACGATTGCCATCTCCACGGTGATCTCGGCCATCAACTCGTTGACCCTGTCGCCAGCACTCGCCGCCCTGCTGCTGCGCGGCCACGACGCGCCCAAGGATGCATTGACGCGCGGCATGGACAAGGCCCTGGGCTGGCTGTTCCGTGGCTTCAACCGCTTCTTCCACCGTGGCTCGGAAGCCTATAGCGGCGGCGTGAAGCGCGTCATCGGCCGCAAGGCGTTGATGATGGTGATGTACCTGGTGCTGATCGCCGTCACCTTCGGCCTATTCAAGGCCGTGCCCAGCGGCTTTGTGCCGGCGCAGGACAAGCAATACCTGATCGGCTTCGCCCAGCTGCCCGACGGCGCCACGCTGGACCGCACCGAAGACGTGATCAAACGCATGGGCGAGATCGTCAAGAAGAACCCGAACGTGGAAGACGCCATCGCCTTCCCCGGCCTGTCGATCAACGGCTTCACCAACAGCTCGAACTCGGGCATCGTGTTCGCCACGCTCAAGCCCTTCGCAGAACGCAAGCGCGCCGACCAGAGTGGCGGCGCCGTGGCCGGCCAGCTGAACCAGGCCTTCGGCAGCATCCAGGACGCCTTCATCGTGATGTTCCCGCCACCCCCCGTGGCCGGCCTGGGCACCACCGGTGGCTTCAAGCTGCAACTGGAAGACCGTGGCTCGCTGGGTTATGAGGAGATGGACAAGGCCGTGAAAGCCTTCATGGCCAAAGCCTACCAGACGCCCGAACTGGCCGGCATGTTCACCAGCTGGCAGGTCAACGTGCCGCAGCTGTATGCCGACATCGACCGCACCAAGGCCCGCCAGCTGGGTGTGCCGGTGACCGACATCTTCGACACTATGCAGATCTACCTGGGTAGCCTGTACGCCAACGACTTCAACAAGTTTGGCCGCACCTACACCGTGCGGGTGCAGGCCGATGCGCCCTACCGCGCACGGGCTGAAGATGTGGGCCTGCTGAAGGTGCGCTCCAATACCGGTGAAATGGTGCCTCTCTCGGCACTGATGAAGGTGAACTCCAGCTTCGGCCCGGAACGCGCCATGCGCTACAACGGCTACCTGGCCGCTGACATCAACGGTGGCCCGGCCCCCGGCTTTTCATCCGGCCAGGCGCAGGATGCCATCAACCGCATCGCCGCCGAGACCCTACCCAAGGGCGTGAGCTACGAGTGGACCGAGCTGACCTACCAGGAAATCCTGGCCGGCAATTCCGCCCTGCTGGTGTTCCCGCTGGCCATCCTGCTGGTGTTCCTGGTGCTGGCCGCGCAGTATGAAAGCCTGACGCTGCCGCTGGCCATCATCCTGATCGTACCCATGGGCATCCTGGCCGCGATGACCGGCGTGTGGATACACGGTGGTGACAACAATGTGTTCACCCAGATCGGGCTGATCGTGCTGGTGGGCTTAAGCGCCAAGAACGCCATCCTGATCGTCGAATTCGCCCGCGAGCTGGAGTTTGAAGGCCGCACGCCGGTGCAGGCTGCGATCGAAGCCAGCCGGCTGCGCTTGCGCCCCATTCTGATGACCTCGCTGGCCTTCATCATGGGCGTGCTGCCCCTGGTGCTGTCCACCGGTGCGGGTGCCGAAATGCGCTCGGCCATGGGCGTGGCGGTGTTCGCTGGAATGATTGGCGTGACGGCCTTTGGCCTGTTCCTGACGCCGGTGTTCTATGTGCTGATGCGCCGCCTGGCCGGTAACCGCGCCCTGAAACACCACGGCGAAGTCGGCCACATCGAAACAGCTGCGTCCCTGCCCACGCTGCCCCATGGCGGTGGTGGCTCGGCCCGCCCACTGCCCGCGGCACCCTTGTAAGAACAAGAACGGAGAAACACCATGACATTCTTTAACCATGCATTGGCACCGCTGCTAGCCGCCCTGGTGCTGGCCGGTTGCGCCAGCGTCCCCGCAGTGGACCCGGTTGCCATCGCCGCCGCGCCCGCGGCCTTCAAAGAAGGCGCGCAGTGGACGGCCCTGAGCCCGGCCGAAGCCCGCGACCGCGGCACCTGGTGGAAGGCCTTTGCCGACCCCACGCTGGACACGCTGGTCGAACGCGCCAGCCTGCACAACACCGGCATTGCCGAGGCCGCCGCCCGCCTCGCCCAAGCCCAGGCACTGCTGCAAAGCAGCCAGGCCGACAAATCGGTACAGCTAGGCCTGGGCGCGGGCGCCACCCGCCAGGCCGGCGCCAATACCACCAATGGCAGCGTACCCAGCACGCTGATCAGCGCCAACGCGCAGCTGTCCTATGAGGTGGACCTGTTCGGCAAGCTGGCGCGCGCCACCGACGCCGCCAGTCTGGACGCCCAGGCCCGCGCCGCGCTGCTGCAGAGCACGCGTCTGCTGGTGCAGGCCAATGTGGCGCAGACCTATTTGTCGCTGCGGGCGCTGGATACCGAGCGTGCCCTGGTGCGCGCCACGGTGGATGCCTACCAGGACACACTGCAGCTCACACAAAGCCGCTTCCGCGCCGGTGACGTAGCCGAGCTGGAAGTGGTGCGCGTGCAGACCGAGGTAGCCGCCACCGAGTCCGATGCCTTGGCGCTGGACCGCCAGCGCGCCACGCTGGAACATGCGCTGGCCGTGCTGGTGGGCGACGCGGCGTCCAGCTTCCACCTGGATACGTCCGACTGGCGCACCGCCCTGCCGGTGATACCCGCCGGTGTGCCCGGCACCGTGCTGGCACGCAGGCCCGACGTAGCCGCCGCACAGAGCAATCTGCTTGCCGCCCAGGCCCGCGTAGGCGTGGCGCAGACGGCATGGTTCCCCAGCGTGTCGCTGACCGCCGCCGGCGGCTATGCATCGCCCGAGCTCGGTGACGTGTTCAAGTGGTCGGCCCGCGCCTGGGGCATAGGGGCCTTGCTGTCCATGCCTTTGCTGGATGGCGGTCGGCGCGAGGCCGGCGTGCAGGCCGCCAATGCCCAACTGGACGGTGCCACCGCCCAGTACCGTGGCCAGGTGCTGACAGCGTTCCAGGAGGTAGAAGACCAGCTGTCCGCCCTGCGCCTGCTGGACCAGCAAGCCCAGGCGCAGGACCGTGCAGTGGCGTCGGCCAGCCGGGCCACAGTGCTGTCCGATTCGCGTTACCGCAATGGTCTGGTCAGCCAGCTGGACCTGCTGGAGGCACGCCGCAGCGAGCTGCTCAACCGCCGCCAGGCCTTGGGTGTGCGCTCTGCCCAGTACCAGGCCACGGTGGGGCTGGTGCGTGCACTCGGCGGCGGCTGGGATGCAGCCAACAAATCCGCCGTGGAAGTGGTGCCACCGGTGCTGGCGAAAACGCTTTAAGTCCCCAGCATTCAAACAAAAAATGGCTGCAGCGCAATCAATACCTGCGCTAGCAGCTATTAAATAAATAGCAATATGCATCCATCCACATCTTCTGCCGCCCCGCGCGGCCTGGCCGGCGGGAACCCGCCCAGCCTGGCCCGCAACTGGTTGGCCGTAGGCTCCATCGCCGTGGGCACTTTCGCGATGGTGACCACCGAGTTCCTGCCCGTAGGCCTGCTGACCGATATCGCGGCGGACCTGCAGGTGTCGGTAGGCCATGCTGGCCTGATGGTCACCGTGCCCGGCTTGGTGGCGGCCGTGGCCGGCCCCGCGCTGATCGTGGCCTCGGGCCGGCTGGACCGGCGCCTGGTGATGATCGCCCTGACCGTGCTGCTGACCCTGGTCAACCTTGTCGGGGCACTGGCACCCAGCTTTGGCGTGATGCTGGCCGCACGGGTGCTGCTGGGCATCTGCGTGGGCGGCTTCTGGACCTTTGCGCCGGGCATAGGCAGGCAGCTGGTACCGACCGCCTCGCAAGCGCGCGCCATGGCCATCATCCTGGCGGGTATTTCGGTGGGCACGGTGGCAGGCGTGCCCACCGGTGCACTGCTGGGCAGCCTGACCGGTTGGCGCAGCGCCTTTGCCACGACGGCGGTGCTGGCCGCGCTGGTGACGCTGGCCCAGTGGTGGCTGCTGCCGGCCCTGCCCGCCGCGCGTGCATTGCGTGCGGCAGACCTGCTCAAGCCCCTGCGGCTACGCATGGCGCAGGTCGGCCTGCTGGCCATAGCGTTCCTGATCGTGGGGCACTTTGCCGCCTACACCTACCTCAAGCCGCTGCTGGAGAAGGTCTTCGGGCTGGAACCCGCCGTGGTGGTCGTCTTGCTGCTGGTCTACGGCGTGGTGGGCATTGCCGGCAACTTCATCGGCAGCAAGCTGGTGGCGTGGAACCTGCGCCTGGCCTTGATCGCACCGGCGGTCCTGCTGGGAATGGCATTGCTGGCCGCGGCAGTCAGCGGCCCCGGCGCCGTCAGCGCCGACATGGTGGTGGCCGCCTGGGGCCTGGCTTTTGGCGCGCTGCCGGTGGCGCTGACCGCCTGGATGATCCAGGCCGTGCCCGACGCGCCCGACGCCGGCCAGGCCGTGCTGGTCAGCGTGCTCCAGATCGCCCTGGCCAGCGGCGCGCTGCTGGGTGGGCTAATGGTGGATGGTTTTGGCGTGCCCAGTGCCATGGTGCTGGGCGGGCTGATGGCCTGGGCTGCGGCAGCTGTGCTGGGCCTGTTCCGCAATAAAAACATGTAGAACCTGTTCAGAGCTACCGCATAGCGGGCACTACACCGTGAGTACAATGACGACCTTAAGCAGGCGGTCACGATGGATAACAGCTACAGAGTCAGTGCCAATAGGGTATTGGTTAGCCGCTCTTAGAACGTGTTCGCGATCTCTTTGCAATTGAGCTTACTCGCGAACGTTGAGTGCCGGAACCCTCGAAAATGCTTCGGCGATGAAATCCATGAAGACGATGGCCCGCTTCGGAAGAAGTCTGTTCGCCACATAAATGATTTGTATCGGCACAGGCGGGGCGTCATATTCTGTCAGCAGCAATTGCAAATTCCCGTTCTTCAGCCCGTATTCGAACAACCATTCCGGGCCAAGGCCGACCCCTAGCCCCGCGTTGACAGATTCGCGTGCGGCCTCGGGTGAGCTGACCCGAAGCCTGCCTGTGACCGGAACTTCGATATCCCTGAAACGCCAGGTGGCACCAGACGACAGCAGGGTGTAGACCACGCAATCGTGCCCGCGTAGATCGTCGGGAGCAGCGGGGACTCCGCGTTTGGCTAGATATCCTTTGCTGGCAACGCACACGCGTTTGAACAAACCTATGCGGCGCGCGCGCAGTGCGCTGTCTTCCAAGTGCCCGATCCGAATCGCGAGTTCAGCCCCCTCATCGACCAGATTCACGTAGCGGTCATTGGTCTGGAGGTCCAGCGTCAATCCTGGATAGCGCTCCAGGAAGGCGGGCACATGCGGCAACACAAATGCATAGCTCAGCGCGGTCGGACAGGCAACCCGCAGTAATCCGGAGGGGTTGACGTTCTCCCTGAACGACGACTCTGATTCGTCCACGGCGTCAAGAATTCGCCGGGCTTCCGCGTAGTAGCGTTCCCCCTCTGGTGTGAGGGCAAGCTTGCGCGTCGACCGGTGCAGCAGCCGCGTTTGCAAATGGTCTTCCAGTGCCGCCACATAGCGGCTGACGTTTGGCTGGCCTAGCCCCAAGTCGCGGCCCGCAGCGGAGAAGCTGCCCGTCTCAACGGCACGGGCGAAGCATGTCATCAACAAAAAGCGGTCCACGTGAAATCCTTTATTCATGCAATTGAAGCATGAAACATATTCAAATATACGATCTTATTAAATTTTAGGCATGAGTGCATAGTTCTCCCCACGGCAGGTTAGCCAAGGTTGGTTGACCCCGAATCATCTACAGGAGAACTTTCATGTCCCGCTTGCAAGGCAAACGTACTCTCATCACCGGCGGCACCAGCGGCATTGGCCTGGAAACGGCCAAGCAGTTCCTCGCCGAAGGCGCCCGCGTCATCGTCACCGGCGTCAATCCGGATTCCATCGCAAAGGCCCAGGCGGAGCTGGGTAGCGAGGTCCTGGTACTGCGCGCTGACTCTGCCAGTGTGGCCGCGCAGAAGACGTTGGCGCAAGCCGTCCAGGCGCACTATGGCCAGCTCGACATCGCCTTTCTCAACGCCGGCGTCTCCGTCTGGTTGCCGATCGAAGCGTGGACGGAAGAAATGTTCGATCGCTCGTTCGACATCAACGTCAAGGGGCCTTACTTCCTGATCCAGGCACTGTTGCCTGTTTTCGCGAACCCCGCATCGGTGGTGCTCAATACGTCGGTCAGCGCGCACGTCGGCGCGGCGAATTCGTCGGTTTATGCCGCGACCAAGGCCGCGTTTCTGAACATGTCGAAGACGCTTTCGGGTGAATTGCTTGCGCGTGGCATTCGCGTCAACGCCGTCAGTCCTGGCCCGGTTGAAACGCCGCTGTACGACAAGATGGGCATTCCTGAGGCCTATCGCGATCAGCTCAACAAGGACATCGCCGCAAGCATTCCGTTTGGTCGCTTCGGCACGCCGGAGGAAGTGGCCAAGGCGGTGCTGTACCTGGCTTCCGACGAGTCCCGATGGACGGTCGGCTCCGAAATCATCGTTGACGGTGGTCGCACTCTTAACGGCTAACTGGATGGGCACTCGCAGCAGCATCCATCCTCTATTCCAAGATCGCAAGCAGATCGACAACGAGGGGGACCTCTTGAAGTCTCAAAATTAAGATCTGTGCGAGACGCCTGCTCCATCTCCGTGGAGCTGGCTTTATTTTTTAGGGCATCTTCCAATGTCACAAATACAGCTGACACTTATCAGCCATCCCCTATGCCCCTTCGTTCAGCGGGTCGCCATCGTGTTGCACGAAAAGAGGATCGCCTTCGATCGGGTGAATGTTGACCTTCACGCCAAACCAGACTGGTTTCTTGCCATATCGCCAACGGGCAAGGTTCCATTGCTCAAAGTTCTACACACAGACGAGCGCGAGTCCGTTCTCTTCGAGAGCGTGGCGATCTGCGAATATGTGGAAGATGTGCAACCCGCCCCAGCATTGCACCCTGCGGATGCGCTACTGCGTGCTCAACATCGTGCGTGGATTGAATTCGCTTCTGCCACCTTGACCGATGCATGGGGATTTCTGAACGCCTCCGACACCGAGACAGCCGGTGTCAAAGCTGCCGCTTTCAGGCAGAAGCTGGAGCGGTTTGAGGTCGATATGTCGGACGGTCCTTATTTCGCTGGAGAAGGCTTCAGCATGGTCGATGCTGCAATTGCCCCGGTCTTTCGCTACTTCGACATTCTTGACTTCGAGTCCACCCACCCTGTGTTTGATGGGTTGAACCGGGTAGCAAATTGGCGTTGTGCTTTGGCTCGGCGCCCAAGCGTTGAGGCGGCCGTGGCGGAAGACTATGCCACCCGGTTCCGCAGGCATTTGCAGGAAAAAGACGCACTTTTGGCGGCAGCATAGAGGGGCGACGCACTTGTTTGCATCGGACTTCGAAAAGCTGTTGTAGACCGAAGCGGCATGGATAATCGTAAAGGTGCTCCTCTGACGAAAACACGCTAGTCCTACAGGCTCATAGAGAAAGGTGTTCGTATGAACGTGGGCGATTCCGGCGACCAGAGGTCAGGCACAAGAAGCCTTTCGAAGCGCCAACTTCAGCCGCTGGCTAAAGAAGTAGCGGCATCACTGCCCGGTGTGAGCAACGGCCGCCCATTCGTGGAAAAGCTGGACGTGTACAAGGTCGGCGGCAAACTTTTCATGATCGTCACCGATGATCCCGACGAGAGGATCATCACACTAAAAGCCGATCCAGACCATGCAAGTGCGCTGCGCGATCACTTCCAAACGGTGACTTTTGGACGCTACCCGGACAAGGGGCACTGGATCTCCATAGGCGCAGGCCGGGGTATCACCCCGCGGTTGATTACGGAACTAGTCAAGACTTCCTACCAGTTGGTGGTGCAAACGCTGCCGGTACGTAATAGGCCAAAGAAGGACAGTGTGTGAGCAAGAGCCAGCAATCCCAGAAAACCCAAGCACTTGCAGACCATTACGTAGATCAGCTCTCGTCCTGGGCAAAGATTACGACACGGCCTCTTTTCGGTGCCGTTGCACTCTATCGACAAGATCATGTCTTTGCCATGGCTTGGCATGGAGGCCTCTACTTCAAGGTTGATGACGATTCGCGCAAGAACTACGAGGCTGCGGGTTCCCATGCCCTAGGCTACGTGAGCGAGGGCGAACAGCATGCGCTGAAGTCCTACTGGGAAGTGCCTGCTGACGTGGTTGAAGATCATGAGCAACTGCAGCAATGGGCCGAGCGAGCGTACTGCGCGGCAGTCAAGAGCACAAAGCGCTGATTCACGGCAATGGCGCTCCCCGCCGATCCGCTCATGGCCTGCAGAGAGAATTGATTACCGAACTCGGGCGGTTTCCCTCGATACACTGACTCCGTTGAAACAGGTCGGCAAGCTGAGGTCCGTGCACTTCCAGTTCTCGACTTGGTTGCTATGCAACCGGGCGAACCATTCACTCACGGTGCAGTTCAAGCATTAGTCACCCGGTGCTTCACAGTGCAGTAACAGGGTCGGTGTAAAAATGCTGCAATGCAAGATCGAATCCAAACCCTGGGCGAGGAGATCGCCAATAGCGTAAGCCACGGCGTGGGCCTGCTGGCAGCCTTGGTAGCAGCGCCCTTTTTGATAGCGGCGGCCAGCCAGCTGTCGGCCGCCAACCTGGTGGGCGCCATCGTCTTCGCCGTGACCATGGTGCTGCTGTATGCCGCGTCCACGCTGTACCACGCCCTGCCGCAGGGCCGGGCCAAGCGTGTGTTCATGAAGCTGGACCACGGCGCCATCTATCTCTTCATCGCCGGCAGCTACACGCCGTTTGCACTGGGCGCCTTGTCCGGCCCCTGGGGCTGGACGCTGTTCGGCCTGGTGTGGTCGATGGCGGTCATGGGCGTGGCGCTGAAATCCTTCAACCGCTTGACGCACCCCTGGCTCTCCACCGGTCTGTACCTGGCCATGGGCTGGCTGGTGCTGATTGCCGCCGTGCCGCTGGTGCAAAACGTGCCCACCATGGGCATTGCGCTGCTGGTGGCCGGCGGCCTGGCCTACACCCTGGGCGTGGTGTTCTTTGCGCTGGACCACAAGGTGCGCTACGCCCACGCCGTGTGGCACGGCTTTGTGGTTGCTGGCACCGGCTTCCACTTCTTCGCGGTGCTGAACTACTCCTCATAAAAAAAGAGCTGCCAGCGCAGGTAGTACCTGCGCTGGCAGCTCTTAATTCAATAGCATCAACCGTTGCGGCGGGCCGATACCAGGCGTTTCACCACCGTGACCAACAGGTCGATCTCGGCAAAGGTGTTGTAGAAGGCCAGCGACGGCCGCACCGTGGTCTCCACGCCCATGCGGCGCAGGATCGGCTGCGCACAGTGGTGGCCGGTGCGCACGGCAATGCCCTCCTCGTTCAGCGCTTTGCCGACCTCTTCGGTACTGTAGCCGGCCAGGGTGAAGGACATCACACTGGCTTTGTCGGCTGCGGTACCGATGAGACGCACGCCGGGAATCGCGCCCAGCTGCTGCATGCCGTAGACCAGCAACTCGTGCTCGTAGCGGGCGATGTTCTCAATGCCTACCTTGTTCACATAGTCGATGGCCGCGCCCAGGCCTACCGCGTCGGCGATGTTGCCAGTGCCGGCCTCGAACTTGTTCGGGATCGGCTGGAACACGGTCTTCTCGAAGGTCACGTCGGCAATCATGTTGCCGCCACCCTGCCAGGGTGGCATATCTTCCAGCACCTCGAGCTTGCCCCAGACCACGCCGATGCCGGTCGGGCCGAACACCTTGTGGCCGGAGAACACGAAGAAGTCGGCGCCGATGTCCTGCACGTCGACCCGCATGTGCGAGATCGACTGCGCGCCATCCACCAGCGCCTTGGCGCCGGCGCGGTGCGCGAGTTCGACGATTTCCTTCACCGGCACCACGGTACCGAGTGCGTTCGATACCTGGGTCACGGCGACGATCTTGGTCCGGTCATTCAGCAGCTTGCGGTATTCGTCCAGCAGCACCTGGCCTTTGTCGTCCACCGGGATTACGCGCAGCTTGGCGCCCTTGGCGGCAGCCAGCTGCTGCCAGGGCACGATGTTGGCGTGGTGTTCCAGGTTGGAGACGATGATCTCGTCGCCTTCGCCCACATGCTGGCCGCCCCAGCTCTTGGCCACCAGGTTGATGGCCTCGGTGGTGCCGCGCACGAAGATCACCTCGTTCACATCCGGCGCGTTGATGAACTTCTTCACCCGCTCCCGCGCGCCTTCGTAGGCGTCGGTAGCGCGGGCAGCCAGTTCATGGGCGGCGCGGTGGATGTTGGAGTTCTCGTGCTCGTAGAAGTAGGCAATGCGGTCGATCACCGACTGCGGCTTGTGCGTGGTCGCGGCGTTGTCGAACCACACCAGCTGCTTGCCGTTGACCCGCTCCTGCAGGATAGGGAAGTCGCGGCGCACGGCATGGACGTCGAAGGCCGGATGGGCCGAACCGGCATACGCAGGTACGTCATTGCGGCCGGCTTTGGCGGGGGTGACGTAGCCATTCGGCAAGGTCACCGCATCGACAAAATAGAACGCTGGCGTGGTCTGCGGCACCGGTGGCGTCGGCAAAGCAGTGGGCCGCGCTGCATCGCTGGGCGGTGCAAACGGCAAGCGGCTCAGGGCGTCCAGGCTGGAGCCACTGTCTGGCGCCGACGGCGCTGGATGGCCAATGTCGGGACTCAGAAAGTAGTACGGCGACGCGCTTTCAGGTACGCCCAAGGCGGCACCGCCGATGCGCGGCTCATAGGCGGGTAGCTCGCTGGCCACCCGGTCCGGCAGGCCGTTACCGGCCTGTGCATGCGGTTGCAAGGCCGGAGCCCGGTTGGCCAGGCTCAGCACCGAGGTGGGCGATGCCGGGATCAGGTTGCTGCCCGGCACCTGGCCGATGGGAATCGGCGTGCCCGGTACGCTGGGGCCGAAGCCGGCCGGGCTGGCCAGCGGCGAACCCGGCGGCGCGATATTGCCTGGCGCTTGCACGCCTGGCACACTGGCCAAGGCGGGCGACTCGCCCGGCAGGGCCGAGAACAGCGCAGTCGCCATGCGGGCCAGCGTAGCCGGGTCGGGCAGGCCCGCTGGCAACGTAGGTTGGGGGACAACGGTAGTCATAGGGACAGTACCGCTTTACTTGTAGGTGTCCGGATAGTCGTGGTACTTGCCGATTTCCACATCGTCCAGCACGGCCAGCGCGTCGGTGGTCAGCACCGCCAGCGAGCAGTACAGCGAGATCAGGTACGAGGCAATCGCCTGGTCATTGATGCCCATGAAACGCACCGACAAGCCGGGAGCCTGTTCGCCTGGCAGGCCGGGCTGGAACAGGCCGACCACGCCCTGGCGCTTGTCGCCCACGCGCAGTAGCAAGATCTTGCTCTTGCCATCGGCCACCGGCACCTTGTTGCTAGGGATCAGCGGAATGCCGCGCCAGGTGATGAATTGCGAACCGAACAGGCTGACGGTAGGCGGCGGCGTGCCGCGGCGGGTGGCTTCGCGGCCAAAGGCGGCGATGGCCAGAGGGTGGGCCAGGAAGAAGGCTGGCTCTTTCCAGACCTTGGTCAGCAGCTCGTCCAGGTCGTCGGGCGTGGGGGCGCCGGTCAGCGGGAAGATGCGCTGCTCGTCCGTCACCTGGGCCAGCAAGCCGTAGTCGGGGTTGTTGATCAGTTCGCTTTCCTGGTTTTCCTTGATAGTTTCGATGGTCAGGCGCAGCTGCTCCTTGATCTGGTCATGCGGGCTGCTGTACAGGTCGGAGATGCGGGTGTGCACGTCGAGGATGGTGCTGACGGCATTCAGGAAGTATTCGCGCGGCTGATCTTCGTAGTCCACAAAGGTGCGCGGCAGTTGGTTCTCCGACTGGCGGGCGGTGCAAGTGACCTTGATGGACTCGGGGTTCTTCACCTTGTTCAGGCGGTAGATGCCGGCTTCCACCGGCGTCCACTGCAGCAGGTGCGTCAGCCAGCGCGGCGAGATGGTTTCCAGCTGGGGCGCGGTTTTGGTCGCGTTGGCTAGCTGGCGCGCGGCGCTGTCGCCGAGGGTACTGAGGGTCACACTGGTGCTCATCGAGAAACTCCGTTAGTAAAAGGAAAAGGAAACAGGTAAGAAGCAACGGCCCGCAGTGTCAGATGCCCATAGGCATCCATCAACATGCTATAGCCGTCAAACGCAAACCCTGCAGTGCGCGCCGCTCGGTCAGGCGATCGCAATCGGCCATCAACACGGGCAATGAAACGCCCAGCGCACTGGCCAGTTTTTCGGTGGTGACGATGGAGGCAATCGCGCGGCCCCGCTCGATCTCACCCACATAGGATCGGTTCAGGTCCGCATGCTCTGCCAGTTGCTCCTGCGACCAGCCACGGCCCTCGCGCAACTGCCGCACGGCCAGGCCCAGGCTTTCGACGATGGCACTCATGCAGCGAACCGAGCGGCCTGGGGCACCGCACGCGGCTCCTGCCGCGAATTGGCCTGGGTTACATGGGCGCCGGGCGGTACGTCCTGCGTGACCCACACATTGCCGCCGATGGTGGCGCCCTGGCCCAGGGTTACACGGCCCAGCACGGTGGCACCGGCATAGATCACCACGTCGTCTTCCACGATGGGGTGGCGCGGCTGGCCTTTTTCCAGGTGGCCCTGGGCATCGGTATGGAAGCGCTTGGCGCCCAGCGTGACGTTCTGGTAGAGCCGCACGCGCTCGCCTATGACGGCGGTTTCGCCAATCACCACGCCCGTGCCGTGGTCGATGAAAAAGCCGGCGCCTATGCTGGCACCGGGGTGTATGTCGATGCCCGTGGTGCTGTGCGCCAGCTCGGCCACGATGCGCGCCAGCAAAGGCAAGCCCTGACGGTACAGCTGGTGCGCCAGACGGTGGTGCACCATGGCCAACACACCGGGGTAGCAAAGCAGCACCTCGTCCACGCTGCGTGCGGCCGGGTCACCATGGAAGGCGGCCAGCACATCGCTGTCGAGCAGTCGGCGTATCGCAGGCAGGGCCAGTGCGAACTGCTGCACCACCTGGGTCGGCTGGGTGCCTGCGGGCACGCCCTCCACCAGACGCAGCTCCAGGCGCACCTGCGTCAGCAATGCATGCAGGGCCGCATCCAAGGTATAGCCTACGTAGAAGTCTTCGCTCTCCTGGCGCAGATCCACCGGGCCGAGGCGCATGGGAAACAGCACACCTTTGAGCGATTCCACAATACCTGCCAGCGCGTCGCGCGACGGGAACTCGCGGCCACCGGGCTCGCTGGAGCGCTTTTGTGCCGCCCGCCATTCGCTGCGCACGCCATGCAGGGCCTGCACCACGCTGCTGGTATCAAACACAGGGCCAGCCATCAGTCTTGCACCCAGGGTAGTTGGTGAAAGCGCCAGCCGTCACTGCCGCCGCGGTGCTGCTGCGCGTCGATCTCGCCCTCAAAACCTTCCAGCACATTGAATACCGTCGTAAAGCCGGCCTTGGTGGCGGCTTCCGCGGCCAAGGCCGAGCGCTTGCCGCTGCGGCACAGCAGCAAAACCACGGCCTCCTTACCACCTACCAGCTTGGCCTCCAGCTCGCGCACAAAACGCGGGTTACGCGTCAGGCTGGTGCCGGTGGCCCAGGGCACGTGCACGCTACCCGGCACATGGCCCACAAACTTGCGTTCTTCGAAGGTACGCACATCCACCAGCTGCACCTGCTCACCAGCCAGCAGCTGCCATGCCACCTGGGGAGAAACGCCTCCGGCGTACGGCAGGCCGGCAGCGCGCGCCAAGGCTTGCGCAGCAGCCAATTCGGGGGGGAGGCTGATCACATCAGCGGTAGCGGAAGACATAGCAACTCCTGTTCTAACAATCACCGTGCGCCTGCAAAAACCGTCTGCAGGCATCTTTGTGGAGCCACTTTATGGCGATAGCCACCAAAGGCGAACTACTAAAAAGTCAGTTCTAAACACGAAAAACATCTATAGAGCCAAAGCCAGCTCATTTCAGCGCCGAGATCTCCCGGCTCTTGATCAAGCGCGAGCGCAAGATGTTGCGGCTGATACCCAGCAGCTTGGCGGCCTGTACCTGGTTGCGGTGGCAAAAGTCGAAGGCCGTGCGCATCACCGTGTCTTCGATCTGCTCGAACAGGTTTTCGTGTGGCTCGTTGAACAGCTGACGCAACACTGCCTCTAGCGCCTGCTGCGGCCCTTCAGCGGCCGGCTCGGCCTCGTGGTTGCGCCGTTGCAGGCCCAGGGTGGACATTTGCAGATCGTCGGCACCCAAGACATCGTGGCGGCAGATCAGCAGGCCGTGGTGAATCACGTTTTCCAGCTCGCGGATATTGCCGGGCCAGTTGTGTTCGCGCAGCTTGCGTTCGGCGCTAGGGTCCATGCGCACCGGGCCGTAACCCAGGCGGTTACGGTATTCCTCTATGAAGTGCCGCGCCAGCGGCAGGATGTCGCCCGGCCGCTCGCGCAAGGTCGGCAGGGCCAGCTGCACCACGTGCAGGCGGTAGAACAAGTCTTCGCGGAAGTGCCCGGCGGCCACCGCATCCTGCAGGCGCACATTGGTAGCTGCCACCACCCGCACGTCTATGGGTATGCTCTTGCGCGAGCCCAGGCGCACCACCTCGCGCTCCTGCAAGACACGCAGCAGCTTGACCTGGATGGACAACGGCAGGTCGCCAATTTCATCCAGGAACAGGGTGCCGCCATTGGCCGCTTCAAACCAACCCGTCTTGGCGGTAAACGCACCTGTGAACGCGCCCTTCTCATGGCCGAACAGCTCGCTCTCCACCAGCGTTTCCGAAAACGCCCCGCAGTTGACGGCCACAAACGGGCGGCCACGCCGGCTGCTCAGGTCGTGCACATGGCGGGCAATCAGCTCCTTGCCCGTGCCGGTCTCACCGATGATGAGCACGTTCGCATCGCTGGGCGCCACCATGCGGATGCGCTCCAGCAAGGCTACCGAGAGCGGGTCTTCAAACACCTGGGCCGTGGCGCGGATGGAGGTGGTGTGCTTGCGCGGGTCGGGCAGCGTCAGCAGGCGTGGCGCATCCCAATCGGCGTCCGACTCTTCGGTGGCAGACACACTGTACACATGGCGGGAGTAGGAGTTCATGAGTAAAAGCTCGGCACAGGAAATTGCTGTTTGAGGGCCCATTCACCGATCTCGCGCAGCTTGTAGGCCACGGGATCGTGCAGGGTGTGGGTGCGCAGGTTGCGCCAGTGGCGGTCCAGCCGCAGGCCGCCGTGGGTGGCGCGGGCGCCGGCCACATCGAACATGCGGGTACAAATGTCCAACCCGGTATGTGTGGCAGCCACCTTGGCCGTCGCCACCGCCAGCGCCACGTGGCCGCGCTCGGATGTGGTCAATGCATCACCGCGCTGCCAGGCTTCGTCCAGCCGGTCTGCCGCGCGGTCGGCCAGCACGCGCACCGCCTCCAAACCCACCCAGAAATCACCATAGTGGCCCAGCACATAAGGATCTTCGTCCACATGGGCGACCTTGGCCGCATGCCAGGGCCGCGACTCCTGTAAGGTGTAACGGCGTGCATCGCAGAAGGCCGCCTCGGAGATGCCCAGATAGACGTTCGCCAGAATGAGCTGGGACACCAGTGGGCGCAGGCAGGCAAAAGGGGTGGACAGAGGCCCGGGGTCCAACAACATCTCATGCTGCTCCACCCGCACCTTCTCGAACGTGACGCTGCCGCTGTCCGTCTGGCGCTGGCCGATGTTGTTCCAGTCTGGCGCCACCGAGATGCCGCTGCGGCCAGTGGGCAAGGCCGCCACCAACAGCGCACCGCTGCCCTCCTCGCGCGCCGAAGCGACCAGCATCTCGGAGTCCAGCGCACCCGAGCAAAAGCTCTTCTGCCCGGTGAACTCACGCCAACTGCCTTGCACGCTGCTGATGGTGCGATCGTCCAACGGGTTCAGCGCGTTGCCCCAAAACCAATGGCGGCGCGCGGTCTGCTCAAACCAGGGCTGCCACTGTTGCGGCCGGGAAAACAAGCGCACGGTGGCCAGCATCAGATGGTGGAAGCCAAACACATGGGCCAGGGAACTATCGGCCTGGGCCAATTGCCGTACCGTGTCCAAGGTCTGCCGCCAGCTGGCGCCCATGCCGCCAAACTCCTGCGGAATGCTCAGTGCCAACAGGCCGCTGGCACGCAGGGCATCACGCTCGGCCTTGGGTGTTCCGCCGCGTGCATCGCGCTCGGCCGCGGTTGCGGAAAAAGCCTCCACCAGGCTTTGCACGGTGTGCGGCCCAGCAGACAGATCGGGCACGCCATCCGTTTCACAACTGTCTGGTGCCATCTGCACCGTTGAAGCAAGAGCCACGATCGGAAACCTCGGTTGCTGCGGTCAAAACAAGAGACTGCAAAGTGTCTGAACACCAGCAGCGGCAGCAGCATTGCTGCTCTGCCAACATATTCTGTGGGCTGCAAGGGCTCGCGCTTGGAAGGGTTTCGCATATGCATACACGGCCTGCTTCTGAGCCAGCAGACTGGCGCTGCACCACCCGCAAAAACCCAGCACAACTGGTGATGCACTGCTGCCACAGCAGCACAAAGCAGGTGAATCCAGCAAGCTGCACAGGTACTGGGCACTGGCACGCTATCTGCTGATTTAACTAATTGATGAAATCCACTCCAAAGGCATTGCATGCAGATCTTCTGGTTTCTTCCCACGCACGGTGACAGCCGCTACCTGGGCACGGCGCATGGCGCGCGCACCGTTAGCCACCACTATCTGCGCCAGGTGGCGCAGGCCGCCGACGAGCTAGGTTTTGAAGGTGTCTTGATACCCACCGGCCGCTCTTGTGAAGACTCGTGGGTAGTGGCGGCATCGCTGGCGCCTTTCACCGAGCGCCTGAAATTCCTGGTGGCGATACGCCCCGGCATCATCTCGCCCACCGTGTCGGCACGCCAGGCCGCCACACTGGACCGCTTCTCCAACGGCCGCCTGCTGATCAATGTCGTTACCGGCGGCGACCCGGACGAGCAGCACGGCGACGGCAGTTTTTTGACGCATGCCGAACGCTATGAAGTGACGGACGAATTCCTGCGCATCTGGCGCGGCGTGGCGGCCGGCGAAACCGTCAACTTCAGTGGCAAACACCTGCGTGTGGAGAACGCCAAGACCCTGTACCCGCCGGTGCAGAAGCCCTACCCACCGCTGTGGTTCGGTGGCTCATCCGACGCAGCGATTGCCCTCGCCGGAGAACAGGTGGACGTGTACCTGACCTGGGGCGAGCCCCCGGCCGATGTGGCCGACAAAATAGCCAAGGCGCGTGCCGCCGCCGCCCAGCACGGCCGTACCCTGCGCTTCGGCATACGCCTGCATGTGATCGTGCGCGAAACCAGTGAGGCCGCCTGGCGCGCGGCGGACGAGCTGATATCCCACGTCACTGATGAAACCATTGCCGCAGCGCAAAAGGCCTTCGCACGTTTCGACTCGGTGGGCCAACAGCGCATGGCTGCGCTACACGGCGGGCACCGCGACAAGCTTGTAGTCTCACCGAATCTGTGGGCCGGAGTGGGCCTGGTGCGCGGCGGTGCAGGTACGGCGCTGGTGGGCAGCGCCGAAGAGGTGGCGGAGCGCATCAAGGAATACGCGGCACTGGGGATCGAGACCTTCATCTTCTCGGGCTACCCGCATCTGGAGGAGTCGTACCGCGTAGCAGAGCTGCTGTTCCCCTTGCTACCATTGGCCCACGTGCGCCCGGCCGGCACCGCCAACCTCACCGGCCCGTTTGGCGAAGTGATTGCCAACGACATCGTGCCGCCGGCATCACGCGCACCCAAGCCAGAGGAGACGACTGCATGAAGCATTTCCGGTCCGAAACAGGCAACGCGCACGCGCCCTGGCAAACCCAGGTAGAAGCCGCCACACAGGCTCTGGCCGCCACCGCCGTGGAGCGCGACCAACGCGGCGGCACCGCCAAGGTCGAACGTGACCTGCTGCGCGCCAGCGGCCTGCTGGGCCTGAGTATTCCCAACGCACTGGGTGGCCTAGGGGCCACCTGGCAAGAAACGCTGGAGGTGGTGCGCCAGTTCGCGCGTGTGGACAGCTCCGTCGCCCACCTGTTCGCCTTCCACCACCTGCTGCTGGCCACCACCCAGTTGTTTGGCAAACCGGCACAGTGGCAGCCCTGGATAGAGCAAACGCTGGCGCAACACTGGTTCTGGGGCAATGCTCTGAACCCGCTGGACAAATCCACCCGCGCCGAGCCGCAAGACGGGGGCTACGTATTCCACGGGCGCAAAAGCTTTTGCTCCGGTGCCAGCGATTCGGACATGCTGCTGGCCTCGGCGCTCGACCCTGCAGGTCGCCTGTTGATAGCCGTGGTGCCCACAGGGCGCACGGGTATCACCGTGCTGAACGACTGGGACAACATGGGCCAGCGCCAGACCGACAGCGGCAGCGTAGTGTTCGACCAGGTCGAGGTGCGCCAGACCGAGCTGCTGACCGACCCCGGCCCGCTCTCCACCCCCTATGCCTGTCTGCGCCCGCTGCTGGCACAACTGATACTGGCCCATATCTACCAGGGCCTGGGCGAAGGCGCACTGGCAGAAGCACGCCAGTTCACCCTGCAGCAGGGCCGGCCCTGGATGGCATCCAGCGCCACGTCTGCCAACCAGGACCCCTACATCCTGGCGCACTATGGCGAATTCTGGCTGGGCCTGGAAGGCGCGCGCGTGCTGCTGCAGCACGCCGCCCTGGCCTTTGATCAGGCCTGGCAGCGTGGCACGGCCCTGACCGAAAGTGATCGCGGCAGCGTCGCCATCGCGGTTGCCGCAGCCAAAGTCGCCACCACCCGCGCCAGCCTGGACGTGGTGCACAAGATGTTCGAAGTCACCGGCGCACGCGCTACCACCGCCGCCCTGCGGCTGGACCGCTACTGGCGCAATCTGCGCGTGCACACCCTGCACGACCCGGTGGACTACAAGGTGCGCGAGCTGGGCGACTGGGTACTGAACGAGCAGTTGCCCAAGCCCAGTTTTTATTCCTGAGAATGTGTCTGCCTTCTAAGCCCGCTGGGACAACACCTTGCCCGCCCCACGGCGTGACCGAGACCACAGCTGAAGACCGACCAGCCCCCCGCTGGCTAGGCACAGCGCCACGGTGAACCAGACTGGCGGCGGTGCCAACCAGCTCACCACGGGCTCCAGTGGGTTTGCAAGACCCAGCGCACGCTCCAGAATCCAAGCTATGGCAAAGGCCGCAGCACATCCAGCACCCACGCCAGCCACCACCGCATAGCGCTTGGTGCGACCCAGCGCCAGCAGAAGCGGCAGAGTGACGGCAATCACCAGCAGCTGCATGGATTCGATCCCCAGATTGAAACCCAGCAAGCTGAGCGCCAGCGTTGTTCCATCAAAGTCCAGACCCGACAGCATCTCCGCAAATGCCAAACCGTGTACCAAGCCAAACGCCGAGGCAACCCACACCTCCCGCCCGGCAAACACAGGCCGCCACACGTGGATGCAGGAAACAAGAATGGAGACAGCCACCAGGATCTCCACCATACGTGTCGGCGCCGCAATCCAGGCCGCGGACGCCAGCGCCAAGCTGATTGAATGGCCCAGCGTGAAGCCGCTGACGATACCCACAATGCTGCGGATACAAGCCCTGGCGCTTTTGCGCTCTCTCCACCGTCCGCCAACTGCGACCATGGGCGCACTGAACAGCAGGGCCAGCAAAAACAACAGGTGATCCGTTCCCTCGGCAATATGCGACATACCTAGCGAGAAGAGATGGCGAAAGCCTTGCCACCAGCTGCCGCTGGAGCCATCCACCTGGATATGCGTGTTGCCAAAACCTGCCGTGGAAATCAGCATGGGCTTATCGCCCAGAAGGCCATTGCGGATGTCGCGCCTGACGTAAATCAGCGCCTCATGCGATACGACTCGCTGCAAGATGACGGTGTAGTCCAGCGCAAAGACTTCCGTCGAAGTGCCGCTGGGGGCCTGCATCCGGGCATGCACCACCAGCCAATCGTTGCTGCTCCAGTTGGCGTTGTCGGTGGTCCGGATGGCCAGGGAATCGATATGCCGCGCATACGCCCGGCCATCGCTACTGCGCAGCTGGAGTGTGTCCTGAAGATATTGCTCGATCCGGGCTCCGTACTGCGGGACTACGGTAGCAGGATGCGCAGCGAGCGGAAGTGACAGCGCCGCTCCCAGCTCGCTCAGAGGCAGTTGCAGCTCCATATCGACAACGTCTCGACCAAGGTCCAGCATCACAATGCTGGGCGGCACATCGTGCGCCCATGCCGGATGCAGCCCCCCGATCAGGCACAGCGCAAGCAAGCTCGCCGACAGCTTGCGTAGCCACGCGCCCAGCCCCCTGGGCGCAGCCATCCATGCCGGGCTGCCCATCAGTTGCTCAACTGGTTGTAGTAGTCATAGGACTTGTCACGGAACATCATGTGGTAGTGGGTCTGGCTGGAGATCACGATGCCGTTCTGCACCGCGATTTCGATCCACACGCGTGGGCCGTCGATACGCATATAGGTGCCATTCGCAGACACATCAGGACCCGAGCTGCTGAACGAACCCGACGAGTTGGCCCAGGCCACATAGGTGCTGCCGTAGCCCGCCTGGTAAGCAGACAACAGGCGGCTGGCCGTGGTGCTGTCGTAGTCGTCGGTGAACTCTTCAATGGCCGCGCTGACGTAGGCCTGCAAGCTTGACGACAGGCTGGACACCAGCACACCCCGGTTGCTGAGCGCGGCGACGGCAGTGAATTTGGTGGTGACGTTCGAGTAGCTGCCGGTATTGGCTTCCACCGGGCCGATCAGAATGTCCGAGAACGTCGATCCCGAAAGAAAGGCGCTGTTCAGCGTGGTGCTGTCCATGCCACTGAAAATGGACACCATGGCCGCAGCCTTGTTGGCCAGCACCTGGTAGGTCCCCGAGCTGTAATAGTTGTAGCTGGTGTGGCTGTTCGAAGCGAACGATGTGCGCGGCTCCACGCCGATGTGGTGGGGCGTGGGATACGAGCAGGCGCCATTGAAGTTGATGTTGAACGCCATGTGGTGCCCGCCCAGCATCAGGGTCCAGGAGCCGGTTTGCGACGGCGTTCCCACCACCGCCACGTGGTACAGATCGGCACCGTAGCCGCTGGCGTTCTTTGTGTAACCCAAATAGTCGTCTGCGGCCAGCACCCCTTGAAAGTCGGTGTATCCCGCCGTACTGAGCGCGACCGAAGCCAGTGCGTTGAATGCAGAAATCTGGCTGGAAGTGCTCAGCTGCGAAAGCGTGATGCCAGGCCGGCTAAAGCTGATGGCGCCCGGCGGCAGATTGGACCAATTGGTCTTGTAGACATTGAGCTGTGCCGTCGTATAGGACGACGCGCTATAGCTTGCCGACGCGGTAAGCGATGTTCCCAACGCCGTCTCGAAGGTGGAAATGGCGCTGAGCACGCTGTCCACGTATGTCGTATCGCAGGAGGCCGTCGTGGTGCTGGTCAGCGTCAAAGTGGCCGTACTGCTGGTCGTGCTGCCACCACTGTTCGAAACAATGACGTAGTAGCTACCAGCATCGCTGCTGCTGGCGCTGGAGATGGTGTACGTGGAGGAAGTGGCCCCGGAAATCGCACTGGAGTCCTTGTACCACTGGTAGCTCAGCGTGCCACTACCACTGGCCACCACCGAAAACGTTCCCGAGCCACCCGATGCAAGCGACAAGGAACTGGGCTGCGTGGTGATGCTGGGGGCAGACACCGCACTGGTGCTGGAAGAGCTGGAGGAATCCGAGCTCCCCCCTCCGCCGCAACCAGGCAGCGCTGCGCAGCCTAGGGATAGCAAAAGAACCAGGGCCAAGTTGGGCGTTTTTCCAAGCATCTCTTCCTCCGTTGTTTCGGCGGAATTTACAACATTAATGGGAATTTTTCCCATTAATGTTGTAAAGAAGTATGCATCACCTCCAGCAGCCCACGTGCTTATGCCGCAGCAATCTGTCTGCACCGTGCTGCAGACACAGCAGGCTCCAAGCGCAAATATTTCCTAAGCCGTTGATTCATAAGTAAAAAGCTCTTGGCATGGCAATCGCTTATATGCAATACGCAGCAATCTTTTTGCAGCTTCTACGCAGATGGCATATCAAACCAATTACCGCAAGAACACCATGGATTCCAAAGACTTCACCCCCTTCAACCGCCGCCGCTTCCTGGGCACGGCATCGGCCCTGGGCGCAGCTGGCGTGCTGGCCGCCTGCGGCAAGGACCCGGTGCCTGTAACGGCCGCGCCGGCATCGGCACCTGCCCCCGCAGCAGATGCCAAGAAGTACGCAGGTCAGTCGCTGAACCTGCTGTTCAACCAGCCCCACGCCGTGGCCGGCAAGCTGCTGGCCGAAGAGTTCGAAAAGCTGACCGGTGCCAAGGTCACGGTCACGCCCGTGCCCTATGACCAGCTGCATGCCCAGGCCACGCTGGACGTGCAGTCCGGTGCCCACCAGTTCGACGTGATCGATTATTTCTACCACACGCTGGGCGCACTGGTGGCTGACAAGGTGGTGCTGGACGTGACCGACTGGATAGAGCGCGACAAAGCGCAAATCCAGCCAGCCGACTTCCTGCCCTCGCTGTACGACACCTACACCCTGCGCGATGGCCGCCGCTGGGGCCTACCGTATGACGGCGATACCCATGTGCTGTTCTACAACACGGAAATCTTCGCCCGCCACAAGCTCGCCGCGCCCAAGACCTGGGAAGACTACTACCAGGCCGCCAAGCTGATCACCGAGAAGGAGTCGGCCAACGGCATCTACGGCGCGGCCGTGCAAGGCTTCAAGATTCCGGTGATCGTGGGCTCGTCCTATGCCAACCGGTTGGCCGGCTTTGGCGGCAGCTTCTTCACCGCCGATGGCAAGCCCGCGCTGACCAGCCCCGAAGCGGTGGCCGCCGCCGAAGAGCTGCTGCGCATCGTGCCCTATGCCCTTCCCACCCCGGCCGAGACCGCGTTTGAACACGCTCTGCCCGCCTTCCTGTCGGGCAAGGCCGCGATGATCGACTTCTGGACCGACCTCGGCGTTACCGCGCAAGACCCCAAGTCTTCGCAAATCGTGGACAAATGGTCGCTGGTGCAACTGCCCGTGGGCGGCAAGAACACCACGCCGCGCGCCGCGCTGAACGCCGGCTTCGGCCTGGGGATCACCACCGGCACGCAGAAGACCGAGCTGGCCTGGGAGTTCGTCAAATGGGCCACCAGCAAGGACATCTCGCTGCAGCAAGACGTGCTGCCCGGCAGTGGCATCGACCCCAACCGCACGTCCGTTCTGAACCACCCCGACTACATCAAGGCCGCGCCGCTGCTGCAGCCCCAGCTGAAGGCCGCCATCGGCAACGCACTAGCCTGGCCGCTGCAGGCGCAAAGCCCCAAGCTGATGGACGCACTGACCGAGCAGCTGGCGCTGATCGTGGCCGGCAAGAAAAAGCCCAAGGACGCCCTGGCTTCAGCCCAAGCCAGCTGGGAACAGTTGCTAAAGGCCTGAGGTGAGCACTAGGTCCGCCACTGCCCGCCTGCTGCGCGCCAGCCCGCTACTGATGCTGACCCCGGCTAGCTTTGGCCTGGCGGTGGTGTGCATCGTGCCCGGCCTGTACACGCTGGCGCTGGCTTTCACGCATTCCAGCCTGGGCCAGCCGCTGGCGGCCTGGAGCGGGCTGAGGAACTTCAACGCCCTGTTCCAGAACCCGGAGTTTGCCCAGACCTTGCTGCGCACCGTGCTCTACGCCCTGCCCGCCAGCTTCATCCAGCTCAGCCTGGGCTTGCTGATCGCCCTGCTGCTGCAGGCACTGCGCCAGGGCCAGTTCGTGCGCAGCCTAGTGCTGTTGCCATTGATGACGCCGCCGGTACTGGTAGGTGTGGCTTGGAAGCTGCTGCTGGCGCCTGCGGGCGGCCTGGTCAACGGCACGCTGCTGCGCCTGGGCTGGATCGCCGAGCCGGTATCGCTGCTGGGCTCGGACAGCTGGGCCCTGCCGGCCCTGGCGCTGGCCGACACCTGGCAGTGGCTGCCGTTCGTGGTCATCCTGTGCTTTGCCGCGCTGCAGACCCTGCCGGCCGATGTGTTTGAGGCCGCCGCACTGGACGGCGCGGGCACGCGCGGCATCTTCTTGAAAATCACTCTGCCGCTGCTGGCACCCGCGCTGCTGGGCATCTTCCTGCTGCGGGTGGTGATGTCGCTCAAGACCTTTGACCTGGTCTACATCCTCACCGCGGGCGGTCCGGGCCGTGCCACCGCCCTGGCCAGTTACGAGGTGTGGAAGACCGGGCTGCAAAACTTCGACATAGGCGCAGCCGCCGCGCAAACCCTGCTGTTCTCGTTCGCCGTGGCCGCCGTGACCTGGCCCATTCTGAAAGCCCTGCAATGGGTGGAACGCCGCACCGGCTGACACCGCACCTGGAGCCCCCATGTCCTACCTGCCCAACACGCCCACCGCCACGCTGCCACTGTGGCAGCTACTGCCCAGCCTGAAGAAGCTGCGCCTGCCCTGGCCACGCCAGCGCATCTGGCTGCGCGCCGCGCTGCTGGCGGTGCTGGCCTTCTTCATTCTGCCGCTGGCCTTCCTGGTAGCCACCTCGTTCAAGACGCGGGACGAGGTGCTGTCCGGCCAGTTCCTGCCCGTGCACCCCACGCTGGCCAACTGGCCCAAGGTGTTCGAGATTGCGCCGCTGCACTGGCACCTGCTGAACTCTCTGGCAGTAGCGGTGCTCAGCGTGCTGGTCACGCTGACCCTGGCCGTGCCGGCGGTGTACGCGGTGGTCAAGCTGCGGCGCGGCCCGCTGCTGGCCGGTGCGCTGCTGTCGAGCTATGTGGCGCCGCCGGTGGTGGCGCTGCTGCCGCTGTTCTTTTTGCTGCGCCAGCTGGGGCTGAACAACAGCATCGTCGGCCTGGGCCTGGTGGACGGGCTGATGAACGTGCCGGTAGCCTTCTGGCTGCTGCGCAGCTTCTTCAAGCAGATACCACTGGCGTTGGACGAGGCTGCCTGGCTGGACGGCGTGGGCTACTGGCGCACGCTGTGGCGCATCAACCTGCCGCTGATCTGGCCCGGCCTGGTGTCCACCGGGTTGATCTGCCTGATCCTGTCGTACAACGAATTCCTGCTGGCCTCGGTGCTGAACAGCCGACCCGATATGCGCACCATCACCGTCGCCATCTCGCTGTTCCAGGGCGAGCGCATTGTCAACTTCGGCCAGATGGCCGCCGCATCCCTGGTCGGCATTGCGCCGGTCTACCTGCTGGCGCTGGCTTTCCAGAAATACCTGATCGGCGGCCTCAGCGCTGGCGCCAGCCGTTAGAAATCCTATGGCAAACATCCACATCACCGGCCTGCACAAGGCCTATGGCGACACCGCCGTGCTGCACGACATCCAGCTGCAAATCCCCGAAGGCGAATTCGTCGTACTGGTCGGCCCTTCTGGCTGCGGCAAATCCACCCTGCTGCGCGCCATCGCCGGGCTGGAGACCACCGACCGGGGCAGCATCGCCTTCAACGGCACGCCGGTAGACCACCTGCCACCACAGCAACGCCGCGTGGCCATGGTGTTCCAAAGCTATGCGCTCTACCCGCATATGACGGTACGCAACAACATGGCCTTTGGCCTGCGCGAACAGCGCGCGCCCGAGGCGCTGATTCAGGAGCGCATCGCCAAAGCATCTACCGCCCTGCACCTGGACGACTACCTGGAGCGCTATCCGCGCCAGCTCTCCGGCGGCCAGCGCCAACGCGCGGCCATGGGCCGGGCCATGGTGCGCGAGCCGGTGGCCTTTTTGTTCGACGAACCCCTGTCCAACCTGGACGCCCAGCTGCGCGTGCAAATGCGCGCCGAGATCCGCGCCCTGCAGCGCCAGCTCGGCACCACCACCGTCTACGTCACCCACGACCAGGAAGAAGCCATGACCATGGCCGATCGCATCGTGGTGCTGCGCGCCGGCCGCATCGAGCAGGTGGGCAGCCCGCTGGCGCTGTACGACGAGCCGGCGAATGAATTCGTGGCCCGCTTCATAGGTTCGCCGCCGATGAATATGCTGGACGCCCGCTGGTCCAGCCACTGCCTGGCCCTGGGCCGTGGCCTGCTGCTGCCCGCGCCGCCCGGCCACACCGGCCTCGAAGGCGCCGCCGTGCGCCTAGGCGTGCGGCCCGAACATCTGCTGCTGTGGACTGGCGACACCCCGCTGCCGGCCGACGCACCCCGGCTACGCCTGCGCGTGCACAGCCTAGACCACCTGGGCGCCGCCACCGAGCTATATGGCAGCGTGGTCGGCGCGGACGACCCAACGCCCTGGCTGGCCCGCTTAACCGGCCGCTACTTCGCCCAAGCGGGGGACGAAGTCACCCTGACCTGGGACCTGGAACGCAGCCGCCTGTTCGACCCGCGCAGCGGCCTGCGCTGGCCCGCGCTGGATGCGCCCAGCCGCTACCGGGATACGGCGGCGTTGCAGATATCTGCATAAAAATGGCTGTAACGCAGGTCGCACCTTCGCAAACAGCTATTAAAAACATAGTAATTCGCCCTTTGAAGATGGCAAAAATCGCCGCGTGTGTGAAAGCGGCGCTTGGCATATAGCCCGTGCCTGCTTGCCGGGGCGGTAGTACTACGTAGGCACAAGCGATAGTATGCAATCCGCACATCTCTTACATAATTTGTACACAATCCGGCGCAAAAGTGCGCTAGGTAGTAAGCAGATTGGCGGACACATGAAGCAGACCAAAAGTACCAAGTGGCGTATGGCAGCCATCATCATTGCGTGCATCGCGGCCTATGCGGCACAAGATGATGACGCCAGCATCGCCAAAGGAAACTCCCTGACTGCACAGTACACAGCGGCAAACCCGCGCTAGCAAGTGCCCGGGATGTCACGGGCTTCCGAGTCTGCCCAGGAACGCGAATGCGCACTGATCCGCAACGCAAAGCGGCACGCACAGGTCTGATTTTTGGTTTGCGTCACCTGTCCGGCCCACGGGCACGATGCTGGCTTTTCGTGTACAGCCGTGCTGCAAATAGTCACGTAAGAAAAAGCCTCTAGCGCAGGCAGCATCTGCACAAGCAGCTATAGAAAATATAGTATCCCACTGAGCGGCTGCGTATGCCTCAGGCTGGCAGAATCGGCACATACGAATACCGATACAAGCTGCCCACCCATGGCCCGCGAGAACTTCAACGATCTGCATGCCTTCGTACTGGTTGCGCGCGAAGGCAGCTTTACCCGGGCTGCCGCTCAGCTACGGGTGTCACAGTCGGCGCTGAGCCACACGATTCGCGGCCTGGAAACCCGGCTGGGCATACGCCTGCTGACCCGCACCACGCGCAGCGTGTCGCCCACCGAAGCCGGGCAGCGCCTGCTGCTCACCCTCAGTTCCCGCTTTGAAGAGATCGAGGCCGAACTGGCCGCGCTGAGCGAGCTGCGCGACAAGCCCGCCGGCACGGTGCGCATCACCGCCGCCCACCATGCAGCCCGCACCGTGTTGTGGCCCAAGCTGGCCAAGCTGCTGCCGCACTACCCGGACATCAAGGTCGAGATCGTCACCGAATCGCGCTTCGTGGACCTCGCGGCCGAGCGTTTTGATATGGGTGTGCGCCTGGGTGACCAGGTGGAAAAAGACATGGTGGCGGTGCGCATCTCGTCCGATTTGCGCATGGCCATCGTCGCCACGCCGGCCTATTTTGCAACGCGCGGCCTGCCGCAAACGCCGCACGACCTGGCCGGGCACAACTGCATCAATCTGCGGCTGGCCACGCTGGGTGGCATCTATGCCTGGGAGTTCGAGAAAGACGGCCAACCGCTCAAAGTGCACGTAGAAGGCCAACTGGTGTTCAGCGACAGCGTGCCCATGCTGCAGGCGGCCTTGGAAGGATTCGGCGTGGCCTGTGTGCCCGAGGACATGGTCGATGCGCACATCGCCCAGGACCGCCTGGTGCGCGTGCTGGAAGAGTGGTGCCCCTACTTTCAGGGCTACCACCTGTACTTCCCCCGACGTCGCCAGTCGCTGCCGGCGCTGGCCCTGGTGGTGGACGCGCTGCGCCACCGGCCCGCAACTGAGGACCTGTTGACAGTCTAAGAAACCGCTGGCGGGTATCAGCCGCGAAAGGCCGCTTCGATCTTCGCGATGTCGATCTTTCTCATCTTCATCATCGCATCAAAAGCCCGCTTGGCCGCGGCACGGTCAGGGTGGGTGAACGCGGCAGTCAGGGCGCGTGGCGTGATCTGCCACGACAGGCCCCACTTATCCTTGCACCAGCCACAGGCGCTTTCCTGGCCGCCGTTGCCCACCACCGCATCCCACAAACGGTCGGTTTCGGCCTGGTCATCGGTCGCAACCTGGAACGAAAAGGCTTCAGACTGCTGGATCCCCGGCCCGCCGTTCAGGCCTACACATGGAATGCCGATCACGGTGAACTCGACCGTCAGCACATCGCCCTGTTTACCTGCGGGATAGTCACCGGGCGCGCGATGGACGGCACCCACCGCGCTGTCCGGAAAGGTCTTGGCGTAAAACTGCGCGGCGTCCAGGGCTGTGCCGTTGTACCAGAGACAGATCGTGTTTTTAGGGACCATGCTCGCTCTCCAATCGGTTGCAGGCCTTGCATCCTATCGCGCAAGCTACGGAATACGAACCCACCAACAAGACCCTGCTCTTATCAGCAGTACCGCCCTGAAACAACCGTAACAGCGATAGCCGTCATAGGGTCCGGCAAGCCACCGGCCCGCGGCGCCGCTGCGGCAGCACGATCAGCCAGAGCACTGCAGCCAAGGCCAGCACCAGCATCACCGAGCCCGCAGAAAACGCTGCAGCAATCCGGTGCGCCAGCAGCGCCCGCGCATCCAGCGTGCCCTGGTCCACCGCCGCAAACACCACCACCAGAATCGCCAACCCCAGCGAGCCGCCCAACTGGTGGGCCGCATTCACCAGGCCGGACGCGGCACCCGCATCCTCCCGGCGCACACCGGCGATACCCGCTACCGTCAGCGGGCTCAGCGTGCAGCCCTGGCCCAAGCCCAGCAGCACCATGGGCAAGGCGATACCGGTCAGGTATAGCGAATTCACCGACACCCAGCTGAGCCAGACCATGCCCAGCACGGTGGTAGCCAGGCCCGCTGCCAGCACACGGCCATTGCCAAAGCGCTGGGTCAGCCGGGGCACGGCCATGGCCGCGGCGAAGTTAGGAATGGTGGTGGGCAAGTACGCCAGGCCCGCCTCGAACGGGCTGAAGCCCAGCACACTCTGCAGAAACTGCGTGGTGAAAAACCAGAAGCCCACCATCGCCCCCAGGAACAGCACCCGCGCCACATAGGCCCCAGCCCGCTCGCGGTGGGCAAACAGGCGCAGCGGCATGACGGGCTGCTGCACCCGCGACTCATGCCACACCAGCAGGGCCAATAGCAGCAGGCCCGCAGCCAGCGACGCCACGGTCAGCCCATCGCCCCAGCCGGTACTGGCCGAGCGCACCAGGCCGTAGACCAGCGCGCCCATGCCCAGCGTGGAGGCCACGGCACCCAGCACATCAAACTGGCCCGATGCATGGCGCTCCGTTTCCTGGATGTAGCGCCGCGCGCCCCAGACCACGGCCAGGCCTATGGGCAGGTTGATGAAGAAGCCCACACGCCAGGACAGCCAGTCGGCAATCACGCCGCCCAGCACCAGGCCTATGCTGGCACCCACACCGGCGGTGGCGCCGTACATGCTCAGGGCCCGGGTGCGTTCCGGCCCTTCGGCAAAGTTGGTGGACAGCAAGGCCAATGTCGAAGGCGCCAAGATCGCCGAGCCTATGCCCTGCACCGCGCGGGCGCCCAGCAGCCATTCGGGAGACTGCGCCAGGCCTATCGCCAGCGAGGCAAAAGTAAACAGCGACATACCCCACAGAAACATGCGGCGCCGGCCCAGAATGTCGCCGGCCCGCGCGCCCAGCAGCAGCAGGCCGCCAAAGGCCAGGGTGTAGGCGTTTTGCACCCAGCTGAGCTCGGTGGCGCTGAACTGCAGGCTTTGCTGGATCTTGGGCAGCGCGGTGATGACGATGGACACGTCCAGCAAGGTCATCAAATAGCTGACCAGCACAATCGCCATCACCGCCGTGCGGTGTGTGGCGGTGCCCGACGTACTTGCGTGGTTCATAGGCTGTCCAGCCTGTATTGCGCATCGCTGACCTGCTCCAGCCAGGCGGCCGTGCTGCCGTCCAGCTCTTCCTGGATGGCGGTGTGCGTCATGGCCACATGGGCCTGGGCGCCGTGCCAGTGCTCTTCACCGGCGGCAATCCACACCACGTCGCCGGGGTGGATCTCTTCGCGCGGGCCGCCACGGCGTTGCACCCAGCCGGCGCCTGAAGTGACGATCAGCGTCTGGCCCAGTGGGTGCTGATGCCAGGCGGTGCGGGCACCGGGCTCGAAGGTGACGCTGGCGCCCAGCGCACGTGCCGGCGGGTGGGCGGGAAACAGATAGTCCACCTGCACCGTGCCGGTGAAATAGTCGGTGGGGCCTTTGGCGGAAGCTTGTGCGCCGTTGCGTTGGATGTCCATGGTGAGGTTCCTAAGTTTCGTGGGTGCAGTGGGGTGCACTGCGACGAAAAGAACTTTATCCATGGAGGCCGCCCTTGATAAGACGGTTAAATTGGCATGAACCTATGAGATTGGCTCACGAATCCATCACTGCTAAAAATTCAGCAAAAAACAGGCTCTAGCGCAGAATCTACCTGCGCAAGCAGCTATGAAAAGTGTAGTAGCGCTGTACAGAGGGCTTATGCCGGGCTCCAGTCCAGCCACTGCAGCAGCGCCTGGCACACGGCATCGGCCTGCTCCATAGTGCTCATATGGCCGGACTGCTCAACCACGTGCAACTGCACCGGCGCCGCCCGCAGCAGCGCCTGCATCTGCGCGTGCCGGGCCACGGGGCTCCAGGCATCTTCGCGGCCGCACAGCAGCAGCGTGGGGCAGCGGATCCAGCCCAGCAGCGCGGTAGCGTCCGGGCGATGCAGCAGTGCCTGGATTTGCGCGGCAAACACCTCGGGCGTGCTGCGCTCGATCATGTCCAGAATCTGCTCGAACAGCGGGCTGTCCAGCCGCGACGGGTGCACCATGCCGCGCGCCCAGTCACGGCCCATGGCGCGCATGCCGTCCTGGCGCGCGGTCTGCAGCAGCGCCATGCGGCCGGCACGCTCCTTGTCGCCAGCAGCGCCGGCTGCCAGGGCTTCAAAACCTGTGTCCAGCAAAGCCAGGCGCTGGATGCGGTCCGGCTGCTGGTGCAGCACCTCCAAGGCCACGCGCCCGCCCATGGAATGGCCGGCCAGTGCCAGCGGCCCAGGGGGTGCGGTCTGCAGCACATGCTGGGCCATGGATTCGATGCTGTCCAACGTGCCGTAGCTGGCCACCATGCAGGGACTGCGCTGTTGCAGCGCGGGCAACATGTCTTGCCAAACACTGGCATCGCACAACAGGCCGGGAAGCAGAACGAGTGTCATGCGCAGATAGTAGCCTGACTACACTGCGGAGCATGCCTCTCCCCCCAAAGCACAGCGCGCAAAATCATCTGACCAGCTACTACTGGAGCGGCGACGCCCTGCGCAGCCGCAGCGTGGGTGCGCATGTGCTGGCCGGCACGGTGGACCTGCCGGCGCTGCCCCTAAGGCTACTGGCGGACTGCGAGCGGGAAATCCTGCACCAGGGCCTGGAGGCTGGCGACGTGGAGCCCCTGCCCTGGGCGCGTGCACGGGCGCGCTGGCCGGGCTACCCGGCCTGGGTGCAAGCCATGTCCGATTGGCTCCGCAGCTTTGGGCTGCACAACGCACTGGCCGGTAGCGACGTCGCCCTCATGGCCTGCCTGGGCGCTCGCTACCACCATGATGCAGCCCATTACGGCAGCGCCGCTTTCTGCAACCTGTTTCTGAGCGAAGACAAGGGGCTGGACGTGCACTTTCCGCACACCGGCCAACGCATCCCGCTGCGCCGGGGCACGGCCTTGGTGTTCGACACCGGCCAGCCGCACGCCGTGATTCCACGCCACCGCAATGCCTTCCAGGCGGCCGACTTTGGACCTGGGCAGGACTGCAGCCAGCTGTTCCTGACCTGGGAACTCCCCATCGAGGATGCGCATGTCGCGCAGGCACTGCAATTGAACTTTGACGTAGACACCACTAGCGCCCAAAGACTGGATGCCGAGCAAATCTGGTGGCGAGGCGCACCGGCCCAGGTGTGCCCAGACACCGGCCAGTGGCGCGCGGCCAGCCCCGATGGCTCGCCGACAATCGCCCCTCCACACAGCACTCAGCGCCCCCAGCTTCCATGACGAACCTTCCTAAACAAACCCCGCGCAGAGTCGACGTGGTGGTCTACGCCGGCTTCAAGGCGATAGAGGCAATTGGTGCCATGAGCGTATTCGAATACGCCAACCTGCATCTGCTGCAAGAAGGCCGGCCAGCGGGCTATGCACTGAACATCGTGTCCGTCGCCGCCGGCCCGGTGGCCTCGGACACCCATATGCTGCTGCAGGCCGCCAGCGGGGTAGACGCCAACGACCTACCGCACACCGCCATCATCGTGGGCGCACGGCAGATTGAAAAAGCAATGGCGGCGCACAGCAGCATCGTGGACTGGGCGGCGGCGGTAGCGCCGCGCATCGAGCGCCTGGTGGCACTGTGCTCGGGCTGCTTCTTCCTGGCGGCAGCCGGTGTGCTGGACGGCCTGCCCGCCACCACGCACTGGAGCGTGGCGACACTGCTGCAAGAAAAGTTTCCGGCGGTGCAGGTACAGGCCGACGCGATCTACCTGCGCTCAGGCCGCTTGTGGACATCGGCCGGGGTCACCGCCGGCATCGACCTGGCCCTGGCCCTGGTGGAAGAAGACTACGGCCGCAGCCTGGCGCTGCAGGTGGCACGCGACCTGGTGGTGTACCTGAAGCGGCCCGGTGGGCAGTCGCAGTTCAGCGTGCACCTGAACAGCCAAAGCACCAGCCACCCCGGCATCCGCGAGGTGCAAGACTGGGTGCTGTCCAACCTGTCGCTACCGCTGGACGTGGCCATGCTGGCCGACCGCGCCGCAATGAGCGAGCGCAACTTCCGCCGCGTGTTTGCCAAAGAGGTGGGCAGCAGCCCGCTGCAGTTCATCGAGTCGGCCCGGTTGGAAGCTGGCCGCCGCCTGCTGGAAGAAGGCGAGCTGCCCCTGAAGTCCATTGCCGGGCGCATAGGCTTTGCGTCCGAGCAGTCGCTGCGCAAGCTGTTCATCAAGCGCCTCGGCGTGGGGCCGCAGGCATACCGCGAACGCTTTGGCGGGGCGCGGCCTTGAAGTTTTTTAAGCCGCCTTGCGCAGCTTGAAAACCTGCGTAGCCAACACGTCCATCAGCGTGGGCGACAGGCAGTCGTAGGTCTCCAGCCCGGCGTCGCGCAGCTCTTTGCGGATGCTGGCCATCTGCTCAGGCGGCGTGCCGGTCTCGATGATGGACGAGACAAAAGCCGCGAACTCCGGCCCGGCCCAGCCGGCGTCTTTCGACAGCTCGGTGTGGATGAAGGCCAGTCCATAGAACGCATGGTCCTTGTTCTCGACGGGGCCAAACATATGCACGCCACAGGCCTTGCAGGCATGGCGCTGGATGGTGGCGCTGGGGTCGACGATGTGCAGCTTTTCAGGGTGTGCGGTGACATGCACCTTGTCGCGCGACACCACGCCGACGATGGAGAACAGCGCGTTGGCCGGCTTCCAGCATTTGCTGCAGCCGCAAGCATGGTTGTGCGCCACCTGCGCATCGACCCTCACCACCACAGGATCGCTGCTGCAGTGGCAGGTCAACGTGCCGCCGCTGAAACCCGGTGCGCCCGGTTTCTTGCTTTGGCCCAAAGCGGGATGCAATACGGATGTGCTCATGTGTGTCTCCTCAAAGTCCACGCGGAACGGCCGCGCACCGAAAACAACACGTTTGCAGGTAATCAGTCCGTGCCTACAACCGTTCGGGCTGAGGTTCGAAGCCTCTATCCGCCGCACTAGGCACTTCGACAGGCTCAGTGCGAACGGGGTGGAGGGTGTATAGGCCCCATGCGCACCGGCTGGAAACGTCAGTACAGCACCACGCCGCGAATGGACTCGCCGCGCTTCATCAAGTCAAAGCCCTTGTTGATGTCCTCCAGCGGCATGGTGTGGGTGATCAGCGGGTCGATGCTGATCTTGCCTTCCATGTACCAGTCGACGATCTTGGGCACGTCGGTGCGGCCACGGGCGCCACCAAAGGCCGAGCCTTCCCATTTGCGGCCGGTGACCAGTTGGAACGGGCGTGTAGATATCTCGGCACCGGCCTCGGCCACGCCGATGATGATGCTGCGGCCCCAGCCCTTGTGGGTGCATTCCAGCGCCTGGCGCATGACCTGGGTGTTGCCTATGCATTCGAAGCTGTAGTCGGCACCGCCGTCGGTCAGTTGCACGATGGCGTCCACTACGTTCGGTACTTCCTTGGGGTTGATGAAGTGGGTCATACCGAACTGGCGGGCCATGGCCTGGCGCTCGGGGTTGATGTCCACGCCAATGATCTTGTCGGCACCCACCATCTTGGCGCCCTGGATCACGTTCAGGCCGATACCGCCCAGGCCGAAGACCACCACATTGGCGCCGGCTTCCACCTTGGCGGTGAACAGCACGGCACCGATGCCGGTGGTGACGCCGCAGCCGATGTAGCAGACCTTGTCAAAGGGCGCGTCCTTGCGGATCTTGGCCAGGCTGATCTCGGGGGCCACGGTGTAGTTGCTGAAGGTGCTGGTGCCCATGTAGTGGAAGATGGGTTGGCCGTCCAGGCTGAAGCGGCTGGTGGCGTCGGGCATCAGGCCTTTGCCCTGGGTGCCACGGATGAGCTGGCACAGATTGGTCTTGCGGCTGAGGCAGAACTTGCACTGGCGGCATTCGGGGGTGTAGAGGGGGATGACGTGGTCGCCCTTTTGCAGCGTGGTGACACCGGGGCCGACATCGACCACGATGCCGGCGCCTTCGTGGCCGAGGATGGCGGGGAAGATGCCTTCTGGGTCGGCGCCGCTGAGGGTGTAGTAGTCGGTGTGGCAGATGCCGGTGGCTTTGATCTCGACCAGCACTTCGCCGAACTTGGGGCCTTGCAGGTCCACGGTTTCTATGGTCAGGGGGGCGCCTGCTTTCCAGGCTACTGCGGCTTTGGTTTTCATGGTGTGTGTCTCTCTTGCGGTCTACGCGCGGGGATGAAATATGGACGCGAATGTAATGCTGCGCCGGCCCGCGCCGCGCTGCAATCGGGCCCATCCAGCATGAATGGCCGTGTTGGGGCGCAACTTGGCCGGATTGCACCCCTGCCAAGCATTTGCTATATAAAACATAGCTACTCGCGCAGGTAATTCGTGCGCCAGAGCCCTAAAACACTTGAATTTTCAAAACGCAAACCCCACAGCCGCCACTGCTGCCAGCGCAGCACCTGGCCCGCAGTCTGCTGCAAAACCAGCAGCAGCAGTGCGCCACACAGCCCCTAAGCCCTTGATTTTGTTCATAAAAATATTGGCACAGTCCTGGCATATATGGAATATGCGACCAAACCATTGCGGCTTCAATGCAGTGGGCATATCAACATTCCAGGAGAACCGCCATGAACCCCCATCCCACGCCGGCCACCGCTGCTTGGAGCCCCTACGACCACCCCACCCTGGCCGACAAGTTCCGCCCCATCTTCCAGCGTATCGCCGACACCGTGCTGGAACGCGAGCGCACGCGCACCCTGCCGTTTGAACCCATCACCTGGCTGAAGCAGGCCGGCTTTGGCGCGGTGCGGGTGCCGGTGGAGCACGGCGGCGGCGGCGCGTCGATTCCGCAGCTGTTCCAGCTGTTGATCGAACTGTCGGAGGCCGACTCCAACGTCACCCAGGCGCTGCGCGGGCATTTCGCGTTTGTCGAAGACCGGCTGAACGCGCCGGCCAGCCCCCAGCGCGATGTGTGGCTCAAGCGCTTTGTGGCGGGCGAGCTGGTGGGCAATGCCTGGTCGGAAGTGGGCAGCGTGGCGATTGGCGATGTCATCACCAAGGTGTCGCAGAAGGACGGCGGCTGGGTGGCCAATGGCCGCAAGTTCTACAGCACCGGCAGCATCTTTGCCGACTGGATCGACCTGTACGCGCGCCGTGCCGACAACAACGCAGACATCATCGCGGCGGTCAGCACCCACCAGCCGGGCGTGCAGCAGCAAGACGACTGGGACGGCTTTGGCCAGCGCACCACCGGCAGCGGCACATCGGTGTATACCGACGCCAAGATTGCCGAAGAAAACATCTTCCCCTTCGAGACCCGTTTCAAGTACCAGACCGCCTACTACCAGCTGTTCCACCTGGCCACGCTGGCCGGCATTGGCCGTGCGATTGAGCGCGACGTGGCCCAGCAGGTGCGGGACCGCCAGCGCGTCTACAGCAACGGCAACGCATCGCACGTCAGCCAGGACGCGCAAATCCAGCAGGTGGTGGGCCAGATATCGGCCTTGGTCTATGCCGCCGAAACTACGGCCCTGCGTGCCACCCTGCCCGCCCAGCGCGCGTTCGAAGCGCGGCTGCAGGGCGACAACGCCGAGGCCGAGCGCCAGGCCAATATTGACGCCGAAATCGAATCCGCCCAGGGCCAGATCGTCGTGTCCGAGCTGGTGCTGCGCGCGGGCACCGACCTGTTCAACGCGTTGGGCGCATCCGCCGCCAGCACCAGCAAGTCGCTGGACCGCCACTGGCGCAACGCCCGCACCGTGGCATCGCACAACCCCATCGTCTACAAGTCGCGCATCGTGGGCGACTGGCGCATCAACGGCACCGAGCCGCCCTACGTCTGGCAAATCGGCAACGGCACAGGCCGCAAGGTTTGAACCTGTCTTTCATCTTCAAGGAATTACCATGAGCACTGCCACCCTGGACCGCCCCCGCGTCAACTCCACCGCGCCGTTCACCGCCCGCCCCCGCCCCAGTCAACCGGCCCACGTGATCCGCGACGATGCCGAAGCCATCACCGTGGCGCACCGCTTGGCGGCCGAGTTCCGCACCGAATCCGCACTGCGCGACCGCGAAGGCTTGCTACCACTTTCAGAGCTGGACGCGTACTCGCAAAGCGGGCTGTGGGGCATTAACGTGCCCAAAGCCTATGGCGGTGCAGGCGTCTCCTACGCCACGCTGGCGCAGGTGATACGCATCCTGGCCGAGGGTGACTCCAGCCTGGCCCAGATCACGCAAAACCACCTAGCGCTAGTTGCCCACATCGGGCTGGATGGCACGCCGGCCCAGCAGGCCGAGCTGTTTGGCCTGGTGCTGCAAGGCATACGCTTCGGCAATGCGTTCTCGGAAAAAAACAGCAAGAACGTGGCCGCGTTCGAGACTACCTTCAAGATCGAGGGCGACACCGCTGTGGTGAACGGTCAGAAGTTCTACACCACCGGCGCACTGCTGGCGCACATCGTGCCCATCGTCACGGTGGACCCGCTGGAAGGCAAGGGCTACCTAGCCTTTGCCGACCGCAATGCCGACGGCCTGACGGTGCTGAACGACTGGTCCAGCTTTGGCCAGCGCACCACAGCATCCGGTTCGATCCAGATCGTGGATGTGCGCGTGCCGTTGAGCCGCCTGGTGCCCGTGGCCGCGTTCGACCGGCCCACGGCAGCGGGCGCGATTTCGCAGATCATCCAGGCCGCGATTGATGGTGGCATCGCCGCCGGCGCGATTGCCGAGACCATCGCCTTCGTAAAGAACCGCAGCCGCCCCTGGATAGACAGCGGCAAGGAAACCGCTGCCGAAGACCCGTTCACCATCAGCGCCATCGGCGACCTGACGCTGCGCCTGCATGCGGCCGAGGCCCTGCTGGAGCGCGCCGGCCGCGCCATCGACCTGGCCCTGGCCGAGCCGAACGAGGCCACGGTCAACGCCGCCACCCTAGCCACAGCCGAAGCCAAGGTGCTGACCACCGAAGCCGCGATTGCCGCCACCAACAAGCTGTTTGAACTGGCCGGCACCCGCTCCACCCTGGCCGAGCACAACCTGGACCGCCACTGGCGCAACGCCCGCGTACACACCCTGCACGACCCGGTGCGCTGGAAGTACTACCACCTGGGCAACTACCACCTGAACGGTGTGCACGCCCCACGCCACGCCTGGAGCTAGGCAATGGCCCGACACATCCGCTTCAACGCGTTCGAAATGAATTGCGTGGCCCACCAGTCCCCCGGGCTGTGGGCCCACCCGCGCGACAGGTCCTGGGAATACAAGGACCTGCGCTACTGGACCGACCTGGCCAAGACGCTGGAGAAGGGCTTCTTCGACGGTATCTTCATTGCCGACGTGATCGGCTACTACGACGTCTACAAGGGCAGCAACTACCACGCGCTGCAACAGGGCGCGCAGATCCCGGTAAACGACCCGCTGCAGCTGGCCGCGCCCATCGCCATGGTGACCGAGCACCTGGGCATAGGCATCACCGCGTCCACCTCGTTCGAGCACCCCTACACCTTTGCGCGGCGCCTCTCCACCGCCGACCACCACACCCAAGGCCGGCTAGGCTGGAACATCGTCACCTCCTATCTGGAGAGCGGCGCCAAGAACATCAGCCAGGGCGGCCTGCGCCACCACGACAACCGCTACGAGGTGGCCAACGAATACGTGGAGGTGCTGTACAAGCTGCTGGAAGGCAGCTGGGAGGCCGACGCCGTGGTGCGCGACCGCGCCAAGGGCATCTTCGCCTACCCGGAAAAGATCCACGAAATCGCCCACAAGGGCAAGTACTTCGACGTGCCCGGCTACCACCTGAGCGAGCCCTCGCCGCAGCGCACACCGGTGCTGTACCAGGCAGGTGCCTCCGGCCCCGGCAAAAGCTTTGCGGCCCAGCATGCCGAGTGCGTATTCGTCGCCGCGCCCACGCAAAACGTGCTGAAGAACTATGTGCGCGACGTGCGCGCGCAGGCAGCCATTGCCGGGCGCGACCCGCACAAGCTGCTGGTCTACAACCTGGTGACGGTGATCGTGGATGAAACCGACGCCAAGGCGCAGGCCAAGTTCGAGGAATACCAGCGCTACGCCTCCTACGACGGCGCGCTGGTCTTCATGTCTGGCTGGACCGGCATCGACTTCGGCCAGTACGCGCCCACCGAGCTGGTGCGCAAGGTGGACACCAACGCCATCCTGTCCGCCGTGGAAGTGCTGGCCGGCGGCGACCGGTCCTGGACCATCGAGGAGTTGGCGAAGTGGGGCGGCGTGGGCGGCCTGGGCCCGGTGTTCGTAGGCTCGGCCGCCACCGTGGCCGACATCCTGCAACAGTGGGTGGAAGCCACCGATATCGACGGCTTCAACCTGGCCTACGCCATTGCGCATGAGACCTTTGAAGACGTGGTCACCCACCTGGTGCCCGAGCTGCAGCGCCGCGGCGTCTACCCCACGGCCTACAAGCCCGGCACGCTGCGCGAAAAACTGTTTGGCGACGGCCCCCTGCTGCCCGCCAGCCACCCGGCGCAGCAGTACCGCGATATTGAAAAGGTGAAGAGAGAGGGTGGGCAAAGAAGCGCGCCAGCGGCGGCGGAGACAGAGCGGGAGGCTGCTTTGTCTTAAACCGTCATATTGGCGTTTGCTTCATTTTTAATAGCTGCCAGCGCAGGGCTCTTCTGCGCTGGTGGCTATTTTTTCTTGTGGATCGGAATACGAGGACAACCGTTGGTGCCGCGATTCGCATTCTGCGAAGTCGCGCTTACCAGGCCTCTGCGGCTGGCGTTCCTTGGTGGTAGCGCAGCTGCCACTGGCCATCTACCTGCATCCAGATAGATGAACGCAGCGTGTGATTCTCCAGACCACCGTGTTGTTGGCGGTGCGCCGAGCGGTAAGTAAGCAATGCCACCCCGGCTGCAGGTTCGTACACCGAGAAGTCACTTGAGACCACAGGCGGAGAAGTCTGCTGCGCGCCCAGGAAGCGAAGAACCGTTGCACGATCGTATTCACGTCCTGAGCGGCCTACTTCTGAGAAGTCTTTGTGTAGCAACTCCTCTAGGCGACCGACTTCACAAGGAACACCCGGATGGTGTAGCTCGACCTCTAGGGCTTGAATGGAGGAGAGGAGAGAATTCATAGATGAAAATTCAAGACAGGCTCCAGCCTACGGCAAGGCGTTAGACACATACGCTTCTCTGTTTTCGAAGAATCGCATGTTCTTCATTGACAGAACCGAGCCACACGTCGGACATGTGCGCGATATGGTTCCAGTAAACGTCGTTTCCTCGTTCAATTCGTGGCACTTTTGACACCACCAGACAAACGGAAACTTGTCCGGTAAGTCAACAGAGCAAAGCGAAACGAATTGCACTGCAGTCCTCCAAATGGACTCATCGTGGTTGTTGACGTCTAGCGAGTGATTAAATTCGCTGTACTCTTCATATCCATAAAGTCCAGGGGACAGATTTCTTGCAAGATCTATCCAGATCCAGAGGATATATGGCTCATTGCTGTCGTCTGAGAGTTGCAGCATTTCCCTCACACAGTCCCATGGTTGCAACGTCCCATTGACCGTTCTCTTGCATATGCTGCTAGCGTACGCAAGGAGTGCTTGATGCCAGTTCAAAGGTAAGGTGAGTCCTAGCTCGATAAGGCAAGATTGAAATATACGTTCAACTTGCTGCTTGTCAGGGTTCGATTCCAAGTAGCAGCTTGCCAGCTCAGCAACGCTCGGTGCGTCGCTACCTTCTTCAAGTAGTTGAGTTGCCCACTCGATGTAGTCGCGCGTCGTGAGCCATCGCTCTTCAAGTCGCTTGTAAGCTAATTCGACAAATTCCATAGCAGCAGAAGTCTGGCGCAGTAAGGCCTAGCGCAACGTCAACCGCGAAGCCTGCGGTGTAAAAGGGTCGCTTAGGTCTATGTTGCTCATCCAAATCTCCTGTATGTGGCTTGCTGACTGACTTCCCGGTAGAGTGGCTGGGCAAGTGCCCAGGTATACAAAGGCTCTACCAAACCCCGTAGGGCTTTGATGGCAATGTTAGCCGTCGATTCAGCAGCCGGTCTTCCCCCCTGCGATAAGTCAGCCCAGTGGTTCGGCAAAGACCATCCCACACCGTACCGGCCCGCAATGCTTCTTGCTGCCCGGGCAGCAACACCACCCACATCTGCTGCCCCACCAGCATCCAAAAACAGCATATGCATGCGCGCAAACCGACTATGCCGCAGGCACTGTTGCTCCAGCAGCAACACATCCGCAGCATGTTGGAAACCCAGCACACACAGCGCCCATAAAAACACCCTAAACCCTTGATTTACATCAATATTTTCTCTGGCACGCCATTCGCATAAAGCCACTGTGCTGCAAATAGGTTGCGGCTTCCAAACAGAGGTCCTATCAACATGGTGAAGAAACTCAAAGTCGTGGCTGTATCCGGTGGTTTGCAGCGCCCCTCCCGCACGCTGGTGCTGGTACAAGAATTGTTGGCCGCGCTGGGCGATGCCCTGCCTATCGACGTGCATCTGATCGAGCTCGGCAACATCGGCCCGCAGTTTGCCGGCACGCTGTACCGCAGCCAGCTGCCGGCCCACGTGGAGGCCGAAGTGGCCGCCATCGAATCCGCCGACCTGCTGATCGTGGCTAGCCCCGTGTACCGGGGCTCGTACACCGGCCTGTTCAAGCACCTGTTCGACTTCGTGCACCACGAGGCGCTGACCGATGTGCCGGTGCTGCTGGCCGCCACCGGTGGCAGCGACCGCCATGCGCTGGTGATCGACCACCAACTGCGACCGCTGTTCAGCTTCTTCCAGTCGCGCACGCTGCCGATTGGCGTGTACGCGGTGGAGAAGGACTTTGACGGCTACGAGATCAGCAGCCCCGCGCTGCGCGACCGCATTGCCCTGGCGATTGCCCGCGCCGTACCCCAGCTGTCGTACCGCGCCACCCTCGATGAAGTGACTGCCACGGCAGCAGAAGCCGTCGCCGCCTGATCCACCTCTAACGCACAGGAGTCTTCCCATGAGCAACGCATCCAGCACCCCACCCGCAGAACTCAAGTTCGCCTACTGGGTACCCAATGTCAGCGGCGGCCTGGTGGTCAGCACCATCGCGCAGCGCACCGACTGGAGCCTGGAATACAACCAGAAGCTGGCGCAGACGGCCGAGAAGGCCGGCTTTGACTACGCGCTGAGCCAGATCCGCTTCACCGCCGGCTACGGCGCCGAGTACCAGCACGAATCCGTATCCTTCAGCCAGGCGCTGCTGCATGCCACGACCAAGCTGAAAGTGATCGCCGCCATCCTGCCCGGCCCCTGGAACCCGGCCGTGGTGGCCAAGCAGATTGCCACCATCGACCACATCTCCAGCGGGCGCATTGCCGTCAACATGGTGAGCGGTTGGTTCAAGGGCGAGTTCCAGGCGATTGGCGAACCCTGGCTGGAGCACGACGAGCGCTATCGCCGCACCAACGAATTCATCCGCGCGCTCAAGGGCATCTGGACGCAGGACAACTTCAGCTTCAAGGGCGACTTCTACCGCTTCACCGACTACACGCTGAGCCCCAAGCCCATCCAAAAGCCGCACCCGGAAATCTTCCAGGGTGGCAGCTCGCGCGCGGCACGCGACAACGCGGCCAGCGTGTCCGACTGGTACTTCACCAACGGCAACACGCCCGACAAGCTGAAGGAACAGATCGACGACATCCAGACCAAGGCCGCCAAGAACGGCCACAAAGTGCGCATCGGCGTGAACGCCTTCGTCATCGCCCGCGACACCGAGGAAGAAGCCAAGGCTGTGCTGGCCGACATCATCAAACATGCCCATGTGGAAGCCGTGCACGCCTTTGGCGACGCGGTGAAGCAGGCCGGCAAGGCATCGCCCGAAGGCGAAGGCAACTGGGCCAAGTCCACGTTTGAAGACCTGGTGCAGTACAACGACGGCTTCCGCACCAACCTGATCGGCACACCGCAGCAGATCGCCGAGCGCATCGTGGCGCTGAAGGCGATTGGCGTGGACCTGGTGCTGACCGGCTTTTTGCACTTCATCGAAGAAGTCGAATACTTCGGCCAGCAAGTGCTGCCTCTGGTGCGCATCCTGGAAGCAGAGCAGGCGAAGACGTTGGCACAGCCGCAGGCCGAGCCGGCGCTGGAAGCCCTGGCCTAAGGACAGCACACATGCCCAGCGCCAGCCTAGGTCTGGACCGGCTCGCACCGGTCTCGCCGCCACCGACCACCACGCTCAGGCAAAGCACCGAGCGGCCCCGCCCTGCACGGCCCGCCCACACGGCGCCCACCGCTGCCACGGCAGTGACGCCCGTGTTGCGGCTGGAAGACATCCATCTGTCTTTTGGCGGCGTAACCGCCTTGGCGGGCGTGGACCTGTCGATTGCGGCCGGAGAAATCCGCGCCGTGATCGGGCCGAATGGTGCGGGTAAAAGTTCGCTGGTGAATGTGATCAGCGGTCTGTACCGTCCCGACCGGGGACGCGTATGGATAGGCGGCAAAGACTTTGCCCAGGTGCCCACGCCACGGCTGGCACGGCTTGGCGTGGCGCGCACCTTCCAGAACCTGGCGCTGTTCAAGGGGCTGACGGTGCGCGACAACATCGTGATGGGCCGGGTCGACACGGTGCGCTCCACGTTCATCGAGCAATGGATAGGCCTGGGCCGCGCACGGCGCGAGCGTGACGACGCGCAGGCCCGTACCGACGCGATCATGGGCTTCTTGGGCCTGCACAGCGTGCGCGAGCGCCTGGCGGGCACCCTGCCCTATGGTCTGCAAAAACGGGTGGAGCTGGCACGCGCTCTGGTGGCGCGCCCGCAACTGCTGTTGCTGGACGAACCCATGGCCGGTATGACCGTGACCGAGAAGAGCGAGATGGCGCATTTCGTGCGCGCCGCCCGCGACCAGTTCGGCACCACCATCCTGTTGATCGAGCATGACATTGGCGTGGTGCTGGCCCTGTCGAACCGCGTGGCGGTACTGGACTACGGTCGCAAGATCGCCGACGGCACACCCGCCGAAGTGCGCGACGACCCGGCGGTCATTGACGCCTATCTGGGCGTAGCCCATGCAGAAGAAAGCCTGTGATGGACGGATTTGATTTCGCCTTTTTTGCCGAAGTACTGGTCGGCGGCCTGCTTTCCGGTGTGATGTATTCGCTAGTAGCCATCGGCTTTGTGTTGATCTACAAAACCTCGGGTGCGCTGAATTTTGCGCAAGGTGCGCAACTGCTGTTTGCGGCGCTGACCTTTGTGAGCCTGGTGGAACGCGGCATCGGTTTTCCGCTGGCGCTGCTGGCCACTTTTGCACTGATGGTGCTGCTGGGCCTGGCGGTGGAGCGCGTCGTACTGCGCCCGCTGGTGAACCAGCCGCCCATTACCCTGTTCATGGCCACGCTAGGCCTGTCGTATGTGATCGAGGGCGCGGCCCAAATGCTGTGGGGCACCCAGGTGCATGCGCTGGACCTGGGCATTGCCGACGAACCGATCGAGGTGTGGGGCATCCTGATCTCCACCTTCGACCTGTTTGCCGCTGCCATTGCCGGCACCATGGTGGCGCTGCTGTCGGCCTTCTTCCGCTACACCCATGTGGGCCTCGCCTTTCGCGCCGTGGCCGACGATACCTATGCGGCGATCGCCGTAGGATTGCGCCTGCCGCGCATCTGGGCCACGGTGTGGGCGACCGCCGGCACCATCGCGCTGGTAGCGGGCCTGCTGTGGGGCGCCCGGCTGGGTGTGCAGTTTTCGCTGTCTCTGGTGGTGCTGAAGGCACTGCCGGTGCTGATGCTGGGCGGCTTTGATTCCATCTTGGGCGCCATCGTCGGCGGCCTGCTGATCGGCGCACTGGAGAAGCTGGCCGAGGTGTATCTGGGCCCCTTCGTCGGCGGCGGCATTGAAAGCTGGTTTGCCTATGTGGCGGCGTTGGCCTTTTTGCTGGTGCGCCCGTCCGGCCTGTTTGGCCAGAAGCTGGTGGAGCGCGCATGAGCAAGGCTGCATTCCCCGCCAAGGCTTGGGGCGCACCATTGGCCTTGCTATTGGTCGCCTATGGCGTGGTGCCCACGCTGGGCAGCGCCTATTTGTTCGACGCCATCCTGATCCCGTTCCTGGCGCTGTCGCTGGCGGCCGTGGGGCTGAACCTGTTGACCGGCTACGCCGGCCAGTTGTCACTGGGTTCGGCCGCCTTCATGGCCGTAGGTGCGTTCGCGGCATACAACTTCAACCTGCGCCTGCCCGGCCTGCCGCTGTTGGCCAGCATTGCACTGGCGGGCCTGTCGGCTACCGCCATTGGACTGGTGTTTGGCCTGCCCAGCCTGCGTTTGCGCGGCTTCTACCTGGCCGTGTCCACACTGGCGGCGCAGTTCTTTGTGCAGTGGGCTTTGACCAAGTTCAGCTGGTTCACCAATGACAACGCATCCGGCGTGATCGACGCACCTCCGCTACAGGTGCTGGGCTTCAGCTTTGACACACCCGTAGGCCGCTACCTGTTTGCGCTGACCCTGGTGGCGGTGTTAACTGCGCTGGTCTGGCGCCTGGTGGGTACGCAAACCGGGCACAACTTCATCGCCATCCGCGACAACGAGCTGGCCGCCCGCGTGATCGGTGTGCCGGTGCTACGCACCAAGCTGCTGGCGTTTGCGATTTCGTCCTTCATCGTCGGCGTAGCCGGTGTGCTGTGGGCCTTTGTGTACCTGCGCACGGTGGAGCCCGCGGGCTTCAACCTGGACCGCTCGTTCCAGATTCTGTTCATCGTCATCATCGGCGGCCTGGCCACCATACGCGGGGCCTTTCTGGGCGCCGCGCTGATCGTGGTGTTCCCGCTGCTGCTGTCACGCGTGGGTGCCCTGCTGTTTGGCGGCTGGTTCGATTCCGGCGTACTCGACATGACCCAGCGCATCGTGCTGGGCGCACTGATCATCTTTTTCCTCATCGTGGAACCACAAGGCCTGGCCGCCCTCGGGAGTCGCCTGCGGAAGAAGTTGTCTCCGGCTGTCTGAAAACAGCATTTCAATTCAAAAATACACGGGAGTTTTCATCCATGTCTTTCATCAAAAACCTGCGTACCGCGGCCATCGCCGCTACGCTGGCCATCAGCGGCCTGCAGGCGGCCCAGGCCGACGAGCAATTCTTTCCGCTGCAAAGCTACCGCGTAGGCCCGTATGCGGCCGGCGGCACCGGCTTCTTCGGCGGCTTCATTGACTATCTGAACCTGGTCAACACCCGCGACGGCGGCGTGGGTGGTGTCAAGCTCACCTGGGAAGAAGGCGAAACCCAGTACGAGGTTGAGCGCGGCGTGGAGGTGTACGAGCGCCTGAAAACCAAACCCGGCATCGCCGCCTGGAACCCGCTGTCGGTCGGCATTGCCTACGCGCTGATCGACCGCGTCACGGCCGACAAGGTGCCCCTGCTGACCATCAACCACGGCCGCACCGACACCACCGACGGCCGCGTCTTCAAATACATCTTCCCGCTGCTGCTCAACCCCTACAGCGAAACCTCCGGCATCGTGAACTACATCGCCGGCAAGGTGGGTGGTGAAGACAAGCTCAAGGGCAAGAAGATCGTGGTGCTGTACCACGGCTCGCCCTACGGCAAAGAGACCATCCCAATTTATGAGCTGCTGGCCAAGAAATACGGCTTCACCGTGCAGCAGATTGAAGTGCCACACCCTGGCAACGAGCAACAATCACAGTGGCTGACCATCCGCCGCGCCAAGCCCGACTACGTGGTACTGCGTGGCTGGGGCGTAATGAACCCGGTGGCATTGAAGACCGCGCAGAAGACCGGCTTCCCGGCCGACCACATCATCGGCAATGTGTGGTCCAACTCCGAAGAAGACGTGATCCCCGCCGGCGACGCCGCCAAGGGCTATGTGGCCATCACCAGCGTGGCTGCGGGCACGCAGTTTCCCGTGGTGCAGGACATCGTGAAGACGGTGTACGACGCCGGCAAGGGCAATCTAGAAGACAAGAAGCGCATCGGTACGCGCTACCACAACCTGGGCATTTTGAACGGTATCTTGAACGTGGAAGCCATCCGCATCGCTCAGGCCAAGTTTGGCAAGCGCACGCTGACCGGTGACGAAATCCGCTGGGGCCTGGAGAACCTGAAGATCGACGAAGCCCGCGCCGCCGCACTGGGTGCCAAGGGTCTGTTCCACTCCATCAACGTGACCTGGGACAACCACGAAGGCGATGGCCGCGTGGCCTTCCAGCAGTGGGATGGCAGCAAATGGAATGTGGTGTCCGACTGGATCGCCCCCGACTGGAAACTGCTGCGCCCCATCATTGAAAAGTCGTCCCTGGCCTACGCCAAGGAGAAGAACATCAAGGTACGCACCAGCATCAACGATTGAAACCCAACCATGCTGCAAATTGATGCTGTCGAAGCGGTTTACCAAAATGCCATCGCGGCCTTGCATGGCGTGAGTCTGGACGTACGGGCAGGCGAAATCCACGCCTTGCTCGGGGCCAACGGCGCAGGCAAATCGACCACGCTGAAAGCCGTATCCAACCTGCTGCCGGCACAGCGCGGCAAGGTGACTGCGGGCAGAATCGTGTTTGACGGGCATGACGTGGGCCGTACCAGCCCGGCCGCGCTGGTGCGGCTAGGGCTGGTGACGGTACTCGAAGGACGGCACTGCTTTCGCAGCCTGACGGTGGAGGAAAACCTGCTGACCGGTGGCCTGGGCCGCAGCGCCAGCCGGGCCGAGTTGGCCCAGGATCTGGAGCGCGTCTACGCCATCTTTCCGCACCTACGGGACAAGCGCCGTGCACTGGCAGGGCTGACCTCCGGCGGGGAACAGCAGATGACAGCCATTGGCCGCGCGCTGATGTCACGCCCGCGCCTGCTGGTGCTGGACGAACCGTCCATGGGCCTGGCGCCCCTGGTGGTGCAAGACATCTTCCGGCAGCTCAAAAGGCTGAACCAGGACGAGGGTCTGAGCATTCTGGTTGCCGAGCAGAACTCCACTGTCGCCCTGCAATATGCAGACCGGGCCACGGTACTGGACACAGGGGTAGCCGTACTGACGGGCACCACCGCAGAGCTACGGCAGCGCTCGGATATCCAGTCGTTCTACTTTGGTGAGGCCATAGCGGAGGAATTGGCAGGCTAATACCGCCCATTTCATCCTCAAGTCCGCGCGCCAGCGGCCGATAAAGTAGGCATGAACGTCTCATCCATCAGCGCAACGTCGTCCTCCGCCTCGTCAGGCAGCGGGACTTCTGACGCCATCGCCAAGCTGCAAAAGCAGATCCAGGCAGTGACGACCGAGTTGAAAAACCTGGCCGCCAGCGACATGGATGCCAAGGCCAAGGAAACCCAAAGCCAGTTGCTGCAGAATGAAATCCAGATGCTGCAGGCGCAAATCGCCGCCCTGCAACAGCAGCGCCAACAAGCTGACGCGTTGCAAATCCAGAAAAATTCCAAGCCAGACGCAGCCGACGCTGCTGCGCAAGCGCCAACTGCGCCCAAAAAACGTACGCCGGGGCTGGGTGAGTTGATCGACACCTACGCTTGAGGCATATCTGAGGCCCCTGCCTCAGAGCCGGTCCCTCAGCAGCTGCTATACAACGGCACCAGTCGCATCAAACACACCTTCAAACAAGGCTGAGCTCAGATAGCGCTCACCCGAATCCGGCAGCACCACGACGATGGTTTTGCCCTCGCTCTCCGGCTTGTGGGCCCAGCGCACAGCAGCGGCCACGGCCGCGCCGCAGGAAATGCCGGACAAGATGCCCTCCTCGCGCGCCAACCGCCGCGCATAGTCCAGCGCCTCGTCGTTGCTGACCTGCTCTATGGCATCCACCAGCGACAGGTCCAGCACATCGGGCACGAAGCCAGCGCCTATGCCCTGGATCTTGTGCGGTGCGGGTTTCAGCTCTTCACCGGCGCGCTTTTGCGTCAGCACCGGGCTGGCCGATGGTTCCACGGCCACCGAAATAATGGCCTTGCCCTGGATCTGCTTGATGTAGCGCGACACGCCGGTGATGGTGCCGCCGGTCCCCACGCCCGACACCAGGATGTCGATGCGGCCCTCGGTGTCCTGCCATATTTCAGGGCCGGTGGTGGTGGCATGGATGGCTGGGTTGGCCGGGTTCTGGAATTGCTGCAGCAGCACGTATTTGGGGTCGCTGGCCGCTATTTCCTCGGCCTTGGCGATGGCGCCTTTCATGCCCTTGGCACCCTCGGTCAGCACCAGCTTGGCGCCGTAGGCCAGCAGAATCTTGCGCCGCTCAATGCTCATGGTTTCGGGCATGGTCAGGGTGATAGGAATGCCTTTGGCTGCCGCCACAAACGCCAGGGCGATGCCGGTATTACCACTGGTGGGCTCCACAATTTCCTTGCCGGGGCCTAGCAAACCGCGCTTTTCCGCGTCCCAAATCAGCGCCGCACCGATACGGCATTTGACCGAATAGGCAGGGTTACGGCCCTCGATCTTGGCCAGCACCGTGGCCTTGGCACCATCGGTAATGCGCTTGAGGCGGACCAACGGCGTGCGTCCTATGGACAAGGAGTTGTCTGCGTAAATCGCGGTCATGGTGGGCGTTCTCCGTGGTGAAAAAGACCACTTTAGGATCAAAGCGTGGTGGCTCCAACGAAGAAAAAATCAGTTCCATACAAGCTGTATGTATGAGAACCTGACTACGGCCTATTGCCACATCGCTTATGCGTTTTTCCATCTTGAATATCGCCATTCATTCGTTCACAGCATGTAGCGGCATGCCTACAGTCGGCCTCCTCATTACTTCTCTGAGCGAACCACACAATGCCATTCCGTCCTGCCGCAATCATTGCCACCGCACTCACTGCGACCCTGTTGTCCCACGCCGCAATGGCCGACCAATTGGATGACATCAAGAAAAAAGGCGAGCTGGTCATCGGCGTACTGGGCACCGACGAACCCAACAGCTTTGTCGATCCCAAGACCCGCGAAATCGTGGGCTACGAGGTGGACATCGCCAATGCCATCGCCAAGAAGATCGGCGTCAAGCCCGTGTTCAAACAGCTGGCCGTGGCCGCCCGTATTCCCGAGCTACAACAAGGCCGGGTGGACATCCTGGCCGCGTCGCTGACGCATAACAAGGAACGTGAAGCGCAGGTGGACTTTTCTCTCACCACCTTCGTCACCGGCCAGAAGGTGCTGGTGAAGACCGCTAGCGGTATCAACGACCTGCCCCAGTTGGGCGGCAAGAAGGTGCTGACCGTGAAGGGCGGAACGCAAGAGCCAAACATCCGCAAGGCCGTGCCTGGCGTGGATGTGGTGACCTTTGAAACCACGCAGCAGGCCTTTCTGGCACTGCAGCAGGGCAAGGGCGTGGGATATGTAAATGACGAGGCCTCGTTGGTCAACGACTACGCCAAGCTGGGTGCAGCCAAGAAGGACTACGCCATCCTGTCGCAAAGCATCAGCGTGGAGCCCCTGGCCCTGGGTCTGAAGAAAGGCGAAAAGAGCCTGAAGACCACGGTGGACGGCGTGCTGCGTGAACTGGAAAGCTCGGGCGAAGCCGACAAGCTGTTCGTCAAATGGTATGGCCCCGCCACCAAGCTGCAGTTCGACAAGCGCAGCTTCAAGATCGACAGCGACCAAATCTAACCGCGATTTTTCGTGCCTGTCCGCACCACCTCTGCACGGGGTGGTGCGGATTCTTTTTATAGCTGCACATGCTGAATTTTGATCTGAACCTGCTGCTGACCGGCCAGTACCACGACTGGCTGCTCAGCGGCCTCGTGCTGTCACTGCAGTTGGCCGGCATCACCCTGGTGCTGGCGCTGCCGCTGGGCATGGTGGTCGCCCTGCTGCGCCTGTCGCCCTTTCGCTTGCTGCGCAGCCTGGGCTGGCTGTATGTGGAGAGCATACGCAACGTACCGCTGTTGGCGCACCTGTTGTTCTGGTACTTCGGCGCACCCGAGTTGCTGCCCGACCCGGTAAAGGAATGGCTGTACGCCGGCAATATCGAGGCGCTGAGCGCCATCGTCGCGCTGACGCTGTACACGGCAGCCTATATGGCCGAAAACATACGCAGCGGCATACGCGCCGTACCCACGGTGCAGACCGAGGCCAGCCGCGCACTGGGTTTTGGCTTCATCGCCACCATGCGCCTGGTGGTGCTGCCGCAAGCGCTGCGCGTGACCATACCGCCACTGCTGTCGCAAACACTGAACCTGTGGAAGGACACCAGCGTGGCCACCGTTATCGGCGTGGCCGAGATGATGTACCAGGCGGCCAAAGTTGAATCGGCCACCTTTCGCAGCATGGAGCCCTTTGCCTTCACCACCAGCGCCTACCTGGCGGTGGCGCTGCTGATCACCGGCCTGGGCGTCTGGTACCAGCACCGCTACCCGGTGCGTTCCATATAAGCAGGCGACCACAAGCATGTTGGAACTGATACAAACCTACTGGATTTACTTTCTGGTCGGCCAGTACCCGAACGGGCCGCTGGGCGGCTTGGCGCTGACCGTTTCGCTGGCGGCGCTGGCGCTGCTGCTGGCCCTGCCGCTGGGGCTGCTGCTGGGCTTGGCACGCGTCAGCCCCTGGCGCTGGCTGCGCTGGCCCATCACCGCGCTGGTGTTCCTGGTGCGCAGCGTGCCGCTGCTGATGGTGATCTTCTGGGCCTACTTCTTCCTGCCCAGCATCACCGGCCACAAGACCGAGCAGTTCAGCACCATGCTGATGGCGCTGGTGCTGTTCGACGGCGTGTACCTGGCCGAGATCGTGCGCGCCGGTGTGCTCGGCGTGCCCAAGGGGCAGATGGAGAGTGCACGCTCGCTGGGCTTCAGCTACCTGGCCGCCATGCGCCTGGTGATCCTGCCGCAGGGCCTGCGCCACATGCTGCCCTCGCTAGTGAACCAGTTTGTGGACTCCATCAAGGCCACCTCGCTGGGCTACATCATCGGCCTGACCGAGGTGTCCTTTATTGCCGCGCAGATCAATACCCAGGTGTTCACCCAGAGCACCCAGGTCTACACCCTGCTGGCCCTGACTTATTTTGTGCTGTGCTTCGGCCTGTCGCGCTTCGCCTTCTGGCTGGAACGGCGCAGCACCCTCTCTGTGAAAGCAAGCGCATGATCCAGTTTCAACAAGTCCAAAAATGGTATGGCGATTACCATGCGCTGGTAGATGTGTCTGAGACCATAGAGCGTGGTGAAGTGGTGGTGGTCTGCGGCCCGTCGGGCTCGGGCAAGTCCACGCTGATACGCACGCTGAACCGGCTGGAGTCCATCCAGTCTGGCCAGATTCTGATCAACGGGGAAGACATCCACCGCCGGGGCGTGGACCTGAACCGCTTTCGCTCCGGCATAGGTTTTGTGTTCCAGCAGTTCAACCTGTTCCCGCATTTGACAGCGCTGCAGAACTGCACACTGGCGCCGGTACGCCTGCGCGGCCTTACGCCCACCGCAGCTCGGGAAGAAGCCCTGGCCCTGCTGGACCGCGTGGGCCTAGCGCACAAGGCCGATGCCTACCCCAACGCGTTATCCGGCGGCCAGCAGCAGCGCGTGGCCATCGCCCGCGCTCTGGCCATGCAGCCGCCGCTGATGCTGTTCGACGAGCCCACCAGCGCACTCGACCCGGAGATGGTGGGCGAGGTATTGCAGGTCATGCGCGCCCTGGCCAAGGACGGCATGACCATGGTCTGCGTCACCCACGAAATGGGCTTTGCCCGCGAGGTGGCCGACCGCGTGCTGTTCATGGACGCCGGCCGGGTGCTGGAGCGCGCCGACCCGCACAGCTTCTTCAGCCAGCCGCAGCACCCACGCGCCCAGCAGTTCCTGGCCGATATCCGCTCACCGCATACGCGGGCGTGAGCGGCATATACACAAGGATTAGCTATCAAATAAATAGCATACTGCGTAGGTACTATCTGCGCCAGTGGCACATTTCTCTCGGTTAAATCCCGGTCCCGCAGCGCAGATGCAGGCTACACATGCATTCCGCCAATTTATGAGCCCGTGTGGGCTATATGCCCCGTGCGCTGATCCCTCACCAGCCCTGCAAGCAAAACGTCCACCAAGGTACCGCCCTCCTTCGACCCTCCATTCACAACTACCTCGGGTACCAGTTTCACGCCTGCGGAAGCCAGTGCCTGTGCGACCTGCACGATTGCATAGTTACCTGACTCCATGGAGTCAATCTTCTGCTTGATCACCGTCGCTTCCGCCTGCCCGACCGCCAACGTTTTGCCGGCTTCGGCCTCGCCGGTTACCCGGATCACCTCTGCGTCCGCGCTGGCATTGATCTTTTTCGCCCGCGCAGCGCCGTCAGCCGTCTTCACGGCGGCCTGGGCAGAGAAGTCGGCAATGGCAACCTTACGCTCAGCGTCTACAACCTGCGCCTGGGTGTTGGCCAGTGCAGTGGCTTGCTCCAGTTGCTGCTTCACGCCCTGGGCTTCCATCTGGGTGTTGTAGGTAACTTTCTCTTGTTCGGCGATCTTGCGATCGGTCAAGGTTTTCATAAGGTCGGCCGGCGGGCTGATATCACCAATCAAGGTCTCCACAGCCCCCACGTCGTAGTCCTTCAATGCGCGGGCAATAGCTTCCTTGGCATCGGCTTGGCGCTCTGTACGTTTCTTCAGAAAGTCGATGACGTCGGAACTCTGCGCAGCATTGCGGAAGTAGTTGCCAATAGTGGGCTCCAGTACCTGTGTCACCAGCGCTTCCATGCTGCCAAAGCGCGCAATGACCTTGGGGGCATCGTTACGCGGAATATGGATGATCTGGCTGACATCCAAGTTGAAGGTGAAACCGTCAGCCGAACGAACCGAAATGGTGGATAGGTTGGCGTCCAGCTTGTGGGCTTCCATTTTGCCGGTCGCCCAATTCAGTACGACGTTCGCGGTCGGGACCACCCGCACCTTGTGGGTATAGGTATTGACTGCGTATTTTCCTGGATCGAGAACATCTACCCAGACACCTTTCTCACCGCGGCGCACCATATTGGCATGCTTGAATTCGACCCCCGTCACATCGTCACCGGCCTTGCCAACGAATGCGACAACAACGCCGACCGAGGCGATAGGCACTTCGGTCATGTCGATGATCTCGACAGTCGCAAACATGGGGTTGATGAAGTAGCGTCCGGCAAGCAATACCTGCTCCTGCAGGCCCTTGGTACCACCGTTGTCCACAAACGCCTGGGGGTCCTGAAACAAGTTGTGGCCGGGCACTTCGGAGCCAGCGATTTCACCGGTCTTCAAGGACGCACCTTCACGCGTCGTCACAATGCCAACCTTGTTGTCTGGCACGTCCTGCACCGCAGCCATGGAAACCTTGAACAGCCGTGGATTGATCCGGTATTTGCCTTGCGGAATGATGGTCATTTGGGGACCACGCTCACCACCTTTACTCATGAAGGCCTGTGCATCCTGGAACGAATCACAGGCAACTTGCTTACCAATAATGCGACCGCCAGACAGCGCCTGCCCATCCCGCGCCTCAACAATACCAATCTTGCCCGGTTCGATCACAGTCATGGTGTCGATGTGCACCGTGAAAAGCAGAGTGTTGATACGCCATGCACCAGGCGGAATAACCGACATCTGTACCCCGCGCTCACCGCCATTGACCAGGAACGCACGTGCATCCTGGAAGTTGTCGCACACAACCTGCTTGGCGATCACCCGTCCGTCGGGCAATGGCGTCCCGTCGCAAGCTTCGATGACTGCAATACTGCCATCGGGAACAATCACAAACTTCACCAGTTCGATGGTGTATTGCCAGGGCCACAAGAAAAAATGCAACCCAGGCGCCAGGGTATCGGCTTGCAGGCCCGCCTCCCCCATGAGCGCCACAATTTTTCCTGGAGGCAGTTCCCGGTTGGCGCCAAACAGCACAAATTTTTTGGTGATGGTGCCAATGGAATCGTCAGGCACGATCACCACGCCAAAGAGCCGAAAGGTCCACTTGTAGAACGCAAAGAATGCCAGTATCACGGCAACGGTTAACACGACGCCTATATGGTTAAAAACGACATCACCCATGTCCATATTCATCTTTCTTGGTTGGATTTCTTGAGAGTTTCGGAGCCTTCTGAGACACCCATTCCAGGATGTCTAGATGGACGAAGGTGGATGAACGCAGCTTCGCGGTTCACCCCAAATAGTAGGCCTCCGCTAGAGGGAAAATATCGAGGCTTTGGCAAGCGCCTGGAAAACAGCCTGTACTGACAGGTTTTCAGTGTGCTCTTGCGACTATTCGAATACTTGGCCTGCGGAACGATCATGTGCTGACCTCAGTATGCACAGTTTGTCGCCCTATCCCGTCAACTCTGGCGCTACCCATCCACCATTTTGAGAAGACCCCAAAGTTCTACTTACACCAACTCAATAGATCGATTAACTATATGGAATAAACAATTTATTCTTTTGAGAAATAATATTTACGCCAAATAATCGCCGCTGGTTTGGTTATCAGGCAGGGCTTTTCCCCATGAATTTTCAGCAATTACGCTCCGTGCGCGAGACGGTGCGGCGCGGTTTCAATCTGACCGAAGTGGCCAATGTGCTGCACACCTCGCAGCCCGGCGTGAGCCGCCAGATCCGCGAGTTGGAAGAAGAGCTGGGCATTGAGCTGTTCGTGCGCGCCGGCAAGCGGCTCACCGGGCTGACAGACCCGGGCGGCCATGTGCTGCCCATCATTGAACGCATGCTGCTGGACAGCAATAACCTGCGCCGCGCCGGCGAGGAATACATGTCCCAGCAAAACGGCCAGCTGGCCATCGCCGCCACCCATTCCCAGGCCCGCTATGCGCTTCCGGCGGCGGTGCAGGAATTCCGCACACTGTTCCCCAGCGTGACCTTCCACCTGCACCAGGGCTCACCCGGCCAGGTGGCCGAAATGCTGCTGTCCGGCGAGGCCGATGTGGGCATTGCCACCGAGGCGCTGGACCAATACGAAGAGCTGGTGGTGCTGCCCTGCTACCGCTGGACGCACTCGGTCATCGTGCCGCCCGGCCACCCGCTGCTGGACGCACCGCTGACGCTGGAGCGCCTGGCCGCCTACCCGCTGATCACCTACGACAACGGCTTTACCGGCCGCACGCGCATCAACGACGCGTTCGCCCAGCAGCAACTGACGCCGCACATCGCCCTGGCCGCCATGGATGCCGACGTCATAAAAACCTATGTGGAGCTAGGCATGGGCGTGGGCATCGTGGCGTCCATCGCCTTCGAGGCAGAACGCGACCTGTCGCTGCGCGCCATCGACGCGGGCGAGCTGTTCGGCATCAACCTGACCAAGCTGGCGGTGCGACGGGGCAGCTATCTGCGCAGCTATGTGTACGCCTTCATCGCCTCATTTGCTCCCACGCTGACGCGGGAGGTGGTGGAACAGGCACTGGGCCAGAACAACTTCGCCGGCTGATCTCCGTTGGCCCGCGAGCCGCGAGTACCCTAGCTGCCCATACTGTTTACGGCTTGCCGTTAGTATCGGCCGCATTCGGGTTACTACTTAGTCAAGCCCGCTACCCATGCCCTCGGCCGCGCTGCGGGGCTTCCTGATTTCGCCCATGTCCGACCTGTCGTCCACCTCACCCACGGCACACACAGCCGCCATCAGCCAACCCAAAAGCCACGAGGTGCTGGCGTTAGTAGCCATCCTGCTGGGCGTGGTGCTCAGCGCACTGGACACCGCCATCGCCAACACCGCCCTGCCGGCCATCGCGGCGGACTTGCACGCACCGGCGGCCAACTCCATCTGGATCATCAACGCCTACCAGTTGGCTGTAGTGGCGACCCTGCTGCCGTTTGCTGCCCTGGGCGACCTGGTGGGGCCGCGGCGCATCTTCATCGGCGGCCTGGCGCTGTTTACCGCCGCTTCGCTGGCCTGCGCGTTTGCCAGCACCCTGCCCCAATTGGCTTTTGCGCGTGCCTTGCAGGGCATTGGCGGCGCCGGAGTGATGAGCGTGAACATCGCGCTGATACGGCTGATCTACCCACCCGCGCGCCTGGGCCGTGGTGTGGGCATGAACGCGCTGGTGGTCGGCATAGGCTTCACTCTGGGCCCGGCGGTGGCATCGCTGGTGCTGGCGGTGGCGTCCTGGCCCTGGCTGTTTGCCATCAATGTGCCGCTTGGCCTGCTGGCCCTGGCGTTTGCGTTCACTTCGCTGCCGCAATCGCCCCGGCGTGGCCATGGCTTTGACCCCTTGGCCGCCGCGCTGACCGCCGTGACCTTCTCGGCGCTGATCTTCGCCTTGGGCTCAGCCGCCCAGCGTGAGGCAGCGACGGTGGTGTTGCCGCCCCTGGGCCTGAGCCTGGTCACCGGCCTGCTGCTGTTGCGGCGCCAGGCCGGCCACCCTGCACCCGTGCTGCCGGTAGACCTGTTCCGCCGTCCGATGTTTGCGCTGTCCACCATTACCGCCATGGCGTCTTTCGCGGCCCAGGGCCTGGCCTTTGTGTCGCTACCTTTCTACTTTGAAGAGGTGCTGCACCGCAACCCGATCGACACCGGCTTTCTGATGATGTCCTGGCCGGTAATCGTGGCCCTGGCCGCACCGATAGCGGGCCGCATGTCTGACCGCTACCCGCCGGGCCTGCTGGGCGGCGTGGGCCTGGCGCTGCTAACCCTGGGCATGGCGTCGCTGGCGCTGCTGCCGGACAACCCGCACACACTGGACATCGTGCTGCGCATGGCGCTCTGCGGCGCGGGTTTTGGCTTCTTCCAGTCACCCAACCTGAAGGCGCTGATGTCCAGCGCGCCACCCGAGCGCAGCGGCGGCGCCAGCGGCGTGATCGGCATGGCGCGGCTGCTGGGCCAGACGGTGGGCGCCGCCCTGGTGGCCCTGTGCTTCAGCCTGGCCGGCATGCAAGGCTCCACCTGGGCACTGTCGTTGGGCGCCGCATCAGCCGGCCTGGCGTCCATCGCCAGCTTTGCCCGACTGTGGGCTCGCTGAACCGACGCGATTACTAGACCGCTAACGGGACCGGCGTATAGCCCGCGTCGCTGATGGCCTCCCGCAGGGCCTGCACATCGGCTTCGCGGCTCTCAATGTCCACGCGGTGCGCCGACAGATCGATATGCACCTGGGCGGCCTGGTCGGTGGCCTGTACGGCCTTGGTGATGGTGCTGGCGCAGTGGCCGCAGGTCATGTCTTGGACTTCGAAGCTGATCATGGAATGTTCCTTGTTGGTGGATAGATGGGCATACTATGAACCTTCACATGATGGCAAGGTCAAGCAGGATTTTTCAGCAACCACCCTGGCTGCATTGATTTTCCAAACAAATCCTTGACATTGCCATGGTGGGAAGCTTCAACATGAAGCCGATTTCACCACACACAAACACTATGTCTTCCACCCTCGCAGCCCCCCTTCAACTCGGCATTACCGGCATGAGCTGCGCATCCTGCGTGTCGCGGGTGGAAAAAGCGCTCAAAGCCGTGCCGGGCGTACACGAAGCCAGCGTCAACCTGGCCACCGAACAAGCCTCGGTACAGGCCGACGCCACGGTAGGCACCGCCACGCTGGCAGCGGCCGTGCAGCGCGCCGGCTATGCGGTGCAAACCACCGAGAGCAACCTGCAGATTGAAGGCATGAGCTGCGCGTCCTGCGTGGGCCGCGTGGAGAAAGCCTTGCTGAAGCTGCCCGGCGTGCTGTCCGCCTCGGTGAATCTGGCCACGGAGAAAGCCACCGTACAGGTCCTGTCCAACGTGACGCCAGCGGCGCTGAAAGCCGCCATCGCCAAAGCCGGTTACACCGCCAAAGACCTGGCCGCACCCGCACCTGCCCGGCGACTGCCGGACTGGTGGCCGGTAGCCGTCGCCACGATACTCACCCTGCCCCTGGTCTTGCCCATGCTGCTCGGCTGGCTGGGCATCGATGCCATGCTGGACGGCTGGACACAGTGGGCGCTGGCCACGCCGGTGCAATTCTGGCTGGGCGCACGCTTTTACCGTGCCGGCTGGGGTGCTTTGCGCGCGCGCACCGGCAATATGGACCTGCTGGTGGCGCTGGGTACCAGCAGCGCCTATGGCCTGTCGGTCTACCTGCTGTTCCAGCATGCGGGCCACGGCATGCCGCACCTGTACTTTGAAGCCTCTGCCGCCGTCATCACCCTGGTGCTGCTGGGCAAGTGGCTGGAGGGCCGGGCCAAGCGGCAGACCGCCGACGCTATCCGCGCGCTGAATGCGCTACGCCCCGCCACGGCCCGGGTGCAGCGCGGCACCGAGCTACTGGAGCTGCCGGTAGACCAGCTGGTGCTGGGCGACCTGGTGCTGGTGCGGCCCGGCGAACGCATTGCCGTGGATGGCGAAGTAGTCGAAGGCAGCAGCCATGTGGACGAATCGCTGATCACCGGTGAAAGCCACCCCCTGGCCAAAACCGTGGGCGACCATGTCACCGGCGGCGCCATCAACGCCGAGGGCGCGCTGACGCTAGCCACCCGTGCCCTGGGTGCCGAAACGCGGCTGGCCCGCATCATCCGCCTGGTGGAATCTGCCCAGGCAGCCAAGGCACCGATCCAGCGCACGGTGGACAAAGTCAGCGCGGTGTTTGTGCCCGTGGTGCTGGGCATTGCGCTGCTGACATTGGTGGGCTGGCTGCTGGTGGGCGCCGACGTGTCCCAGGCGATCCTGAATGCCGTGGCGGTGCTGGTCATCGCCTGCCCCTGCGCATTGGGCCTGGCCACGCCCACGGCCATCATGGCGGGCACCGGTGTGGCCGCGCGGCACGGCATTCTGATCAAGGACGCGGAAGCACTGGAGGTGGCCCACGCTGTCACCACCGTCACTTTCGACAAGACCGGCACGCTGACCCAGGGCCAGCCCTCTGTGGTGGCGGTGCTGCCCGCCACCGGCCAGAGCCGCGACGAGGTATTGACCCTGGCCGCTGCCTTGCAGCACAGTAGCGAACATCCGCTAGCCCGCGCGGTAGACCGCCAGGCACAGACCGAGCAATTGCCGGTGCCCGCCGCCCAACAGGCCCGCGCGCTGCCGGGGCGCGGGGTCGAAGCCGTGGTGGACGGGCAGCTGTACCAGCTGGGCAGCAGCCGCCTGCTGCAAGGGCTGGACTTGGGTCCCTTGGCGGCACAGGCCCAAAGCCTGGAAGCGAAAGGACGCACTATTTCCTGGCTGCTGCGCCAAGACAGCACACCCACATTGCTGGGCCTGCTGGCCTTTGGTGATGCCATCAAACCCACGGCCCGAGCGGCGGTGGCCCGCCTGCACGCCCAGGGCATTGCCACGGTGATGCTGACCGGCGACAACCGCGGCAGCGCCGAAGCCGTGGGTCAGGCGCTGGGCATACAGCAGGTGCAGGCCGAGGTGTTGCCCGCCGACAAGGCCACCGCCGTGCAAGCCCTGCGCACCGCTGGCCAGGTAGTGGCCATGGTGGGCGACGGCATCAACGACGCACCGGCCCTGGCCACGGCCGACGTGGGCATCGCCATGTCCACCGGCACCGACGTGGCCATGGAAACGGCCGGCATCACCCTGATGCATGGCGACCCCGGCCTGGTGGCCGACGCGCTGGACATTTCGCGGCGCACCTATGCCACCATCCGGCGCGGTCTGTTCTGGGCTTTTGCCTACAACGTGGTCGGCATACCGCTGGCGGCCCTGGGCTGGCTGAACCCGGTGGTGGCTGGTGCGGCCATGGCCTTGAGCAGCGTCAGTGTGGTCGCCAACGCCCTGCTGCTGAGCCGCTGGCGGCCCGCTGCACCCACGGAGAAAAAAGCATGAATACAGCCATCGCCATGAACATCGGCATGGCCGCCAAGGCCTCGGGCGTGTCGGCCAAGATGATCCGCCACTACGAGCGAGTGGGCCTGCTGCCCGAACCCAACCGTACCGAGGCCGGCTACCGCCAGTTCAGCGAGGCCGAGGTGCACACCCTGCAGTTCATCCGTCGGGCGCGCGACCTGGGGTTCTCGATCGCGCAGATCGGCGAACTTGTAGGCCTGTGGCAGAACCGCAAGCGCCCTAGCCGCCAGGTCAAGGCCCTGGCCCAGGCGCATATCCAGGAGCTGGAACAAAAAGCCCAGGAACTGCTGGCCATGAAAGCCACGCTGGAGCACCTGGTGCACTGCTGCCATGGCGACGACCGGCCCGAATGCCCCATCCTGGAGCAGCTGGACAAAGGCTAAATTCCTACAAGCTTTTTAAGCCTCTAGCGCAGGTATTACTTGCGCCAGTAGCTACAAAATTGATTGCACCAGGAAGCCCATCAAGCGCTGCACAGCCGCAATCCTCGGCACACTGTCCTACAAAAAATACCCAATCCCGCTGATGGAACTTTGGAGCACCGGGTTGCACTATCCAGTGTCATTTGTAAATATCTGTATATGCGCACTAATCCACGCACCGAATTCCACGTTAAACGCTCGTTTGCCGATGGCATCAGCCACCCGGCCAGCCTGGCCATCGCACTGGCGGTGTTGATGGCGGCCTTGATAGGCTTGCTATGGGCACTCTGGTGGCCACTGGGTGCGAGCCTGGCATGGGCCTGCTTCCATGCATCGCTGAGCCCCTTGCAGTATGCGGAAACCCAGCACATGGTGGGCGCCTTGCTGGTGGCCGCCGTGGTGGTGGGCGTGGGCACCATGTTCGGCCCCGTGGCCGCTGGCTTTACCAGCCTCACCTTGCTGCTGCCGCTGGGCCTGGCCGGCTTGGGTTTACGCGGCGAGCCTGCCGATGCGGCCTATCCGTCCAGTCTTTAACCGTTCAAACGCGCCACGCCATTCACAATCTTCACCCGGTCGCCAGGGCGAACGCTCTGTTCAGACTGGTGCAGCGTACGGGTCGATCCGTCATCCAGGCGCACCACCACTTCGTAGCTGTGCGTGGCCTTGACCTGGCCTTCAATATGGTTGCCCGCAAACGCGCCACCCAAAGCACCTAGCACCGTCGCTACGTCGCGACCACGGCCACCGCCGACCTGGTGGCCCAGCACACCACCGACCACGGCACCACCCACAGCACCCACGCCGCTGCCTTGTGCCGGCGTGGTCACTTCACGGGCCGATTCCACCACACCGCAGTCGCCACAGCGCTGTGCCACCGCCACGGGTTGAACAGCAGGGCGCGGGGTCGCATGCTGCACCACCGGCTTGGCCACGGGGGTCATGTTCTGTGCCGATGTTTGCACCGGGGGCGCCACCACCACGGGTGGGTTCGTCTGGGCCAGCTCACTCATCTCGGCATTCTTGGCAGTGGAGGAAGGCAACCAGCCCAGAATGGCGGCGGTGCCGACTGCGCAGACCATCACCACAGCGGCGCAGGCCACCAGGATCATGGGGTGGAGACGGGATTTGGAAACAGCGTCCAGGGGCGTATTCATAACGATCACCTTTGTTTTTGATTGTTGACGGGCCAAGCTTGCACAAGGCATGAAAAGCTATTTGGATAACGCGGCCCTTGTCTGTAAAGATGACACGAAACCGGCCTTGGCGGGTAACAGTGATTGTTACAAGTTCACCCTGGCAAGGTTTGCAGCCAGGTTTTGTCCCCGCCAAAGAAGCTGACATGCATCCAAAGCGCCACCCGTTGCGCGCCCCTGCCATGCCCTTTATTACGCTTTTTACGTTCAGTGGCGCGGCCCGCATAACGCGCCGTTTCCATCTGTTGGCTGCGGGGTGCTGCGGCCCTAGCCCACTTACACATCAAAGTGCCCTAGGCGCCTAGCAGCTTGCCGTGCGGCGTCCAGCAAGGCGGCCGGATCCGGGCCATCCCAGGCTGCGCTCAGGTAATCCTTGTGGCCAATGAGTGTCAGCACGGCCACGAGCTGTCGCCCCAGACCATACACCGGCGTGCTGAACGCACTGATCCCAGGCTGGGTGTTGCCATCGGATCGGGTCATACCGTGGGCTTGCAGGTCCGCCGCAATGTGTACCCGCTCACTCTCAAAATCCAGCGGCGTGCCGGGCGCGCTCAGCAAAACCTCCACCGGATTGTTCAAGGCTGCGGCAATCTTGTCACGCGGCAGTACGCCCGCAAACACGCGACCGGTCGCCGAACCCAGCAAGGACACCACCGAGCCCGGTCGCAGAGCAATATGCAAAGGCCGGCACGCCTCCACCATCCGAACCACGGTTGGCCCCAGATTGCCCCATACGGACACGGCTACCGCATGCCCTGTCGCCTGGGCCAGCGACTCGGCTGCATCGTTGACCGGCCGCATGGGCTCCAGTTGGTGCAAATAGGTCAGCCCTAGCTGGAGCGCAGCCGGCCCAAGGGCATACAGCCCGTCGGCACGGCGTTGCTCCACCAGTCCCAACTTGGCAAAACTGACCAAATAAGGGTGGGCCCGCGAAGCTGGCAGGCCAGCCTGAGCGGCCAGGTCCTTGAGCGTCATGGGCGACGCATTCTCGGCCAGGGCCAGTAGCAAGCGGCCACCCACCTCAATCGACTGTACGGCGCGTTGCTCTCGAGGTTCCTGCATGGTGGGTCCAAATTTCGTTAATGCCAAAGAATTTTGCCATACGCTAATTTTTGACTATGATTCAACAAATCAATTTGCAAATAGCGAATTCAAATGCAGACTGGCGTGATGCAGCTTTGTGCAGATGTATGAAAAAAATGCCTACGGCGCAATATCTATCTGCGCAAGCAGCTACATAAAACATAGCAACGCTATAGAAAGCGAGAGCGATATGACGGAGACAAATCTGGCCACGCGCCAGTACCAGCATGGCTTTGGCAACGAACACGCCACCGAAGCCGTGGTCGGCAGCCTGCCGCAAGGCCGCAACAGCCCGCAGCGGGCGCCGCTGAACCTGTACGCCGAGCTGGTCTCCGGCTCGGCCTTCACCGCGCCGCGCGCAGAAAACCGCCGCAGCTGGCTGTACCGGCGCCAGCCCTCGGTGGTCACTGGCGCCTACCAGCCCTATGCCCAGCCGCGCTGGACCAGCGGCGCCGCCACCGGCGTGGTCATGCCGCCCGACCCGCTGCGCTGGAACCCCTTCCCCCTGCCTGCCGCGGGTACGGCGGTGGACTTCATCGACGGCCTGGCCACCGTGGTGGCCAACGGCGACCCCGAAACCCAGACCGGCATGGGCGCCCTGGTCTATGCCGCCAACAGCTCCATGCAGCAACGCGCGCTGGTCAATGCCGATGGCGAGCTGCTGCTGATCCCGCAGCAGGGCCGGCTCATTATCACCACCGAGCTGGGCGTGCTGGACGTGCGCCCCGGCGAGATCGCGCTGATCCCACGCGGCATGGCTTTCAAGGTAGCCCTGCCTGACTCGGAAGCTGGCGCGGGGCCGTCTCGCGGCTATGTGTGCGAGAACTACGGCGCCGCCTTCCGCCTGCCCGAGCTGGGGCCCATAGGCTCCAACGGCCTGGCCAATGCACGCGACTTCCAGGCCCCGGTGGCTGCGTTTGAAGAACCTACCGGCGACTATGAAATCATCAAGAAATTTGGCAGCCGGCTGTGGCGCAACATGCACCAGGGCACGCCCTTCAACGTGGTGGCCTGGCACGGCAACCTGGCGCCGCTGAAGTACGACACCGCCCACTTCATGGTGATCGGCTCCATCAGCTTTGACCACCCCGACCCGTCCATCTTCACCGTGCTGACCAGCCCCAGCGATACGCCGGGCACGGCCAACTGCGACTTCGTGATCTTCCCGCCGCGCTGGCTGGTGGCCGAGGACACCTTCCGCCCGCCCTGGTACCACCGCAACCTGATGAGCGAGTTCATGGGCCTGGTCTACGGCCAGTACGATGCCAAGCCCGAAGGCTTCAAGCCCGGCGGCGCCAGCCTGCACAACTGCATGGTGCCGCACGGCCCGGATACCGACGCCTTCGACAAGGCCAGCCACGCCACGCTGGCGCCCCACAAGCTGGACGACACCCTGGCCTTCATGTTGGAGAGCCGCTACCGCTTGGTGCCCACCGCCTACGCCATGCAGGGCAGCAGCCTGGACCCCGCCTACGCCCAATGTTGGCAAGGCCTGCAAGACCATTTCAAGAAAGCCACCCCATGAGCACCGCACCCGACCACACCCACGCCCCCACACTGCAGAGCTGGGTCGCCTCGGCCAACCAGGCCGGCAGCGACTTCCCCATCCAGAACCTGCCCTACGGCCGCTTTCGCCGCGCCGGCAGCGGCGAGGCCTGGCGCATAGGCATTGCCATTGGCGACCAGATCCTGGACCTGCAGCGCGCCCACAGTCAGCCCGGCTGGCCCCAGTCCCTGGCTGCGCCGCTGGCGGCCCTGGCAGCCGGTGACCTGAACAGCGTGATGGCAGCCCCCAAAAGCCAGCGCCAAGCCCTGCGGGCTGCCTTCTCTGCCGCCCTCAGCGCGAATAGCCCGCAGGCCGCAGCGTTGACGTCCTGCCTGGTGGCACAGCAAGATGCAGAAATGGCCCTGCCCTGCCACATCGGCGACTACACCGACTTCTACACCGGCATCCACCACGCCACCACGGTAGGCAAGCTGTTCCGCCCCGACAACCCGCTGCTGCCCAACTACAAATGGGTGCCTATCGGCTACCACGGCCGCGCCTCCAGCATCGTGGTCAGCGGCCAGCCGGTGCGCCGCCCGCTGGGTCAGCTCAAGGGTGCGGAAGACACGCCCAGTTTCGGCCCCTGCCGCCGCCTGGACTACGAGCTGGAGCTGGGCGCTTTTGTTGGCCCGGCGAACGCGCTGGGCGAGCCCGTGCCCATGTCCAAGGCCGAAGACCGGCTGTTCGGCCTGGCACTGTTCAACGACTGGTCGGCCCGCGATCTGCAGGCCTGGGAATACCAGCCGCTGGGTCCGTTCCTGGCCAAAAACTTCGGCTCTACCCTGGCGCCCTGGGTCGTTACCATGGAGGCGCTAGAGCCCTACCGCGTTGCCTTCGAGCGGCCCGCCAGCGACCCGCAGCCCCTGCCGTATCTGGATGCGGCCAGCAACCGCGCGCAGGGCGCCATCGACATCACACTGGAAGTCTGGCTGCAAAGCCGCGCCATGCGCGAGGCCGGCCTGGCGGAGGTGCGCCTGTCGCAGTCCAACTTCCGTGACGCCTACTGGACCCTGGCCCAGCTGCTGGTGCACCACGCCAGCAATGGCTGCAATTTGCAGCCCGGTGACCTGCTCGGCACAGGCACCCAGTCCGGCCCAGCGGCCGGCCAGGGCGGCTCGCTGCTGGAGCTTTCGCTGGGCGGCAAGCAAGCTATTGCGCTGCCCGGTGGCGAGTCGCGTACCTTCCTGGAAGACGGCGACACCCTCACGCTGCGTGCCTACTGCGAACGCCCCGGTGCCGCCCGCATCGGGTTTGGCGAAGCCAGCGGCACGGTGCTGGCCGCTCCCACCCTGCCCTGAGGCCGCCACCATGCTGCAACTGCACAGCTACTTCCGCAGCTCGGCCGCCTACCGCGTGCGCATCGCGCTGGGCCTGAAAAGCCTGGACGCCCAGATACTGCCGGTGCATCTGCTCAAGAACGGCGGCGAGCAGCGTAGTGCCACCTACCGCGCCATCAACCCCGCAGGCCTGGTGCCGGCCCTGGTGGACGACGGGCACATTCTCACCCAGTCGCTGGCCATCATCGAGTACCTGGAGGAATGCCATCCCCAGCCGCCATTGCTGGGCAGCACGCTATTGGAGCGAGCCCACATCCGCGCACTGGCGCTGGACATCGCCTGCGAAATCCACCCGCTGAACAATCTGCGCGTGCTGAACTACCTCAAAGACGAGATGGGCCTGAATGAAGAGCAAAAAATGCGCTGGTACCGCCACTGGACCGAAACCGGCCTGGCCACGGTAGAGGCCCGCCTGGCGCACACCGCAGGCCAGTTCTGCGTGGGCGACAGCCCCAGCCTGGCCGACTGCTGCCTGGTCCCCCAGGTATTCAACGCCCAGCGCTTCGCTTGCAGCCTGGACCAGTTCCCCACCGTGATGGCGGTACATAAGCGCTGCAGCGCATTGCCAGCTTTCCAGCAGGCTGCACCGGAGATGCAGCCCGACGCAGGCTAAGTAGCGTAGGATTTCGGCATGCACATGCCCACCAATACCTTCAAGAAAAACCTGCGCGAAGGCCGCGCCCAGATTGGCCTATGGGTGGGCCTGGCCGACGCTTATGCAGCCGAGGCCCTGGCCACCGCCGGCTACGACTGGCTGCTGATCGACGGCGAACACGCCCCCAACGATGTGCGCAGCATCCTGGCCCAGCTGCAGGCCGTGGCACCCTACCCCGGCCACGCCATCGTGCGCCCGCACATAGGCGACGTGGCGCTGATCAAGCAGCTGCTGGACACCGGCGCCCAAACCCTGCTGATCCCCATGGTGGACACAGCCGAGCAGGCCGCCCAGATGGTGGCCGCCACGCGCTACCCGCCGCACGGCATACGCGGTGTGGGCAGCGCACTGGCCCGCTCATCGCGCTGGAACCAAATCGACGGCTATCTGCACAAGGCCAATGCCGAAATGTGCGTACTGGTGCAGGTCGAAACCCTGGCCGCACTGAAGAACCTGAAAGCCATTGCCGAAGTGGACGGAGTAGACGGCGTGTTCTTCGGCCCCTCCGACCTATCCGCCTCGATGGGGCTGCTAGGCCAGCCCGGCCACCCGGACGTGCAGCAGGCGATTGCCGAAGGCATGGCGACAGTCCAGGCGGCAGGCAAGGCGGCCGGCATTCTGGCGGTAGACCCGGTGCTGGCCAAGAAATACCTGACCCTGGGCGCCCTGTTTGTGGCCGTGGGCGTGGACACCAGCCTGCTGGTCAAGGCAGCCAAGGAGCAACTGGCCATCTTCAAGGCAACCAGCACCTCCGCCAGCGGCGCTGCGTCTGGTTATTGAGCCCCCACAGCCCCGCTGCATTAGCGGGTAACTCCCTGCACGACGGCGCAGCGCATGGCACACTGAACTTCAGTTTGAGGAAAGTGATTTCTATGTTGCGCCGTGCATGTTTGCTTGGTTTCACAGCAACAGCCCTGTGGGCTGCGGCTCCATTCGCGCTGGCGGCAGACCCGCCACAGGCCGTCGCAGAGGAGGACGTTCAAGTCCAGCGCTCCGGGCAAGGCTTTACCGTGGACCTGAGCTTTTACGCCCCCGTGCCCCCGGCCCAGGCCTGGGCCGTATTGACCGACTTCGAGCACATGCCGGAGTTTCTGCCCAACCTGACCAGCAGCCACGTCAACAAGATCAGCGATACCGAGCTCAAGGTCAGCCAGACCGGTGTAGCCAAGTACGGCGTGTTTTCAGCCAACTTTGAGTCCATCCGCGAAATCACACTGACGCCCGAAACCGAAATCCACGCCCACGGCGTGGGTGGCAATCTGCAGCATCTGGAAAGCGTAATGCAGCTGCACCCCGAGGGTAGTGGTACCAAGCTGGTCTACCACGTGGAAGCCTTGGCGGGCTTCTGGTTCCCGCCGCTGATCGGCCCATCCCTGGTGCGGCACGACACCGCGGCCCAGTTCTCGGCCATGGTGCGGGAAATGCTGCGCCGCAGAGGCGTTGCTACACTTTAAATAGCTACTTACGCAGTATTTATCTGCGGTAGAAGCGGTTTTAACCCCGCACTACACCGTATGTCCTGCAGCCCTGAAATCGACCGGGGCCTGTCCCGTCCAGCCCTTGAATGCACGGGAAAAGCTCTTCTCGTTGGTAAAACCCACCGCCAGAGCAATCTGTTTGACCGGCTTGGCCGTGCGCAACAACTGCTGCGTGGCGAGGTCGCGCCGCACTTCATCCTTTAAACCTTGCAGCGAAACCGCCTCTGCCAGCAACTGGCGGTGCAAGCTGCGCACAGAAAGCCGTAGCTCCGTGGCGATAGCCTCGGCCTGGGTGAAGTCGGCCGGCCGTTGCTGCAGTAGATTTTTGACGCGTTGCGCCAACAACCTGTCACGCCGGTAGGGCAACACAATCAGCGGCAAGGGCCGGCGCAACATCATGCCCAGGGCCTTCTCATCACGGCGTATGGGCAGTGCCAGGTACTGTGCGTCGAAACGTATGCACGCACCTGCGGCGCCAAACTCTACCTCCCCGGAAAACATGTGCGGATACACGGCTGCGTGCGCAGGTGCCTCGAACGGAAAACAGGCCTGGGCCAAGGGCAAGCGTGAATCCACCATCCAGCAGGCCACCCCATGTGCATTGCGCAGGCAGGTGACAAGGCAGAACTCGCGGAACGGGCCCAAATCACGCCGCTCCTCTATGGACAGCGTGGCCACACCTGCAGCCACCTCCAGCTTCAAAACGATGTCGTCCACCAGCAAGCCGTGGTGGCGGCACCAGCGCTTCAAGGCCACACCGAGATTCGGGGCGGTGATGGATGCACGGCTCAACATGCCGTAGCTGCCCCAACGCAACTTGCGCGAGAACCAGCCCAGGGCTTCGTCGTCCAGCTCGTGCATGGCGTGGGCGCTGATGGCCTCCATCTGTGCCGCCGTGACCCGGGCATCGTCGCGATCCACATTTTTTGTCGCAATTTGTGCCACCTGCAAGGCCTTTGCGGGGTCGATACCGTATTTTTGGTAGGCCAGCAATATGGCTCGCACAAAAGCCATGGGCGTTACTGCCGGGCGTGAAGATGCCGAACTGGACGAAATATGCATGGTTAAAAGAGTCTAAGCACGGATGGCAGTATTTGCAACCTGACTGGCAAGACATGTGCAAAGCCCAGGCATAGAGTGCAGACACAAGCAGCTATCGCAAGGAGACACTACATGCACGCCTTGGCCACACACATCAATCCGCGCGCGGCCGACTTCCAGGCCAATGCCGCGGCGATGCGTTCAGCGGTCGCAGACCTGCGCGCCAAAACGGATGAAGCCGCACTGGGTGGCGGCGAGCTGGCCCGAAGCCGCCACACCGCGCGGGGCAAGCTGCTGCCACGTGAGCGTGTGAACCAGCTGATAGACCCGGGCAGCCCATTCCTGGAAATAGGCCAACTGGCCGCCTACGACATGTACGGCGGAGAAGCCCCATCTGCGGGCCTGGTGGCGGGCATAGGGCGCATCCATGGGGTGGAATGCATGGTGCTGGCCAACGACGCCACGGTCAAAGGCGGAACCTACTTTCCGATGACAGTGAAGAAACACCTGCGTGCACAGGAAATCGCCGAGCAAAACCACCTGCCCTGTATTTATCTGGTGGATTCAGGGGGGGCATTTTTGCCACTGCAAGACGAGGTGTTCCCCGACCGGGAGCACTTTGGCCGCATCTTCTACAACCAGGCGCAAATGTCGGCCAAGAGCATTCCGCAGATCGCGGTGGTCATGGGCTCGTGCACGGCCGGCGGGGCCTATGTGCCAGCCATGAGCGATGAAACCATCATCGTGCGGAACCAGGGCACGATCTTCCTGGGTGGCCCGCCGCTAGTAAAGGCGGCCACCGGCGAAGTGGTCAGCGCAGAAGACCTGGGTGGGGGTGATACCCACACCCGCATATCGGGCGTAGCCGATCACCTGGCGGAGAACGACCACCACGCGCTGTCCATTGCACGCAGCATCGTGGCGAACCTGAACCACCAAAAACCCTTGACCCTGCGGCTGCAAGCCAGCGAAGAGCCGCTGTACGACGCCGAAGATATCTACGGCATCATCCCGCAGGACACGCGCAAGCCCTACGACGTACGCGAAGTCATAGCACGCGTGGTGGACGGGTCCCGCTTTGACGAATTCAAGGCGCGCTACGGCGCCACCCTGGTCACAGGCTTCGCGCACCTGTACGGCATGCCGGTAGGCATCATCGCCAACAACGGCATCCTGTTCGGCGAATCGGCACAAAAAGGCGCGCACTTTATAGAACTGTGTGGCCAGCGTGGTGTGCCGCTGGTTTTTCTGCAGAACATCAGCGGCTTCATGGTGGGCCGCAAGTATGAAAACGCAGGCATTGCGAAGGACGGCGCAAAGATGGTCACGGCGGTAGCCACCGTCGGCGTGCCTAAGCTGACCATGCTCATAGGCGGCAGCTTTGGCGCCGGCAACTACGGCATGTGCGGCCGCGCCTATTCCCCGCGCTTGCTGTGGATGTGGCCCAACGCACGCATCAGCGTGATGGGCGGCGAGCAGGCAGCCGGCGTGCTGGCGACCGTCAAGCGCGATGGCATCGAGGCCAAGCAAGGTACATGGTCAGCACAAGCGGAAGAAGACTTCAAAGCCCCCATCCGGGCGCAATACGAAGAGCAAGGCCACCCCTACTACGCCACCGCCCGCCTGTGGGATGACGGAGTGGTGGATCCGGCCCAGACCCGGCGCGTGCTGGGTCTGTCCTTGGCGGCCACGCTGAACGCGCCCATCCTGCCGACGAAGTTCGGCCTATTTCGTATGTAAGGCATGTGAGGCCCGTATGCACTACCAACACCTGAAGATCGAACACCGCGGCAACTGTGCCTGGATCTGGATGAACCGTGCCGAAGTGCACAACGCCTTCAACGAAACGCTGATCCAAGAGCTAACAACATGTATCGCCGAGCTTGACGCCGCGCCTGCTGTGCGCGCCATCGTATTGGCGGGTGCCGGTAAAAGCTTCTCGGCCGGGGCCGACCTGAACTGGATGCGGCGCCAGGGCGAGGCGCCCCTGAAAGATAACCTGGCCAGTGCGCACAAGCTGGCGGCACTCTTCAGCACCCTGTCGCAATGCGCCTCGCCTACGATTGCACGCGTACACGGCGCAGCCCTGGGCGGTGGCATGGGATTGGCTGCAGCATGCGACATCTGCATTGCATCTACCAAGGCCACATTTGCCACCACCGAAGTCCGGTTCGGCATCATTCCCGCCGCGATTGGCCCCTATGTTGTGCGAGCCATCGGCGAGCGGCAGGCCTACCGCTACTTCCAGACGGCGGAGCGCATCGATGCCGTGCGCGCACAGCATATCGGCTTGGCGCATGAAGTGGTTGAACCCGAGCAGTTGGACGCCTGCGTGCAGCAGATCGTCGATGCACTGTTGGCCGGCGGCCCACTTGCGCAGGCAGCTGCAACCCAGCTGATACGCCGTATCGTGCACCAACCGATAGACACGGCACTAGCCACTGAGACCGCGCAGCGTATTGCGGTGCTGCGCGCGACCCCCGAAGCCAAGGAGGGGTTGAGCGCGTTTCTGGAAAAGCGCGCGCCCGTCTGGAACCACGCATAAGGAGGAGACGATGTTCAAAAAAATCCTCATTGCCAACCGGGGCGAAATCGCCTGCCGCGTCATCAAGACAGCACGCCAACTCGGTATTGCCACGGTCGCGGTGTATTCCGATGCAGATGCCCATGCACGCCATGTCCGCCTGGCCGACGAGGCCCTATGGATTGGTGCAGCGCCCGCGCTTGATTCCTATCTGCGCGCGGACCGCATCCTGGCGGCCGCACAGCACAGCGGCGCCGAGGCAATCCACCCGGGCTACGGCTTTCTGTCAGAGAACGCCGACTTCGCCGAAGCCTGCGAACGGGCAGGCATTATCTTCATTGGTCCGCCGGCCGCAGCGATCCAGGCCATGGGCAGCAAGTCCGCGGCGAAACAGTTGATGGAGAAGGCCGGCGTACCCTTGACGCCCGGCTACCACGGCAGCAACCAGGACCCGCTATTCCTGGCCCGGCAGGCAGACACCATCGGCTACCCCGTGCTGATCAAAGCCAGCGCCGGTGGCGGCGGCAAAGGCATGCGCCGTGTAGACCAGGCGGCCGACTTTGCTGCCGCGCTCAGCTCCTGCCAGCGCGAGGCCTTGAACGCCTTTGGCAGCGACCATGTGCTGGTCGAAAAATATGTGCTCAAACCGCGGCATATCGAGATCCAGGTATTTGGCGACATGCAGGGGCATGTGGTGTACCTGTTCGAACGCGACTGTTCTGTGCAACGCCGTCACCAGAAGGTACTGGAAGAAGCCCCCGCGCCCGGCATGACGCCAGAGCGCCGCGCGGCCATGGGCCAGGCGGCCGTAGAAGCGGCCAAAGCCGTCGGCTACGTGGGCGCAGGAACGGTGGAGTTCATTGCCCAGCAGGACGGCAGCTTCTACTTCATGGAGATGAATACCCGCCTGCAGGTCGAACACCCTGTGACCGAAATGCTGACGGGGCTGGACCTGGTGGAGTGGCAGTTACGGGTGGCGTGCGGCGAGCCACTGCCACTGCGGCAAGAGCAGCTCACACTCCGCGGCCACGCGCTGGAGGCCCGCATCTATGCCGAGGACCCCAACAAAGGATTTCTGCCCTCTACCGGCCGGCTGGTGCATCTGGCCACACCGCAGGAATCGGCCCACGTACGTATAGATACGGGTGTAGCGCAAGGCGACGAGATCACGCCCCACTACGACCCCATGATCGCCAAGCTGATCGTCTGGGGTGCAGACCGCAGCCAGGCACTTGCGCGCATGCACCAGGCACTGGGCCAATACCAGGTAGTGGGCGTTCAGACCAACATCGAGTTCCTCTCGCGTCTGGTGACAAGCCCATCGTTCAGCCATGCCGATCTTGATACCGGCCTGATAGAGCGCGAAGCAGCGCTTCTATTCCCATCCAACACCCGCGTGCCTGACGAGGTATGGTTGCTGGCAACGCTGGCCGAACTACAGGACCACGCCCAACAGACAGCGCGCGAGGCTGGGCGTGACGCGTATCCAGACTCGCCCTGGCGCGCACAAGACGGCTGGCGCCTGAACGGACGGGCTAGACGCACGATACAGCTGCGCATGGGGGATACCGTGCAAGCTATCGAGGCTGAAAGCCTTGGCGTGAATGGCAGATATACGCTTTGGCTGCATGCAGAACGCCTGCCCGCGCACGCCACACTGGATATGCAAGGCCAGCTACAGGCCTGCATAGGTGAACGCCAGCTGCACGCAAAGGTAGTTCCGATCGGTGATAAAAGACATGTGTTCTTTAAGGGAAGAACTTGGGCCTTGGCCATAGCGCCCACCGCCTACATAACCACGGATCACGCAGTCGAAGGCCATTTGAAAGCACCAATGCCCGGAAAGGTACTGGCGTTGCTGGTCGCCACAGGCACACGGGTAGATAAAGGCTCGGCCCTATTAGTCATGGAAGCCATGAAGATGGAGCACACGATCACCGCCCCACGTGACGGCGTGGTCAAAGCGTTCTACTGCGCAGTCGGAGAGCAGGTGGCCGAGGACGCGGAGCTAGTCGAATTCGATGATGAAACGTCCTAGCGGGAGAGTAAAAGAGCTTTGGGGGCAGAAAATCCGAGGGCATCTTTGAAAAACTCTATTCAATACATAAATTTTATTGAGTTCTTGGATTCATAGTAATTAATTACTATGAATGTCCCAGGCTGTCATTTGCAAACAATGGCCGCACATGCATATTTCTGCCTGCTGCTGCGGCACCATGTATCCACAAATACAGCCACCAACCGACAAAGGAGAACCCCATGTCCAATGAAGCCAAGTGTCCCGTCCACCATGCTGCCAGCGGCGGCACAACCAACAAAGACTGGTGGCCCAACCAGTTGCGGGTTGACGTATTGAACCAGCACTCCAACAAGTCCCACCCGCTGGGCGAGAAGTTCAATTACGCGGAAGAATTCAAGAAACTGGACTACAAGGCACTCAAGGCGGATCTGGTCAAACTGATGACCGACAGCCAGGACTGGTGGCCGGCCGACTTCGGCCACTACGGCCCTCAGTTCATCCGCATGGCTTGGCACAGCGCGGGCACCTACCGTACCCAAGACGGCCGTGGCGGTGGTGGCCGTGGCCAGCAGCGCTTTGCGCCGCTGAACTCCTGGCCCGACAACGTCAACATCGACAAATCACGCCGCCTGCTCTGGCCTATCAAGCAGAAGTACGGCCAGCAAATTTCCTGGGCCGACCTATTCATTCTGACTGGCAACGTGGCGCTGGAATCGATGGGCTTCCGGACCTTCGGCTTTGCCGGCGGCCGCGAAGACGTGTGGGAACCCGACATGGATGTGAACTTCGGTTCCGAGACTTCCTGGCTGGCCGCAGACAAGCGCTTCAGCGGTGGGGGCGACCGCAACAAAGGAGAGGGCGAGCTAAACAACAACCTGGCCGCCACCCACATGGGGCTAATCTACGTCAACCCGGAAGGCCCCAACGCCAGCGGTGACTACCTGGCCGCGGCCAAGGACATCCGTACCACCTTCAGCCGCATGGCCATGGACGACGAAGAAATCGTCGCCTTGATCGCTGGCGGCCATACCTTCGGCAAGGCACATGGCGCAGCGCCCGAGTCGCACAAAGGCCCAGAGCCCGAAGGCGCGGGCATTGAAGCCCAGGGCCTGGGCTGGAACAGCAACTTTGGCAGTGGCCATGGCAAAGACACCGTCTCCAGCGGCCTGGAGGTCACATGGACCACCACCCCGGCACAGTGGAGCAACAACTTCTTTGAAAACCTGTTCAAGTACGAATGGGAGTTGACCCATTCGCCCGCCGGTGCCAAGCAGTGGGTCGCCACGAATGGGCCAGAGATCATCCCTGACGCACATGTGCCGGGCAAGTTCAACAAGCCCACTATGCTGACCACCGATCTGACGCTGCGCTTCGACCCCGAGTTCGGCAAGATCTCCAAGCGCTTCCATGAAGATCCGCAGGCCTTTGCCGAAGCCTTTGCCCGCGCCTGGTACAAGCTGACCCACCGCGACATGGGCCCGAAAGCACGCTACCTCGGCCCTGAAGTGCCCAAGGAAGACCTGATCTGGCAAGACCCGCTGCCGGCTGCAACCTACCGTCCTACGGCGGCGGATATCTCCGAGCTCAAGGCCAAGATCGTCGCCTCCGGCCTGTCGGTAAGCGAACTGGTGTCCGTGGCCTGGGCTTCGGCCTCCACCTTCCGTGGCGGAGACAAGCGCGGTGGTGCCAACGGCGCACGGCTGGCCCTAGCCCCGCAGAAGGACTGGGAGGTCAACAAGATCGCCGTCCAGGTATTACCCAAGCTGGTTGAGATCCAGCAGGCATTTGGCAAGGCCTCGCTGGCCGACATCATCGTATTGGCCGGCAGCGTGGGCGTCGAACAGGCGGCCAAGGCAGCAGGCGTGGCCGTCGTGGTGCCATTTACGCCGGGCCGCGTCGATGCGACGCAGGCGCAGACCGATGTCGAGTCCTTTGCAGTTCTTGAACCGCTGGCCGATGGCTTCCGCAACTACAAGAAGGGCAAGATCGGCGCGCCGACCGAAGCCCTGCTGGTCGACAAGGCCCAGTTGCTGACCCTGACCCCGCCCGAACTGACCGCGTTGGTCGGTGGTCTGCGCGTGCTGGGCGCAAATGCCGACGGCAGCAAGCACGGCGTATTCACAGACCAAGTAGGCGTGCTCAGCAACGATTTCTTCGTACGTCTGCTGGACATGGGTATCGAGTGGAAAGCCGTGGACGGTGAGGCTGAAGTATTCGCAGGCCGCGATCGTAAGACCGGCCAGGTGAAATACACCGGCACCCGCAACGACCTGATCTTCGGCTCCAACTCGGTGCTGCGCGCTTACGCCGAAGTCTATGCCAGCGCAGGCGGTGCGCAAAAGCTGGTGACTGACTTCGTCGCAGCCTGGACTAAAGTCATGAACCTGGATCGCTTCGACTTGGCGTAAGCACGCAAGTCGAACCAACGATCTCCATTGCCCCAAGCGGAAAGGCATAGCCCTCTCCGCTTGGGGCAATTGGGTTTATGCACAAAATGTTGTTGTTGGCTCCCCAAATTGGCCCAGCCTGCCAGCCTTAAGTCGCTGCAGCGGCGTAGGACTCATATCCATAGCGACTTGGGTCGTCAGTATTGCAGCCATGAAGCCAGGACACACTGTGCAACCGGTAGATGCGTTCAGAGGGCAAGGACAATTTCACGGTAGATCCTATGCAGTGACGCTTGCTGAACCAGCGAAACCCACCTACCAGCGGGTAATGACTTTTTGAATCACAGCTTTCAGGTGTTCAGCGGCAGCATCGCGATGCTCTACCGCGCAATCAAAATAGGCATCGTGCAGCATTAGCGAAGTTTCCATCAATGCATCGCGCATGACAATCAAGGACTGAGCAAGCTCCAGCAGCGCTGCCTTTTCACTACCTGCGTCCTCTTGTGATTTTTGTTCCGCCATCAAAAGCTCGCCCACTCGCCTTCGCCGTGCGGTGATGAAGTTCTTGGTAGTACCGTACCTATCTGGGATGACGGCACGGTCTTGGGCTTTACTGTTAACTTGCGGGTACCGACAAGGGCATGTTGTACAGTCCCGGCAATAGACTCCACCGAGCGAGAACGGTATGCATCCCCGTTGGTGCCAGCCCGTAATTTGAACACCGCGACCATGCTCACCAATTCCTCCACCTAGATGTTGAGACTGCCAGCCACCGCCGCCATTTGACATACCAAAGCTGCATTCTGTAGCGTGCCTTGGTCCGCCTGTGCCACCATTTCGTCAACCTGCGACACACCGATACTTTGCTCAGAGCTGGCTACACTAATTTCACCCATAAGATCCATCACTTGTTTGCCTGATCCCTCCACCTCGGTCATGGTCGAAGCGGCTTTGGCGATGAGGTTTGTATCAGCCTATTCATTTTTGCGACAAAACATCCGCCAACTGGTGCTGGGCATGCACCGCCGAGATCTTGGGATCGTTGAAATAGTCAGCAACGATATCAATCCATCCTTGTGACATCTGCGAGGGCATGGTCATCGATTGGGCGGCAACTTGAGAGCCCTTGCGCGAAATCAAGTCCAGGCCAACTTTCCCGCATGCATCAAGATTTTTGCGTTGAACGTCGGTTCGAACGGGAATCGACCCTTTGATGCGGTTGAAGGCGAGTTGATTGTCGACATCCATGATCTGGCGTGCAAAGAGAAGCTGGGAGCGGCGATCCTGCCCGTTGTTCGTGATCGGAAAGGCAAACGCATCAACCACGACAAAATAGACCGATTCTGTCCCCGGTGCCAACGTGCATCGGAAATCCTTGTCTGAGACGAGTCCTGCCTCGGTCAGCTCACCCTTTGCCCAATCGCCCATGAACTGCATGCCTGCCCGGCCTCGACCGACAGAAAGCGTCGCATCGGCCCAAGTCTTGCCGGTTCGAACAGGCTCGGCAAAAGCGCTGAGATGCCGCAAAATGCCGAGCGCTTTCAACATCTCTGGTCGCATTACGGCATGCGGGTCCCCTCCACTCATCAGGCGTGCATAAGCCTCAGGGCCATAGATTGAATAGACAATGTCATTGAAAATGAGAGAAATTTCCCATGTGCCAGATCCGAGTGCGATGGGTGTATAACCGGCGGCCTTAATCTTGGCGGCACTGTCGAGAACGCTGTCCCAACTTGTCGGCGACGGTAATTTCAATTTATCGAATATCTTCTTATTGGTCCACAGCCAGTTTTCCGCATGAATATTGGTCGGCGCAAAATAGATGCGCCCCTTGTAGCTGATCTGATCAATCACATTTCCGGGCAGGAAATCCCGCCAATGATCAGCTGCTGCGACCTCTTCGATATCCTGCACGACACCCATCGCCGGTAGTTCCTTGCTGCCCTCATTGGCATTCCACTGCATTACCGTGGAAGGATAGCCATTGGCAATTCTGTCAGTGACCGACTTCAGTTCGGCATCCTTGTTCTTGACCGGTACGTCGTTCCATTTACCACCGAGGCTCTTCCAGGCCTGGCGATAAACATCGAGAGCCTTGCTCTCGCTTGGCGAAATCCAAAAATGTATCACCTCCACGGTCGGTTGAAATACGCTGCTCGTGGATTCAGCGTGTGCGAGTGAAAGAAAGGATATTGCCAGCGTCAAACTGAGGCATCTCAAGGGCGAATAATGTCCGCGTATTGTCATTGTTAAACCTACTTTATCAAGAAACCATCAGAGATTCACATTGAACATCGCGTCTAGCGACCAGTCGAGATGTAGCCATTTCAAACGGTTGAGGCTTTGCAAAGAAATAACCTTGCACCATACCGCAACCGGCTTGCTGTAAAAACATGAGCTGCTCTTCCGTCTCCACACCTTCGGCAACACAGTTTTTCCCCAAATTTTCAACAAGATCAATCATGGCCTTAATAATCTGCTCTGATTTATTATCAACACCTATGTCAGAAATAAAGCTGCGATCAATTTTTACATCATCAAACGGAAAATTCCTGAGATTCGTCAACGATGCGAAACCGGTACCAAAATCATCGAGTGCAATCGACACCCCCTGTTCACGCAGTTTTATGACAGTTGCAAATATCTGCTCCGTATATTTATTCATATATACATCCTCAGTGATTTCGATTGAAAAATCACTCCATTCAACCGAATATCGCTTAATCGCATTCGCAAACATATCATAGCCAACCTCAGAAATGAGGATGGCTTCGGGCATATTGATTGCTACACTTCCAGGGGACAAGCCCGCATCACGCCAGACTCGTATGTCGTAGGCCACCTTGTTAATAACGCACTCGGTCATTGAGGAAATTGATGCTGCAGTATTGAAGAGATGCAAAAAACTCCCCGGCGATAAAATACCGAGATCAGGGTGGCGCCACCGTACAAGTGCCTCAAATGCAATATGCCGACCACTTCGGGCATCTATTTTTGGCTGGTAATAAACAAGGAATTCATCGTTTTCGACCGCATTAAACAGGGCTGTACGAAGCTGACTTTCAGCAAGTCGATCAGCCATCATCGCCTCGTTGAAGATTACTTGGTTGTTGCGCATCGTTTTTGCGGCATATAGCGCCAAATCAGCGCACCGTATAATCTCTTGTGCATTACTGCCGTGATCAGGGAAAATAGCGCCACCGATACTGCTCGATACATTAAGAGCATGTCCATCAACAATGCAAGATTGAGACAAGCTTCCACGTATCCGTGTAGCAATTTTTTCAGCTTCATTGCTATCTGAAAGATTCGGAACCAAAATAGCAAATTCATCGCCACCCAATCTCGCTGCGATGGAGTCGGACCCAATGACTAATGCGATTCGTTTCGCCGCCTCAACCAATAACTCATCGCCGGCTTGATGTCCGAAGGTGTCGTTGACTGCTTTAAAATGGTCCAGATCAATCAGGAAAAGGACGAATGAGCCGCCTTCAGAATATGGGTCTTTTGAATTGCGAGCCGCAATAAGTCGATCCAATATTCGATTGAATGCCATGCGATTGGGAAGATCGGTTAAACCGTCCCTATGGGCAAGAATCGATAATTTCTGCTCGAAAACCTTCTTTTTTTCATATTCAATGCGTAACTTCTTAAGCAACGGGCTAAGAATAAATATACCCACAATGAGTAAACCAAGAAGAAGAGACAATACTAATAAAGCACTGATCCGCTTTGCCATCGCAATGCTCGCCTCGCTCTTAGCAAAAGATTGCCGAATAGCCTCTTGAAAACCACGCATAATGAAACCATCCGACGCGGCAGCAAAATCAATGGGCCCCCAAAAGGAGTAACGACGCCCCCGGCTAATATTATCAATTTTCCCTAGTTTTTCTGCCCGCTCCAGAAAACCTTGAATTCGAAGATCAAGATCGCTTGGCGCAGCATCATCGCCAAGACGAGCACGCAGAAGAAGCAATTGTGCATTAATATCCTTAATCTCTATGATTTCATGGTTCATCTCATCGATCAGCCGATCAAGCACATTAACTGAGATAGCTTTATCTGCAGATGCACGCATCAATGCACGCGTGGTATTGGCCAGCTGCTGAAACTTAATGAACTGATTGCTTGTAAGAAAACTGACACTTTGTTGAACAGAGTGGCGTTCAAGAACAAACTGCATGGTTGCATAAATAACCAATGCAACCACCATAACCAAAATCAAGGCTCCTTTGTAATAGCGAGATATAGCCTTAATACGCCGACCTAGCGAAATTCGATCAACGCTATCAAAATTACCCAATTTCATTTTTTGTAGAAACAAATCAAATGCCTACACAGCAATATATATTTAATGTACATCACATTAAATAAAAGACTCGTCATCTATTAATACATAAAAAATATTTTTCGATCAACACAAAACATCAGGGGGCGAATTGAGTCCGCCACAATCACACTTACCAAATAAGAAGATCACGCAACGAATATTTGGGGCCAAAATTTTAAGAAATACCAACCTCACAATTTGATACAAGATGATGTTCCATTTTGACAACTCCAACCATCAGCCAATTCCGATTTACCCCTAGGAATCAACCGAATGAATATAAGAATTACCCTACCCACGAACACCCATACCTAGTTGACCAAGACTCACTATCACCGCCCTACATCCCCAAAAAAGAGTTTCATTCAAGGTGCCTTGGGTGATCTCCGATTTCTGCCCTATCGCTCAAATTTGCACCGGCAACAGCAGGTTACCCAGCGGGATAACCGTACCGTCGATGAAAATTTTCGGACGTAGCACAATAATGCAGCCCCACCAGCGACGCCCCGCAGTGCCAAACGGGACCTCCACTCACCTGCAGGGGCAGAATTGAATTCAATACATCGAGCCTGGAGAGCACCCGTTTCTCTGGCCATTCAATCCGACCAAACAAGTTGTGTGGGTACGATTTGCGTCAAACGGTACTCTGCATAGCCCGGAGAATCTCCATATGAATTTCTCCCAACGGCAGCACCCGATCCACCGCGCCTAGTTTTACAGCCTCCTTGGGCATACCGTACACCACGCAACTTTCCTCGTCCTGCGCCAACGTACGTGCGCCCATGCCGCGCAGTTCCTTCAGCCCGCGCGCGCCGTCGTCACCCATGCCAGTCATGATGATGCCCAGCGCATTCCGTCCAGCGCACTTGGCCACGGAGCGAAACAGTACATCCACAGATGGTCGGTGGCGGCTCACCAGCGGCCCTAGCATGACGTCGACGCGATACTGCGCTCCACTCCGCTTCAACAGCATATGCCGACCTCCCGGGGCAATCAGCACCCGTCCGGGCATAACCCTATCTCCACTCTTCGCCTCACGCACCTCCATCTTGCACAAACCATTAAGGCGATTGGCAAAAGCTTCCGTGAATTTTTCCGGCATATGTTGCACGACGACGATACCCGGACACATTTGGGGCAGCGCAGTTAACACTGCTTCAAGAGCTTGCGTTCCGCCCGTGGAGGTCCCGATGGCCACGACACGATCGGTCGTCTGAACCATCACGTGGGTCGACGCTGACAAAATCACGTCCGCCGAGAGCTTGGGTTGAGGAATAACAGCGGTTCCAGCGGGCATCAGTCGCCGCACATTGGCGCGCGCCGCCGTCTTGACCGCACTGATCAAATCATCAGAGTTGTCTTGCAAAAACTGTTTGAGGCCCAGCTTTGGTTTAGTGACAATACTGACGGCCCCAGCCGCCAGCGCCTGCACTGTGGTTTCCGCGCCTTTTTCAGTCAACGTAGAACAGATCACCACTGGCGTTGGATGTTCTGCCATCAGTTTCTTTAAAAAGGTAATGCCATCCATCCGCGGCATTTCCACATCCAGCACGATCACGTCGGGCCACTGTGCACGCATGCGATCCATTGCAAATACCGGATCGGATGCCGCACCAATCACCTCGATACCCGGATCCTCCTGTAGCTTGGCAGTCAACACTTGACGCACTACAGCGGAATCATCGACGATCAACACCTTCACTTTGTGCATAGCGTTTCATTTTTGTCTTTGAAAGGGCCTGGCGGCTGGTGCCGCACCCAGACATGGCCGCTCCAGATATCCAGCATAACCGTACGATGCCCTGTGCCGCCAAGATGCTCGGCCTGGGCTGAAAAACCATGTCGCTTCATCAAGACGCGCGCCATCTCGACATTCCTGGCCCCTACGTGGTCCACTCGGATACTTTGATTCCCGGAAAACATATGCCCGCCACCGAATAGCTTGACCTGATATTCCGCCGGTGAAGTACAGGCATTGCGGATCTCCAGCAGCATCAACTCCAACGCTTCGTCGGCGTAACGCCCATCCAGGGTTGCACGCCTGCCAGACGGTGCACTTGGCAGCATGTAATGGCACATGCCACCCGTCAGCATGCCGGGATGCCACATTACGATGGAGACACAAGAACCCAACAGCGTACGTATACGTGTGTCGCGCACGCCAAAATACACCTCACCAGGCTGCAGGAATATCTCAACTGTATGCGCCGGTTTACGCATCAGTCCGACTTTTGGTAAATAGCCGGCGCAATCGATTTCATGACATTGGTCACGCCGTTCAGGCTCTCTGAATGTCCGATCAGAAAATACCCGCCGGGACGCAGCAATGGCAACAAATGCGACACCACTTTCTGCTTGGTTCCCTGGTCAAAATAGATCATTACATTGCGCAAAAAGATCACATCGAACTCACCCAGCCTCGGCGGTGCTTCCATCAGGTTGTGCAGCATAAAGCGCACCCGTTCGCGCAAAGCTTTGTCAATCAGCAAGGTGCCATCAAACTCACCGATGCCTTTGAGGCAATGGCGGCGCAGATACTGCTTGGGAATTTCCGGCAAGCGCTCCAGCGGGAACAAGCCGTTACGCGCCTTGTCCACAATGCGCGTGCTGATATCCGAAGCCAACACCTCCCATGGTTGATTGCCCAGCAACTCGTCCAGCACCATGGCAATGCTGTAGGGCTCCTCGCCGCTAGAACAGGCTGCACTCCATGCGCGAAAAGGCGTACCCAAGCGCCGAAAAGGAACAATGCGCTGGCGCAGAAAATCAAAATGTTTGGGTTCGCGGAAAAAATGCGTCTCGTTGGTAGTCAGCATGTCCACCGCTATTTGCAATTCGTCTTTGCCTTGGAGTGAAGTGATCAGACGGAAATAGTCGCCATAGTTGTCTAGACGGCAATGCTTGAGCCGCTTGGCCAGACGGCTGGAAACCAGCGATTTCTTGGCCGGAGCCATGCTAATGCCTGCGATGCGGTAAATCAGCTCGCTGAACTGTGCGAATTCCCGGTCGAGCAATGCTACAGCGCCTGCCAACGAACCAGTGCTGCTACCGGGCGATGCCCTTGAGTATTCCTTCGTCAATACCATTTTTCCTCTGTTGCTCCAATATGCCCTCCCTGAAAGGGTGAATGGCAGGATAAGAATGGCTTGGCGTCGCGATTCACTCCATCAGATCCGCGATCGCTCATTCAAGCCCAGAACCTATATGCAACCTACTTGAAGCCGCATGAAATAGCATCAAACCCCAACCACGCCGCCGCTCCCCACCCCGGCCAGCGCGGCCATCTCATCCACCGACAGCACATGGTGGATGTTGAGGATGATCACGAACTTGCCGTTCACCTTGCCCATCCCGGTCATAAAATCCGCACGGAGATGGGCTCCAAAGGATGGCGGGGGCTCAATCTCGGCAGCCGGTATCTCCAGCACGGCATTGACTGCGTCTACCATCACGCCCACCACCTGGGTGTCGTGCTGGGCGCCATTGCCGCCGGCCACTTCCACGATCACGATGCAGGTGCGCCGCGTGACGGTAGTGGTGCCTTTGCCAAAGCGTGCGCTGAGATCAATCACCGGCACCACCGCACCACGCAAGTTGATGACCCCGCGGATGAAGCTGGGCATGCGCGGCACTTCGGTGACACTGCCGAACTCGATGATTTCCTTGATGGCCAGGATGCCCATGGCGTAGGTCTCGCCACCAAGCATGAAGGTCAGGTACTGGTGCTGGTCGGGCTGGCTGTGCCCGATGGTGGCACTCAGCACGGCAGGCGTTTTTTGTTGTGCTGAGATCATGGCACTCATGTCAATCTCCTTAGAAGCGGACGAAGCTGGCTTCGTTGTTTACCGCTTTTTTTGCGACAGCTTTGTTGATCCTCAACAAGGGTGGTGCGGCTTTGAAACTAGCGGAAGTCTGGGGCCTGCCGATCTCGGCAGGTGTATAACCCGCGTCTACCTTGAAGAAGCCCATCGCTTCCTGCAGCTGTGCCGCCTGGCCGCTCATCTCTTCCGCTGTGGCCGCCAGCTCTTC
>NZ_JBWKNO010000019.1:0-107060 GCF_059415605.1 Rhodoferax sp. GW821-FHT10B06 | reverse complement strand
GTGATGGATGCCGACAATGGCGCGATTCTGTACACCTATGAAATCGGTGGCGGTAACGACGACGTGGTGTATGACGCGGACCTGAAGCGGGTGTTCCTGGCCAACGGTGTGAACTCGGTGTTGAACGTGTTTGAGCAGGTGGACGCCAACACCTACAAGCCGTCCGAAGCGCTGGGCACCATGGCCGGCGTGCGCACCATGGCAATGGACCACAAGACCAAGAAGATCTACGCCATCACCGCCGAGGGCAGCGCTGACTACAGCAAGAAGATCACCACCAGCGTGTCGCCGTACTACGCCAACACCTTCTTTGACAACAAGTTCTACGTGCTGACCTACAGCAAGTAAAAAGAGCCGCCCTTAGATCGCAGAGACGTTCCGGGTCGCCGCGATTTTGGGGGGGCTTAGCTTTTGGCATTCGGTGGAAAAGAACTAAGCTACCCTGTTGCTAAAGTACTAGCAATTTAGTGCTGGCCGGGTATCTGATGCGATCTTCAACACGTGTACTTTTTGTATCTTCCGAGAACACGGCGCGCAGCATCCTTGCTGAGGCTTGTTTGAACCATTTGGGCATGGGCCGATTCAAGGCGTTCTCCTGCGGAATCCCAGGAAAGGCAGGCGGACCTGTGCATCCGGTAATACTGGGCGTGCTCGCTTCGGCCCAGATCCCTGCCAATGGTCTTCAGAGCAAGTCTTGGGAAGATTTCACGCGCAGCGGAGCTCCGCGGATGGACTTCGTCATTGCATTGGACCCAGTAAGCGTCGACCAGCATCCCAGTTGGCCGGGGCAGCCAGTTACAGCGCTTTGGAGTTATCCCGCCATCCTGTCGCCAGAAGGTAATGACTCTGACATGAGACCCCTTGCCCTGCAAATCTTGTACTCGATACGCCGGCGCTTGGAGTTGCTGATTGCCTTACCAATGCCCGGTCCGGATCGGACTGCGTTGCGCGACGATATCCGGGACATGGCCTATATGGGTCACTTTTTTGAAGACCAAGGCGACTGACTCGATAGGTCCAGATTGAAGCCCAAGCTGGCCGTAGTCATGTTGCGCAATTTGAAGCGGACCAGAAACCCCAACTCCGTGGCATATAACGGGATGGGGTTTTGCGCTGACCGCTTAGACACGATTATTTGGGCGTTGTATCGCCAAGAGTTCCGAATCAAGCCGGGGTAGAGCCATCCTCTGGCTTAGCCAGATGTTCGTCTATTTTTTCTTCGATAACTTTCTCGCCCTCAAAGCCGGCAATAGCAGCCAGGCCTTTCTTTAACAGCCCAGCTTCGGGGTCAAGTTTCTCAACTGCTTCTTCTGCAACCACCGCACCAATGATTTGATTCAGCAATCCCATGGCTAGCTCCGCGATAAAGTGGATAGATATTGGATATTAGCACCGCGCAGTGAATTGAATAGTTAGTCTATTTTTGGACTCTGTGTCCTATTCCAATGCAATGTCTAGGGCGAGTTGGAAATGTCAGAGCAGGCTGAGCTTTGAAGAGATGGCCGGCAACGGTACCCTGGCTACTCCGTTGTCGGCTTTTCTAAGCAAACGCGTAGTTCGCAGCGATAGCCCAACCGGCTGCTTTCGCCCTGCAAAGCCGGCCCTGCCCACGGTGGCTTCAGGCGGCCCTTCGAGCATGTCCGTTGACGGACTGCGCTCATCCCAAACGACATCGAAGCATTGCGCGCGAGAGAAAATGTTCCGTGAGCAGTCATTGTTGGGCTAGCGGCAGAAAACCATTTAAAAATCGACCTCGCCCAAATGGATCATCACTGACCTTCATTAAATTTGAGGATATTTACCTATCGGCAATAGCCTTTCGAAATCCCCTATGAACTCACCCTTGTGTGGGCCGATTTTGTCGCATTGACGCTTAGCAGCTACCGACGCTATAACGCCGCAGAATCGCGTGCGATTTCAGTCCAAGGTCTGTTCCAGCCATCGGGTACGGATCTCAATGTCCCATCCATCGCAGGAGGTCGCCATGGCAACAGCCAAACCGCAGTCCCACAAATTCGGCGTCACCCGTCCATCAGGGGACGGCAATTTCAATGTGCATGTCACAATACCCCAAGAGGTGCGAGATGTGCACTTTCGACCATTGCCACCACCGCCGGAATGCAGCAAGCCTCCCTACCAGATGGACTTGGCTGCCATCATCCCAGCTGCGGACCTGAAGGCCATCCAGCAGGCCAAGAAGATGACCTTCCACGTGAACGGTGACATGGGCGGCATCGTTAGCCCAACCGCCCAGGAACTCGTGGCCGCTGGCATGGAAGGTGACTTTGTGGATGGAGCCAAAGCCTCTGACAACCCAGCCTTTCTGTACATACTGGGCGACTGCGTGTACTTCAACGGTGAGATCGCCAGCTATAGGACACAGTTTTACGAGCCCTACAAGCACTATATGGCTCCGATTGTGGCGGTCCCAGGCAACCACGATGGCGAGAACGTGCCAGCAGACAGCACGCTTGATGGGTTCATGAAGTTCTTCTGTTCCTGTAAGGCACAGATCCTTCCCGATCTCATGGGTGATTCAGGCAGAACCACCATGACGCAACCCTATGTCTTCTGGACTTTGCGCACACCGCTTGCCAATATTGTTGGGCTTTACTCCAACGTACCAGAGGGCGGTGACATACGGTCACCGCAGATCGAGTGGCTGGTAGGGCAGCTTAAAACACTGCCAAAGAATCTCCCACTATTGATCACGCTGCACCACCCCATATATTCGGCTGACACCTACCACTCCGGCAGCACGCATATGAAGCAACTGTTGGAACAAGCCGCCACACAGGCAGGTCGTCATCCAGACATGGTCCTGGCTGGGCACGTCCATGCCTATGAACGCATTTCCAAAAACACAGCGGATGGCACAGTCGTGCCGTACATCGTCGCGGGTGCCGGCGGCTACCACAATCTTCACAAAATGATGAAGGTTGACGGGCAGCAGTTGGTGACGCCGACAACCTTTGTCGACAAAGAGGGCGAAAGCGTCGTGCTGGAAAACTACTGTGATGACCGCTGGGGGTTTCTGCGGCTGGAGGTTACCGATAAGCTGATCACTGGCCGCTATTTCACGGTGCCCAAACCGACCGAACCGAGCAATTTGCCCAACGCCCTACAGGATTATTTCGAGTTCGACTGGCGTAAGCACCGTTATGTGCCAAACACACTGCCTGCCCAGGGGGCGAAGCTGTCCAAAAAGTCCAAGGGGAAATAGCGACCTTGATGTAGTGGGCTCATCAGCGTAATAATGCGCTTCTTGCCGCCTCTTTGAGGAGTTTGTCGCATGACTGTCCAGGTTCTCGACGTCAACGCCAATCCGCCGCAGGTTGTTTCGCAAAGTGCGATCACCGGCGCCGATCTCGGCGGAGGTCGCTCACTGGTGGTGCTGTCAGGCATCGCGTTGATCGACTGGAAGTACAACAGCGACCACGTCTGGCATGGCGAGACCGAGATCAACCTCGGCATCTTTGCAAGCAATCTCGAACAAGCTAGCGCCTTTATTGGGCTGACGAGCATCATGAACGACGATTCGTCGTTCCTTTTTGCTGCCGACACGGTCACGGTCGCGTTGCGCGATTCAGGTGAGCTGTTTCTGCATATCGATACCGCGCTGATGGGTGAATACTCCTATCTCGGGCGCATTTCCTACCAGGTTGTGGCCACGCTGGTGAAGGTGAGCCCGCATATCTCCGGCACGATCACCTGGCCGGCATCGATGCTTGCGCCACACAGCCTGGACCCAGGCTTGGTCGCAGGATCTTTCGGCATTGTTGCCAACCATATCGAGCATATCAATCCATCCGGCGGAGGCTTTGGCTACACCAAGCTCACGCCACTCACACCAGGCCAGATCTTCAAGGTTGACAAGGCTGGCGATACCTTTGTCGCGCATTACCGCATCGACAACCCCAAGCTGGCGATACCGCTGCAGGTTACGGTGGCACTCGGACCACCGTTTCCGGGAAATGCCCTATGTGGTCAGATTAACGGACCGATGGAATTCACGCTGACCGGTTCCGCGCCATCCATGGACGGTATCAATTTCATCGTTTCCGTGATGAGGATTAACTGACCGTGAACAGCATATTCCCGCAGCCGATCGTGCGCATACCGGTCGTTGGCCCGGACGGATTTAACACGCTTGCCGTGGTGCGCCACAGCTTCCGGATTGCGGCGATGGGCAACGATATGAAGCTCTACCGCTATTCCACCACGGTGATCACCGATTTCGTGCTCGTGGGCTACGACCCTCGGGCGACGATCTTCCGGCACTCCACGACGGCTGCGATCCAAATGTTGCAAAACCAGGACGACTCCGCTCAATTGGGGGACGATACCGCGACCGTGATGACGGCGCTGGACACGGTCGATAACTGCTCTTTTGATCCGCATGGCACCTGGACCGTGGGCGTCAGTCTTGCGACTATGAGCAGCGACCTCGATACAGTCGCTGCCGCAAACATCATGATCTCAAGTTGGGTGCTGTGCTGGGAGCCACCGGTCGATCCACGGCAGCCGGGCGCGGGTCAACAAATGGTGCATCCGAGGCGATTGAGGTATCCGACTAACCCAGCGGAGCCTCTACATCCGTATGCCAAGCGACATGCCAAGACCCTTGGAACCTAAACATCCGGTGGGTCTAAGGGCACTATCACCAAGTGCCCAGCCACCTGTGCCAGCCACGCGGCTCAATGGAACGGTCAGTGGACCACGACCGTGTGGGGTCAGATATCGGTGTGTGGTTGCTACAAGAATGTGGGCATGAACCAAAACTGAATCAAGTCCCGCACAGGGGTCACCATAGCGTGTTCACCTTGGTCTCGCTTTAAAAATCAGTTTCTTCGGACCGCTCGATACGGTTCATCTCGGCGACGATGGCGACGAGTTGGTCTGTCACCTGTGCGGCTCGCTCTTGCAACACCGATAGAGAAATGGTGCCGCTTGCAGCGCCGCCATATTCCACATTTGCGAAATAGGCAAAGCCATCAGGTACTGCTGCGGCTTCCTCCCGGACAGCTTCCTCGATAGAGGAATAGACCTCCGGCAGGCTGACCTCATTGCCTCCTCGTAGGGCCACAGCGCGATAAAGGCCTGTGTCAATCTGGTCGATTTGAAGAGTTAGAACCATGGCCTGAAACTATGCCACGACGCCGGGCGGCTAGTGCTAATTTCCATTGTGCACACCGTGATTTTTTTCTGCGCTATCCATAAATAGACTGAGGATTCGCATTCTCCCCAATAGGGCCGACCGATGTAGCGATATTGCCGAAATGATGGGCAACACAGGTTCTAGGGCGCCTGTTCATCGCCTTCGGACGCTGCCATCATTAGCGCAGGCTCTGCGGCCGCCACGCTAAGATTTGAACTCGACGTTGTGCTAGCATGGTTCCGTGATATCCAACGACTGCGCCCACCATCAAGTGTCGCCCTCCACGGGCCGCACGCTGGGTCGCGCGTCTATTGCTCCAACCTCCATTTCGATTCGAATTCTCTCGGATCGTTGAGCTGCGGCTTCTCGCCGGTGCCCAACGGTCCCATTGCATGCAACGGTGCTCCTAGTGCGCTATCCCATGAATCGATCGATGGAGAGTTTCAATGTTTCAAGTTTCCCCGGGTGCTGAGTCGCCCTATCCCCGGCTTCAAGATGTCGAACGTGCCGCAGCACGTTTGGGCAAAAAAATTTTGCAGACACCGACGTGGCACTGGCAAACAGGCGTCGTCCATCACCTCTGCCCACAGACCGAGGTCTGGCTGAAGCTGGAATTGTTCCAGCGCACCGGTAGCTTCAAGCTCCGTGGCGCTTTGAACTGCATCCAGGCACTGGACGTTGCTGCCCTTGCCCGCGGGGTCGTGGCGGCGAGTGCAGGCAACCACGCCGTAGCTGTCGCCTACGCGGCACGTGCTGCTGGTACCACCGCCAAGCTGGCCATGCCGCGCCATGCCAGCTCAGCACGTGTGGATGCCTGCCGTGACCAAGGAGCCGATCTCCTACTGACCGACACGATCCACGAGGCATTCGCACTGGCGAAGCGTTTGGTGGTCGAGGAGGGACGCAGTATGGTCCATCCCTTCGACGGGCCGCTGACCGCAGAAGGCACGGCTACCATCGGTTTGGAGCTTATGCGTCAAGTGCAGGGACTCGATGCCGTGATCGTGCCGGTGGGGGGCGGCGGACTGTGTGGTGGCATTGCATCGGCGGTGAAGCAGATCAACCCGGATATCTTGGTCTTTGGTGTGGAGCCCTTCGGCGCCGATGCCATGTACCGCAGCTTCCAGGCCGGTCAACCGCAAGTACTCGAACATGTAGACACGGTCGCCGACAGTCTGGGCGCTCCTTATGCGCTGGAGTACAGCTATGGTGTTTGCCGGCGCTTCGTCGACGAGATTGTTCGCGTGAAGGACCAAGAAATCGTTGCGTCCATGCACCATCTGTTTCGTGACATGAAGTTGGTAGCAGAACCAGCGGCTGCAGTGGCCACTGCAGCCTTGCTGGGGCCACTACGCGAGCGGCTTAATGGCAAGCGCGTGGCACTGATCGTGTGTGGCTCCAACATTGACACCGCTCACTTCAGTGAGTTGCTGGCAGGCTCCGCCCAATAGGCCGATGCCCTTGTCGTGGGGACGTTAGGACAGCTCCTCACGACTGTCCGGTTTGTCCCCGTACACCGTTGCGGCTACTGCGCCGTCTACCAGCTTCATCTGAACTTCACATTGGTTCGTAAACGCATGTTCTTGGAGCGCGTTGTAGGTACAGGGCTACAGTTTTTGCAGCCCACTGCATACTGCAAAGGAATTTCAAATGCGTTCACAAGTTCGTGCTCTCTCCATCGCCCTTGGCCTGTTCTGTGCCGCATCCGCATTTGCACAGACGGCTGCTCCAGTCGCGGCCAAGGCAAGCACGCCTGCCGCTGTGACGGCCCCCGCAGCTACGACTCCGGCGGCTAAAGCTGCTGTAACGCCCACGGCCAAGGTTGCTGCGCCCGCGGCTGCTGCAGCAGCCGGTGGTGGCGACGGCAAGGTGTGGGTGAACACGAAGTCGAAGGTGTACCACTGCGAGGGCTCCAAGTCCTATGGCAAGACCAAGGTCGGTGAATACATGACCGAAGCCGATGCCAAAGCCAAGGGCAACCATGCCGACCACGGCAAAGCCTGCAACAAGTAAGCAGGGATGTCTGTGAGTTAAAGGGCGCTTCGGCGCCCTTTTTTGTCAACTTTGAATTGACAGGTTGGGCATGCCTACGCCTTTGAACTAGAACGCGCGGGTAAGTCCTTCAACCACTGCGAGAGTTTCCTGAGGCGGCTTCGCAACAAGTGGGTATTCAATATCTTGCGGGAACGCCAATTCACTTTGGCGCCTGCTTTTAGCGCATCGTCTAAATGCTCCGTGGCACGGAAGCTCTCCCGGGGTGGGCGTGCTCGGAACGCTGCAGCCTGGGCCAGGCGATCGGCTGTTTTTTCAATCGAATTGACATCGTCTTCGAGCGCATACAGCGCTTGGGCAGCGTCGGCGAATTGCGTCTGCATCACCATATTGATTTCGAGGCCTTGCAGGAAAGTTTGAATCGACGAGCGCTGTCGCTGCATCTCTTCTTCCTGGCGCTGCGGAGATTGCCGCTCCAGATGGCTAAAGCGATCGGAATAAATCGAAGTGACTTCGACCCAATCGGCGTTGTCGAAGATATGCGCTTGCAAGTCAGCCGGTAACACCGTTGAAGTGAGCCATCGTTCATCGGGGCGCTCCCCTAACGCCCGTTGATAAACCCGCGACACCAACTGTGAACAAAAGCTGCGGCTAGAGTCCTCCGTACGACCCGGTAATTCAGGTAGATTTATCGCGAAGTTGTAGCCTTGTGCTAAGAAATATCCCGCCGCATTACGAATGCGTACACCGACGCTATCACGATTTGTCTGGGAGGCTTCATCCAGATCACGTCGTCGGAACACGCGCCAATTTGTTTGCCCCTGTTTGCGCATGAAGTCGTACAAACCAAAGGCTGCAACGCCCTCGCCGGGCATGGCCTGCACCCCATAGTTGATGTGGCACATCAAGGCTACATGACTGAAATCCGCTCTATCTCCTAGTCTCAATCCCTTTTGAGCCAAAACATTCCAAGAAGCACCGCAAAAAATAATGTCGCCTTCGAGCGGTGTGGAGTGCGCTGGTCGTTGGAGCTGATGCATGGTTCTGGGTGGTGCATTGTTCGAGGGAATGTTAGGGCATTCGGGAATGCGCGGGTAGGCGTAAAACGGTAGTTCATTCCCCATCGGAGGTACGCCCAGGTCCCAAAGAAGCATTGGCAGTTGGCGCCGACGTCGGTTTGACCAAGTGTGCTGGAAATCAGTGACCAGCTCACATACCAAAAGTTTTGAAGGTTGCCGCAGGTTGCAGAAGGACGCCCCATGGTCAGCGAAAGCTGGCAGGGGTGCTCAAATAGACGCTGGCAGCAACAAATAAATTAGCTAATATCTGTCAGTCCCATCGAATACCGAGCAAGCCTCGGACTTACGACATAAACCAGTCAAAATCTTACGCCCCCCTATTGGTCATTCTGAAGGTAGCGTCAACAGTCCTGCACGTTTTACGGCAAACTATCGCTCTTAAGCGGCACCGAAGCACCATCACAGGAGTTGCTATCATGAAATGTCCATGCTGCGGAGCGGCCGAACTGATTCGTGACACACGCGATGTTGCCTACACCTACAAGGGCAGGAATACGACCTTTCCGGCCTTCACGGGTGACTTCTGCCCTGCATGTGACGAACTTATTCTTGACCGAGAACAGAGTGATCGCTATTGCCGGTTGATGGCGCAGTTTCGTAGCGAAACTGACGAGCAGCAGCAGAATCTCGGCTCGTTTTAACCTTTGTCAGATGCCTGAAGTCCCCCTGGTTTAAGGCAACAATTGCATGGTGAACCCCATGTCAACCCAACTTCGCGTCGATATCGACTCACAACCTCGCCGCGCGTCGCCCCCCCCGAAACAGCAAGATTAACGATTGGCCGCCCCTTATAGACTTAAGGCACGCCTCCGGTATCTGGGACGAGGTGAGCAGCACCGCAGCACGGGCACTTCATTTTTCCTCGTTCAACGCTGACATGGGAAAACCCCTTACCGAGGGGCACCACAGACAAGCTGACTTTGGACGATCATCGCTTGCATGGCCGAGCCTGCCACATCCAGACTGATCGCATAGAGGCGCTCCAAATTGCACATGCGACTACCAATTTAAGCGGCCCCGCCTTTTTAGCAACTCCGCTGCAAAAAAGACGGCAGAAGCAATGGGTAGTCAACTTGCTGCATGACCACCGACAGCGACACGAACTGCAAAGCAGCCGCCATTGATTGCGCGCGACAGCCAACAACATCGGGCCTGCACCTTCAACATCGACCCACTCTAGCCGACCAAGCCTACGACGGTCTCATACCGTTGACGAACACTGAAAGTTGACATTTTTAATGCATTTATGCATTATTCATGTATGTCAACGCAATCTAATCAGCGAATAAGCGAGCTACTGCGGAAGGAGCTTCGTCGGCAGGGAATATCCCAAGAATCCTTAGCGTTAAAAATGCAAGCAAGCCAGTCGCAGGTGAGCCGCATTTTGTCCGGGAAGACATCCTCCTCGTCAAAGCTAGCACGCGACATAGAAAATTATGTATTTATGCAACGTAATTTATCAATGCGAGCCCGCCTTGCGTCGAACGAGGACCTGATGAGCGCGCTAGAAGTTGCCTGGGACGGAACGCCAGCCCACGCAAGGGCTTTGGCAGCAGTCATCCGCAGCTTGACGCTGCTGGCACCGAGTGACCCTCCAACGGAGAGCATCAAAGTATGAGTTACGTTGTCATTCCTCAACCGCAGCCGGACGAGTTGCTTGAAGGGCTCCTTGGTCGCATGGCCGCCGCCAACGGTTGCACCTCCGTCGACAACCTGATTGATGGCCTTCAAAATGCCCAGCAGCATGAAAACGAAGGCAAGCCCTTGTGGATCATTGCGACGGCATTTGACACAACCGTCGCCGACCTTCAACGACGTTTCACGACGGTGCCAGCACTACGAGCGTTCACGACCGAAGCAAAACAGCGGACGCCAACCTGGGGAGGCGCCGATGGCAGCCTCCACATATCCGGGCTTTCCCGGCGCTCCTCTACAGAAGCCTTGACGTGCATGACCTGTGTGCAGCGGGATATCGCTTCGGGCAAGCAAAGTTACTGGCGGCGCTCAAACCATCTTCCCGGCGTCGACTGGTGCATTGAGCACGCAACCCCACTAATCCGATTCGAGTGCGAAGCCTTCGCCATGCCACCAAGTGAGGCGATCAGACGACTGGAGGGCCACAACTTCGACTGTCCATGGAACAACGCGCCCACATCGGTGCTCGGGCGCTACGCAGGTCTGTTGGCGCAGTGGTTGCAGCAGCCCACTTCGATGAGCTGCAAGGCCTTGAATCGCGTCGCTCAAGAAGGCTGCCGCCGACGCGACCTCCGAACCGGACAGGTAGGCAAGCGTCCGGTGATCAGCGATCGGGCTAAGGAGATCGTTCCACGCGGCTGGCTCAAGAAGTACTTGCCCGCATTGCTATCGAAGGAGCGAGAGGCATTCTTTGCTAGGTTGGACGGCATCAGCAAAGACAAACACGTAGCATACGCCAGTGCAAACTGCGCGCTGGCTCTCGCGGTGTTGTTCGACTCTGTTGAGGAAGTTGCCGCTTTGTTCACGGCAGAACAAGCACAGCTCGATAGCCAGACTAATGACAGCGACGCGATGCTGGCGGCTCGAAAGGCTTTTGTGAGCGGTCAGAGCTTGAGCTCCGCATGCGACATGCACGGTATCCCGATCGACCAGTTCGAGCAATGGCTGAGGGCAGCAGCGAAGGGCTGGAAAGACTTGCGACTGACGGCCCCCGTGCCAGCTTAGAAGAGTTGCTCAGGGTCCGAGCGCAGCGTGGTTCCCAGCACCGACTGGAGCACCAACAACGTGCGCGGCCATGCCTGCGGTCGACGTAGAACCCGCTTCAAGCCGGGCGCCAACACAGTCCAATGCTCCGGGTTGAGCAGATCGGCCTCACTGGACTCAGCGCGTGCCATGACAGCCGCCCGCAACGCACGCGCATACCGATCATCTGCCCGCTCTATACGCACGGTGGCATGGTTGGCATCGCGGCGCCGGTCAGTGAAATTAGAACTTTGCAGCTTGAGCCACTCGCGATCGTTGCGATACAGCCAAGCATACGCCGCTGGCTCTGCTCGACGGGCGGCTGCCACGCCAAGCATAGGAGCAGCACAAGCAACGGCCATCCAAGCCGCGCGAGCGTTGTCACGCGCCCGACTCGTGCGAACCTGATGCCAACGCGCCTGCAGTCCAGGCACCTGCCGAAGTAGCTTGGTGACCGTCACTTGGGAAGTTCTTAGCCAGGCCGCAACAACAGCTTTGTCCTGGCCTGCAAGCAAATGTTGGATGGCGACCGTCCGTCTCTTCTCGTCGACAACCTTCGGCCGCCGCGGCGTTTCAAAGCCGGCTCTTGCTGCCCATGCAGCGACGGTCGATGGATCGACGCCGTAGCGCCTTGCCAGGGCCGTCGCGGATGCCCTACCCGACAGCAATTCTGCAGCGTCTTGCTGGGTCAATCCTCCCCTCTCGCGGGAGGCAGAGCGTTCCGCATGCGATATCAGGGACAGAATTACTGGGGCACACGAACGGTCATACTCTCTTATAAATGCAGCCAGGTCATCGAATACCAAAGACAACCAGACCAGGTAGCGCAACGGCTGGGTCAACGACCTCCCGGCGACAATCCTCGACAACTGAGCCTGCGCGACTTTGACGTCCATCTGCATGGCAAATGGCGGCAAGCGGACCATAACGGCGGTATGCAACCGTAGATCACTCTCGAACTTTTGCCAGGCAATGCGGCGCGACGAGGACACCCAGCCGCGACGGCGCATGCCCTCCAGAACGGCTTGCGAGATCGCATGAACATCCGCGAGACGTCCTGGCACCAGAGTACACAGGTCGATCCCAAGAGCCGCAAGTGTCTGCAGCTGTCTTACCGTTCGAATGTCATCGCCACCGCCCCACCACGGCACCAAGCCTGCATCCATCGGCAGCACGAACTGAAAGCGTGCTCGCTGATCCAGCTTGACAGGTGATATCAACAAAGGATCGCCGTGGATCGGGCAGACCCAAACAGCAGGCCACTGGTGCATGCGCCGCCAGTAAGCCACGGCATGCTGTCGGCGATCCTCGCCCATGCATGCTGAACAGGCTTTCAGCGGATGTGCAGCACCCAATCCACTGGTTAGCAGACCCAGCAGGAACTTGAGGCTACGGATGCCGTCGCCGTACATACTTAGAACGGCTCGGTCGTATATATCCTTAGACCGGAAAGGACCATAGAACGGTAGGAGCGTCCGATCATTCGCCAGCGCTTGCACCGTTCCAAGACTACCAGCGGAGCGCGCTACCAGCGCTTCTAACCCTGCCGGGAGATCATGCGCCGTGCCATGCCGCCGCCGCCCAAACAGCTGGAGGCAGGTTGCTGAGGCAATACCGTTGGAACTCAGCAGGTGGTAGCGGCTGCACCAACTGAACAAGGTTTCGTCCGGGAGCCAGGGTACGCGCTCCCCGATAGGCCAATGGGCTTGCAGCATTTCAGTCGCCCCCGTTTTCGACGTCGACTTTTTGAACCGTGCCCCTCTTCTTTCCGTCGCTCAACAGCCGAGAACCTGCAAGCAGCGCTTCGGCATTGACTGTCGGCCGACGCGGAAGCCGCGTGACGTTGGTGCTCGGCTTGGCGACGGTTGGCATGTCTGGCGACGCGCGGAGCTTGCTCAGCGCGCGGCGCTCATCGGCGTTTAGCGCACTTTCCAAGAGATGCACAGCCGCTGCTGGTGGTGGTTGATTGAACATCGGCTTGGTTGCCGCAATCTTGCCGCCCTCGGTGCTCGGCATCGGTCCAGAAAATGGTGCACTGAGGTCCCGCCTCTTTTCGGACAGCAACCCACTGAAGTGAAGCGAACGCAGTGCATCCACGTCGCCGCGCTGGCTGGCGTACGCCCGGGATTGGTAGGCCGCTCGAACATCATCCATGGTGACAGCCCGATCGACCTTCAAGGGCCAAGCAATCCGACAAGCGTCCCGCAACAGAATGCGCAATAGACGGTAGAGACCTCCCGTCAGCTGATGCAGCGCATGCGCGTTGTGCTTAGCATCAATGTTGATCAACCCCGAACCAAGGCGCACATACTCGTCCAATACAGCTTGCCAGTGCCTGTCATCCGCCAGCGGTGGTTCTAGAGTAAGACAGTTGGCCAACAACCTATCCTTGTCCTCCTGCGGGCGCGTTAGCAGCTTGTGCCCGAGAGAATAATTGAAAACGTAGACAACCGCAGGACCGAGACTGTTGAGATCGCTTATGAGGTTCGCAATCAGCGTTGTCGACTGGTCACTTCGCGTCATCGCTTGCATTTCATCGACGAGCAGTACCTGTGTACCCTTCGCGTACAGCCACTGCCGCAGATGCTGCGACATTTCTTCGGCTGCGATGTTTCTTCGACCCGCTATGAAAACGGGATTTGCCAGCGATCGGAGTACCGGCCTGGCAGATCGCTGAGCCTGCATTTCGATGCGAATCACGGGCTCGATGGGCGCTTGTACGCCTGGCGCGATCCCTCCCTTCACGCCAGATGAAAGTGCACGCACGAACGCTTTTGTTGCCGACGACTTCCCGCAGCCCGCCAGTCCCGTAACGCCCCAAATCTCTTGGTCAGACTGGACGACCGGACTGCGGGCATAGATCGCAGCCTCGTATGCGCTGACGGACGTAATGCGTGACATTGCGCTCAACCGCACGCGGTCGACGAGCTGCCGAATGAATGCGAGGTGCGCCGCGCACGGAATATAGGTAGCCTTCCAAGCGTCGAGTATCCGCCCGCATGCAACGACAGGGGCATCTCGTGCAAGACCTTGCGGCGCGGCCACAAGGTGTGTAACCCGCTCGCGAAGCCCGTCGTCGGTGGCGAGCCCATCGAACCAATGCACCCATGGTGGCACCGTATTCCCATGCCGGCTCATCGGCGACCTCCTTTCGCGTGGATCAGCGGCATGATGTCCCGGGCCTCCCTCAACGAAACGGCACTACCTCGCTTTGCGCGGCCCGGCCGAATGTCCGCCTGGTCGTAGGCTAGCCCCGTTTCGGCTTCGTACCGCTCGGACACATCCGCCCTGGCGGCCTCTCGGTGCTCTCGAAATGCAGCTAGTTCTTTGTCCCGTAGATCGGCGAGCTGCGCGAGTTCCGCAACCGACAAGAAGTCTTCGTCGTCACCGCCCCGTATTCCAAAAGAAGCATCGACAACGAGGATGCCGTCCGGCGTGTCGAGAAAAATGTGCCGAACGCATGCAGGTAGCAGATAGCCTTGGATCCGGGTCGTTGCCCTCGTCAGTAGCATGCTGTCACGAAGCGCCGCAGACCAGTACCGAAAACCCATGAAATAAATCGCGCCATCGCTTACCGTCAAATCTACCTGCTGAAGGTAGTTGCGGATCGCCTGCTCGCGCTGCGGCTTGTAGCCAAATGTCCGCCCACGGCCAACTAGGTAATTCCACATGCCGATAGGCGTAGGAAGAACGCGCTGGGAAATAGCCTCTGGTCCTAACCTGAGCCGGACGTTGGTCGACTTGTTCGATTCGATCACCCGCCAAATCTCGTTCCGAACGACTTGCACAATAGATTGCCGTGTCAACTTATAGCGCGGCGCGCCCTCGACCTTGACAGACTTAGGGTGCCGGGTTTCAACGCTGGCCTTCGATTGACCGGAATATGAGGGTGCCATTTCCCTGATGATCGGCTTCAGCGCTGCAGCGTCGCCATTGGCACGACGGGTTGCCCCTGGGCCTCGGTCAGCGACATCATGCAGCGGCAGTCCGATACTAGGCCATTCTTCTGGCGAGATCTGAATGCCGAACAAGCTGCAATACCAAACTTTGTCAACCGACATGCAAAACTTCGCCATGCGGTAGGCGTCTGCCTTCTCGCCTTTCAACGAGAAGCCGATCCCGACCACCATAGCGGAGCCCACGCACAGTATCCGTACGACACAGATTCGGGGTAAATGGCTCCCCTCCAAGTAGCCTGCGCACACTTCCTTGACGAAGTACCCGTCCGACTCCAGCATCTCCATCGCGTTAGCCACGGCATTGGTGAAAGATCCGTTCGATGGCGCAAGCTTCGACCTGACGCGCTCCTGGCCATACTTCAGAAGCTGACGGGTCTCTAGGTCATAGGCCAAGCCAACCCGGTACCGAAACTGACCAAAAGTAGGAAATGCCTTGCCCTCTGGCTGGACAAAGGACATGCGCTGCCGGGCGTCGCTGACAGGCTTGCAGCCGAAGACCCGCACGATTGTCCGTCGGTAGATGGCATGCATAGTCTGGCCAGGCGTGGCGTACTCGCGAAAGCCTTGCAGACATAGCTCCTGCACCTCCTCGTCGCACGCGCTATGACCATGCTGCGCTCCGAGCAGCGAGGGGCGCCCGAACTTCTTGTTCTTCGGAGCACGTTTCCATTTACCGAGCTTGTTGATCGGGTAGTGCAATGCCAGCCGCTCCATGCCGAAAGCGATGTAAGCAAAGAAGGCAGCCCGGTACCGGGACTCATTTTGGCAAGGCGTGCATGACCTGGCGTACCGGTTCAACACGGCCTCGGGGTTTTCCGCCCCAAAGACACCAGCCAATCCCTGGACCGCTGGCCACAGGTGGGCGAGCATCGTGTCAATGCGCTGAACGTGAGGTAGTCGGCGCGTGTGATCTTGCTTATCGTGTTCCAGCAGATCGGAGATGGTCACATCCCCGAGCCAATGCGGAAGCGATCGGGGCCTTTCAAACGGGCGGATCAGGCCACTGTCCTTGGCCGCCTCGAAGCGATAGCGCTGAACAAAGTAAAGCACGGCCTTGTAAACAGCACCGCGCGATGGTGCACACACCTCCGGGAGGGCCAAAGTTGGAGCGTCAAAGGACAGAAGCACGACCCGATTGCGATCGGCGTCGCTGTACATGAAGTGATACACCACATTGGCCACAAGCCCTTCAAAGCCATAGGGGGCAACAAGCTGCTCTCCTAGCATCATGGGTCAGACCTCCCGATTGAACAGATGGCTGAACCGCGTGAACAGGTCGCCGCGCTCCGACATCAGCGGCTGATCGACCAGCACCGTTGCATCAACCAGTTCAACCCGTACGCGCCGTTCCCAGAGAATTCGGTAGAACGCCCTTTGGACGTCTTGGTAGGCACATCCATGACGGTGTGTAACGCCCAAGATCGCATCCAGTGGTGGCAGGCCAGCTTGCATGCCGGCCCTAACACGGTCTTCAAGCTCCCTTTCGACGTGTACGTCAAGCGACGGGTCGCACCTTTGGTGAAGAAAGAGCCTGCGCAGGTTGCATTCAAGTAGCTCTGGAATCGTCCTCGCCACCACCCTGACAGTTCGGATGCCCGCATCCAGATACAGCTGCTCTTCGATGGCGTGGCGCGCGTTGGCCGCATTGGCGTCCCTGGTCGCGTTTCGAACTCTTGATCTTGCATTGATCGACTGGCCGAAATCCTCCTTGTTCTTCTTGACCGTCCAGTTGACGCAGTACGGTCCTCGATCGTCCACCATGAACAACAGCAGATCACCCAGGAAAGGAATGGGCACGACCTGGTCTTCGCCGGTGGCGGGATCACGCGCGCGCAGCCAGCCATGGACCTTGAGAAGATCCAGCCGTTCCGCCACAGCGATGGTTCCTTCCATGGTCGGTAGATCCGTGTCGATGGTACGCGGATGCCCCGTCAGCGGATGAGGTCGGCTCGCGACCGGCAACATGCGCTGTTCCTGTATTTCGAAGAGCCGAGGGTGGTGTAACGCAAGCAGAACGGCCGCCTGCTCAGGCTTCGACAGTGCGTGCACATCGCGCTGCAGCCGCTCGCACCACATCTCTGCAGGTCTGGATATCGCCGGCGCTTCTTCCCGCGTTGCCTTGATACTGGGTTCGTACGCCGCACCCCACTGCGGCGGATCTTGGCGTCGATAAATTTCCCGCACACGGGCGAGCGTCATCTTCCTGTCGGTCATAGGTGTCCCTTTAGTGCGGCATGGCCGCGACTTCGAATATGAATCGACGAGGGACACCCTTGACCCGCTCCATGGGAGCGGGTATATTGATTCCAGCACTGGAAATTTGAGGGTTTCCCTCGATACGTCTTTGAAAGCCGCAGATCTCGTAAATCTGCGGCTTTCGCGTTTCTGGCGTTCTCTGGTATGTCTGGAGTTACGTGGTCATTGACGCCTCCTTTGAATCAGTGACTGGGTGATTCATGCTGCGGCCCGCCGCCGACGGCGCTTCAGGGTCGCCACCGCGGTCCCCTTTCTTCAAACCCAACGCAACGGCAATGCGATGGCTTGCACCACGCCTAGCAAGGCACCGGCCGTTCAGCACGCTGTAGACCAGACCACGATCAAATCCATGCTCGCGCGCCCAGTCCGAAACGCTTTTACCGTCTTCGTAAAACTGCCTACGCACCGCGTCGATTGCGCTTCTGTCTGGCTGCATAAGTCGAATTTCGTTCGTATCGTAAGGTTTAGGGACGTTGGGACATGGATCTGTATCACTGCCAATGCATCAAGTCCGATGCGGTCATGTGAGATCGCAGGGACTCATGGCATGCTAGTTCACGGTCTAAGTTTGGTAAACCGCCAACGTAGGTCAGCTACAAAAGTTCAGGAGAATGCCCTAAGTGTTTGATACGAATGCGCTTTCTCTCAGTCACGCAACTTTCGCGTGGGCTAACCCGAAACTTTCGCGTGTTTCGCGGCGCTCCGTCGTCGACGTTTTCGCCACCATCGCGTGGTTTCGAGTGCTGGCGGCTGATGCGGATGCAACGTCAATCGGGGACATGGTCGGCCACTACGGTCCGCAGGGCACTATCTCATCTGATAAATACAAGATGCTCCACCACCAATGGACGGAGCGATCTAGCGGGCGACGATGCCCTACGCGTGCAACCATCTTGGCCGCCGAAGGGCTCTGCGCCGACAGTGCTTGCATATTCGAGTTGGCGTTGTGGCCTGCGTTGCGCACAGACTGGCACTTTGATCACAGTAGGGACGAGGTCCGCCGAAGACTACCGGCCGACTTCTCGAAACAGCTGGAGATTCAGCTTCAAGACAACCCAAACCGCTGGGAAAGTAGCTACGTACGGACCTTGAGTAACAGGGGCACGCTCGACGACCTTGCCTGCTTGCTTGTCCTTCTGCGACGCGGCAATTTGGCGGCTTCCAGCCACGCAGCGTATGGACTTGGGAAGGCAGTCAACCGCGTGTTGCTAATTCAGGCCGGTTGGCTGTTGGCACACGGTTTGTTGCGCCCGCTTGTTGAATATGTGGACGTGGAATTTTTTCAACTTGCTCCAACGTCAGTAGGTCCATCGGCAACAGAGGCCGAATACTTTCGGATGCTTGAAAGACTAGTAATAGCCGTGCCACGTCATCTGCCGGAGGTCGCCGACGGCTTTGATGCCGATCTCTGGGCACGGGGAGCACATCTCGCACTCTCGGGTGCAAGTTAGCCTGACCATGCGTCCTTGCTTAAATATCAGCTCAAGCATAGCAAATGCGTAAATCAGCTGACGCGCCGATGGCCGTTAGAGCGTAATGCTTTTGAAAAATGAGATTCCACACAGAAATCAACGCCAAAATGACATTGAAGCAGGCCGGCGCAATATCCGCATCTGGCTGAGAACAGTCACCAAGTTGTTGCCGGTCAATGACTGCTGTTGCCTTAGGCAGGTTGCAGTCGGTCAAGTTCTGCCGCAATGGTGAAAAGACGTCGCTGAACTTCATCAGGTCGTTATGGCAAGGCAATCGTCCGACGCCGGCTACAAAGGGCGCATACTTGGCCAGCTACAACAACATGAGACTGGGGAGAGGCATGGCACGCATCCGTCGGGTGGAAATCCGCAACTTTCGTTCTATCAGGACGCTTGACTGGGCACCTTCATCTGGAATCAACTGCCTCATCGGCCCCGGCGACAGTGGAAAGTCGACCATCCTGGACGCCATCGACCTGTGCCTCGGTGCGCGTCGCAGCATAAGCATTGCAGACACCGACTTCTACGGGCTGGTCGTCACTGAGCCCATCGTTATCGCGGTTACGCTGGGCGGCCTGCCAGACGAGTTGTTGAGTCTGGAATCCTATGGAGAATTTCTGCGTGGGCATAACGCGGCGACGGGTCAGATTGAGCCCGAGCCCCGGGCCAACATCGAAACCGCATTGACTTTGCGCCTGGAAGTGGGGGCGGACCTGGAACCGTCCTGGCTCCTCTACTCGGAGCGGGCGCAGGAGCAAGGGCTGGAGCGTGGTCTTGCCTGGAAGCATCGTGCCACGCTCGCCCCTGCACGCATCGGTAGCTACGCCAGCACACACCTGTCCTGGAGCCGCAGTTCCGTGCTTAACAAGCTGACTGACGAGCGTCCCGATCTAGGCGCAGAGTTGGCGCGTGCGGCGAGGGACGCGAGGACGGGGTTCGGCAACCAGGCCAGCGCGCAATTTTCGGAGACTTTGCAGGTCGTGACGCGCACCGCCACGGCGTTGGGCGTTCCGGTAGGCCAAGCTCAGGCCATGCTGGACGCTCATGCCGTCTCCATTGGCGATGGTGCGATCGCTCTGCACAGCGAGGCTGGTATTCCGCTGCGCTCGCTCGGAACGGGATCCGCACGGTTGCTCATGGCAGGATTGCAGCGCGAGGCCGCTCAAGCTGCCACCATCGCACTCGTGGATGAAGTCGAATTCGGCCTGGAGCCCCACCGGCTCAAGCGTCTGCTGGATTCCTTGGGCGCTAAGGACGTGAACCTCCCCCTTCAGGTGTTCATGACGACGCACTCACCCGTTGCGCTGCGCGAGCTTTCCGGAAACCAGTTGTTCATCGTCAGAAGCGAAGGGGATCGCCATGTGGTCCGCCCCGCGGGCGTGACCGATCAGGTACAAAGCATCCTGCGTACGGATCCGGAAGCCTTTCTGGCCAAATCCATCTTGGTCTGCGAGGGAGCCAGCGAGATCGGACTGGCGCGAGGGCTTGACCAGTACGGCGTAGAGGACCTCAACCTGACCTCATTCTTCGCGTACGGTGGCGCGTACGTCAACGCGGGCGGTAGCACGCCAGACCTGTGCCTGGAGAAGGCGCTAGTGTTGCGCCGGCTGGGCTACAACGTGACGGCATTCATCGATGCGGACAAAGAGCCAACGCCAGCGCTCCTTGCAACGCTTGCCGCCGAGGGCGTTGGCTTGCTCACCTGGCGAGCGGGTCGTGCGTTAGAAGACGAGCTGTTCATCTGCATGACGGACGCGGCGATCGACTCCCTGCTCGGTTACGCCATCGAGCGCATCGGCCGCGATGACGTCGCAGAGCATATTCGTTCCAAATCCGAAAACCAGCGAACGCTGATAGCCATTGAGGCTGAAAGGGCTGCGCAGGGTGTCTATACGGCGGCGACGCGTGAGCTTTTGGGCCGTGCAGCCCGAGTCAGCAGAAATGGCTGGTTCAAGTCCGTATCCGCCTATCAACATGTCGGCCGCAGGATCGTTGGGCCACAGATACAAAACGCCGAAGCCGGATTTGTCGATGTGATGAATCGACTGTGGGCGTGGACCCATGCCGCCTGAACTCGACCTGTTCGCGGTCGCGCGTGGTTCAGTTACCGCACCGGCTGGCTGCGGCAAGACGCAACTCATTGCCGATACGCTGGCCGCGCACAAGGGCAGCAAGCCCATCCTGGTCTTGACCCACACCAATGCCGGCGTCGCGGCGCTGCGGGCTCGCATGGCCCGGGCGGCCATTCCCAGCTCTGCCTACCGAATTTCGACGATCGACGGATTTGCGATGCGGCTCGCCGGGAAGTTTCCGCTGCGAAGTGGCCTTCCTGCCCAGGTGCTGGAACTCGCCAATCCCCGCCAGGACTATCCAGCGATCCGGGAGGCTGCGGCCAATCTGGTGCAGGCCGGACACATCAATGCACCGCTGCGGGCCACGTACGCAAGGCTCTTGGTCGACGAGTACCAGGACTGCAATGCTGCGCAACACCGCCTAGTGGCCTGGGCTGCAGAGGTCCTTCCGACGTGCGTGCTCGGCGATCCTATGCAGGCGATTTTCAGTTTTGGTGGCAATCGCCTGGTTAACTGGCAAGCCGATGTCGAGACACAATTTCCTCCGGTCGGCATGTTGCGGACACCGTGGCGGTGGCGATTGGCCGGCACCGAGGATCTCGGGCAATGGCTGCTGAATGCGCGGATTCTGCTTCAAACCGGCCAATCGGTAGAACTGCAGGGGGCGCCAGCTGCAGTGCAATGGGTGCAACTGGACGCGGCGACGGCCGAAGAGCAGCGCCGTGCCGCTGCGAGGACGCGCGGGCGCAACGCGCAGGATAGCGTGCTCATCATCGGCGACGCGATGAATGTCCGCGGGCGCTACCAGTTGACGAGCCAGACACCCGGAGCGACGGTTGTCGAGCGCGTCGACCTCGTCGAGTTCATCCAGTTCGCACGGATGTTCGACCCCACCGCCGCCGATCCGCTGGGGCAAGTGGTCGAGTTCGCCGCGAGCCTGATGACCGGCGTCGGTGCGGCCGGATTGCTGCAGCGTGTGCAAGTTCTGCAACATGGCAGGCCGCGCAATCCCCCGACGCCAATTGAAGCAGCAGCCTTGGCGTTCGCACGAGGCCCCAGTGTTGCTGAGGCCTCTCATCTGCTGCAGGCGTTCGCTCGGCAGCCGGGGAGCCATGTTTACCGTCCCGAAGTTCTGCGCTGCTGTCAGGCTGCGATGCAGGCTGCCGCTGGTGGCACATGTACCTTGCACGCCGCAGCCCTTCAGGCGCGCGAGCGGCAGCGTCATATGAGCCGGCCGGTTGCGCGACGGGCCGTCGGCAGTACCTTGTTGCTCAAAGGACTGGAGGCCGATGTTGCGGTCGTGCTCGAACCGCAGGCCATGACAGCCCAACACCTCTATGTCGCGCTGACGCGAGGTGCGCGTCAACTCGTGGTGTGTTCTCCAAGCAGCGCTCTGACGCCGCGCATCGAAGGATGAAGAAGCTATGGCGCCTTGCATGGCGAATGAACAGTCTTCCTTGGGGTACTTTACGCAAGAAGCCGGCTGCTTGCGCCTTGGCAAACATGGACGACCTCGTTCGGACAATGTCCAATCGTAGAGCCAATGACCGCCTGTTACCAGTCAGCGGAAGTAGGGTTGATTACGACTAAGGTCGGCAATCGCTGAGAAGCCGTCCCTGCCGACGGCCGCTTCAGGCTGGGAGCCGACTTCCATAAAATCACCGTGACCGGCGACTACCGGCCAAAAACGGACCTTCTCTCCCAGGCTCTAATGCCGGTTTTTGACCTGTTGAGCGTGGCCTTCCGCTTTCCTAGCGCTACGCTGAGAAAGCACCTTTTCTACCCTTGTTTGAAGCTTCTTGGGGAGCGCAGGCAGTTCGTCGGCATTGAAGCCAGGGCTGAGCCGGTCCTTCATCTTCAGAAGCATGTCCTCAACGGTATTGTCGTGCCGCATCCGCCAGAGGTATCCAATCCTGTAGCGCCAAGTCTTCATGATGTGCTCGCGCAACGCAGTGCGCAATTCCTTGAACGCTTGGATGTAGACCTGTTCACCGTCGCATGCCCTAACCGCAAGGCCCTCGACCAGCATGTCCAGTTCGGCAACGTATGCCCGGCCTAAAAGCCTTTCGGCAGCATCTAGCCCGGCGTCTTCGTCCTTGAGTTTCTCTGCAACCTTACGCTGCGTCTCCCGTGCAGTGTCCGTGCGCTGGCCGTCCAGTTTTATTAGGTCTTTATGTGTGATTTGCGCAAGCTCGATAGCCTCGAACACTGGCGGCCTCGTCCCGCTCTCGAAAAGAAACGCGATTTTCTCGAAGTCAAACTCATAGTCACCGTAACGCATGTGGCTAGGCCGGAGTAGCGACCATACAGGCTCGTCGCCTGTGAGAGATAAGCGCACGCAGTCGTGTGCGAAGCCCACCCTGAACAGCAAAAAGTCGTTGTACTGATTCTTGAGTGTCATCAGTGCCAAGTTAGCCGACGCAAGGCTTTCGAAAAAGCGCCTGTTTGCGTCATACATACGAGCTAATATGAAAGCCAGAAATGTGCCGAAGAACGGACCTATGAAATATGTCCATGGCGACGAGCCCATCCTAACTCCTACGTTGTTCTACTGGATTTTATGTATGCGCGCAGAAACCGAAGCGTTGGCGAAGCACGCAGGCCCGTTTGCACAATGTGTATTGGTGTTGGTCAAGGTATTGCGCTAGTTCTTGAGAAGGTTTAGTAAATCAATTGCCTTCCTATATTGTGCGCATGTCTCACCGTGGTCCGACGAACTTTATTTTTAGCATTGGAGACATGCTATACAAAGTTCCTAACTCCGACGAACTTTGTATAGCTGATGCGCATCAATTAAATCAATGATTTACGATCGGTAAATCCGACGAACTTTATTTACTCCAGTCACAATTCCGAATTTATTCCGTGCAATTAAAGTCGTAAACAGAACCCTAGCATTCATGCGGGTTTGCGGGGCGTTGGATTTTAGAGACGGTTTTTTAAAGTCGTAAACACCCGGGTAAACCGTGTGTTGCGACAGGCTGCTTTGCAGCGGAAGCAGCCGGTTGGGCTATCGCTGTGAACGACGGGTTTGCTTGGAAAAACCGACAACCGAGAGCCTGGACGTCGCTGCCGGCCATCTCTTCAAAGCTCAGACTGCTCTGACATTTCCAAGGCCTCCTCAACCTCTATGCCGAAATAGCGAACCGTACTTTCCGACTTGGTATGCCCGAGTAAAAGTTGAACGGCACGCAGGCTCTTGGTTCTGCAGGCGATAGTGGGGCGTTTTTTCAGATGACACCTGTAGTGAACTGACTCCACAAAGAGCTGCCACCTAAATACGCATGTTATTGTTTTCTGGCGGCGCCGCGAACTTTTCTGTCCATAAACAAACGGGCGCAAACACCTCTGAGCCAAATATTTCCAGCCTCATTGTGATAGCGGGCATGCCAATGCTGCTTGACCGTAAAGGTTGGAATAGGTACTGGACACGGAAACACACGCAGACCATTCATCTGAGCCAGCATCTCCCCGATGTGGCGGGGCAAAGTAGCCAAAAGATCTGTGCTGGATACAACTGCTGCAAGTCCAAGAAAACCAGGTAACTCTAATACGATCCTGCGTCGTATGTGGTTACGCAACAGCGCCTCGGCAAGAAGCTGCGACCCTGTCCCAGACACGATGCCGACGTGTCCTTCCTCACTGTAGAGATTTCGATCCAATGTTTCGCTGATCCGTGGGTGACGCGGATTCACCAGGCATATCCAATCCTGGGGAAACAATGTTTGCTGGTAGAAGCCCGACTCAAGCCAAGGAACAAGACCGATAGCCAGGTCGGCTTCACCAGACTGTAGAGCTTCTGCTGTTTTCTCGTCGATGCGTGCTGCTTCGAGGGTGATATCTGGAGCCATCGCACGTACGTGGGCCAGTATCTGCGGCAACAACGTGACATGACTTGCATCAGTCATGCAAATCCTAAAGTGTCGTGTACTCTGCACTGGATCAAAAACCGCTTCCGGCGCGGTTAGCTGCCGCATAGCGTCCAACGCAGCTCGCACTGAAACAATCAATTCATCTGCTCTTGGCGTAGCTTGCATCCCATCGGCTGTGCGAATAAACAAGGGATCGCCGAGTTCCTTGCGCAATTTTGAAAGCCAGATGCTAACTGTCGGCTGGGATTGACCCAAGAGTTCCGAAGAGCGTGTAACGCTGCGCGTGGAATACAGCAGATCAAACAAGCGCAAATGCTTGACGTCGAGAAGGTTGGTGTCAGCTCGATTGGTATCCATTATTGCCTCAAACAATGTAGCGCATTTAGTCCATTGAATGGACGCTATGTGAGTCTATCCCTATCGTTCATATCCGTGGCACCGATGGCGTGCCACATTTATGGAGACACCATGAAAGTTTGTGTATTGGGCGCCGGATCTCTGGGCTGTGCCATTGGCGGCACCTTGGCCCGGGCGGGTGCCGATGTCACCTTGATCAATCGCCGACAAGAGCAAGTCGATGCCATTTCACGCAACGGATTGACTCTGCGAGACACCAACGGGGACATGAGTGTCAAGGTTCATGTTGCAACGACTGCCGAAGGACTGGGACAGATGGATCTGATCATTGTCTTGGTCAAGTCATTCGATACGCGCAGTGCAATGCTGAGTGCCATGTCTCTGGTCGGAGACAGCACCATGGTTCTGTCGCTGCAAAACGGGCTTGGGCACGAAGATGTATTGGCCGAATTGGTTGGTGCAGAGCGCGTACTGGCTGGCAAGACCTATGTGGGAGGCCTATTGGTAAACCACGGCGTAGTGGTCGTAGGAACCCAGGGCAAGGAGACTTTAATCGGTGAGCTCCATGCCAACGGATCCGATCGAGCGGATGCGGTTGCCAAACTGTTCAACGATGCTGGTCTTACCACCATAGTTTGCGCCGACATCCGCGCAACCATGTGGGACAAACTCTTGATCAATGTAGCTACCGGAGCTCTGAGCGGTATCACCGGCTTACCGTACGGCGCGCTCTACCAGGTTCCTGAAGTTCAAGCCTGTGCGCTGGCTGCAGTCGCTGAGGCCATGGCCGTTGCAAAGGCCAGCGGAATCCAACTCTCCATCAAAGAGCCCAGCGAAGCTTGGGTCAAAGCCGCCTCTGGCCTGCCCTACGAGTTCAAGGCATCCATGCTGCAGAGCCTGGAAAAAGGTTCACCAACCGAGGTGGACTACATCAATGGTTCGGTGGTGGAGCGCGGTGCCGCATTGGGTGTGCCCACGCCCGTGAACACTGCCTTGGTCGCATGTATCAAGGGAATTGAACGAGGCCTCAAAGAACCCAAACCACACAAGGAAATAGCATGACAAGCGCCGCCAAACCCCGTGCTTATGTAGAACACGTCGCCATATGGGTAAAGGACATCCAGTGGCATATCAAGTTTTTCCACGACGTGCTCGGTATGACCATGCGCGAAGTGCACGGAACCGTGGAAAACCCCAGCCAATATTGGACCTTGGGTGGCATGCAGTTCATTGCCAAGCCTGATTTCTCAGAGCCCGAAGGCCGATTGGGCCATATCGGTGTGATGTGTGAGGACCTGGACGCAGCTATTGCCGCGGCCCAACTTTTCGACGTGAAAGAAATGCCCCAGGGCACCAACTGGCTGCGCCTTCCTGACGGTTTGGCCTTGGAACTAATCCAAGCCAGCCCGGGAACCGTTGCACAAGCACTGTCCATCAACCCTCGCAATTTTTCCTGAAACACACCATGACACTCAGCCCTGAGAAATATTGGGACGATGCAAAGGATGGCGACGTCTGCATCAGTCCGACCTACACCGTTACAAAGGAGCGAATTCTGGCGTATGCCGACCTCACCGGTGACCATACGCCTGTGCACGTGGACGAGGCATACGCGAATGCCAGCCACTTTGGCTGCATCGTCGCGCACGGCCTCTTTGGCCTGTCGATTGCGGATGGATTGAAGACACAGAGCGACTACAGATTTCTGCCCGGCATGTCCCTTGGATGGACGTGGGACTTCCTGCTGCCAATCAAGGTTAACGATGTCTTGCACGTGAAATTCTCAGTGAGCGGTCTGCGCACTTCAAAGAGCCGACCAGGCTGGGGCATCGTGACTTTGCCCTCAGAGTTGATCAACCAGAACGATCAAGTTGTGCAAAAGGGTGAGCACCGCCTGATGATTCCTCGGAGGCCTGCATGAGCCAAGATCTTCCTCTCAAAGGATTCCGAGTCATTGACTACAGCCACTTCTTGGCTGGCCCCTACGTCGGCCGATGCTTGGCTGCGTTAGGCGCTGAAGTGATAAAGGTGGAGCGCCCTGGCGCCGGTGATGCCGGACGCCAACACGCCTGGTTTGTCGGTGAAGACAACGCCTACAGCGGCTACTTCCTGCAGCAGAACATGGGCAAGAAGGGTTTGTGCGTCAACACCAAAGATGCCCGCGGTCGCGAGCTGATGCAAAAGCTGGTGGATAGCGCCGACGTATTCATAGAAAACTACCGCCCCGGTGCCTTGGAAAAGCTCGGATTGGGATACAAGGAATTGGCGACACGCAACCCCGGTCTGGTGTATTGCTCCATTTCCGCCTATGGCCACACCGGTCCAGACTCCCATCGTGCGGGCTTTGGCCTCATTGCCGAAGCCAAGAGCGGCATCATGCAAATGGTGGGAAACCCAGGAGAAGCACCTCCATTGCTGCGCATCTCATTGGGCGATATGTACACAGGCATTCACGCAGTGGCGGCTATCAATGCCGCGCTTCTTGGACGGGTGAAGTCTGGCAGGGGCCAGCACATCGACATGGCCTTGTACGACACCCTCGTCTCGATGCATGAATATGCCGTGCAGTGCTACACATTGTCTGGTGGCACAGAGGTGCCGGTTCAAACAGGCCATGACATGCCTAACTCAACCCTGTACGGTGTATTCCGCGCAGCGGATGGTGATCTGGTGATTGCCGCGCAAGTCGATGATGCCTGGAAGCGCTTTGCTGCACTGGTGGAACAAACCGGTGGGCCCGCCGGCTTTGCCTCCGACACGCGCTTTCACACGAACGCTGGCCGCAATGCCAACCGTCTGGAAATCCTGCCCGTGGTCAAGCAATGGGTTGCAAGTAAAAACGTTGCGCAAGTGCTCGCAGCACTGGACGACATTGACGTACCCAGCGCAAAAGTGCAGCGCATCGATGAGGTATTGGCAGATCCACAGATTCAAGCACGTGGAATGGTGCTGGAGCAAGACCACCCGGTACTGGGAAAGATCCAACTACCGAATCTGCCATTCAGATTTTCGGATTGCGACATCACGATGAGGCAGGTTGCACCCAATCTGGGAGAGCACAACGCTGACATCGCCGCAAGTCTGGGCTTTTCCGCCCCCGACATCGCAGCCATGCAAGCCGACGGCGTGCTCTATTCCAAATAAAAACCAACGAAAGGTCGGACATGGCAGACAAATATGCGGTCATTGGTAACCCCATTGCATTCAGTAAGTCCCCCATGATTCATGGCATGTTTGCAGAGGCATGCGGGCACACCATTGAATACACCAAGATTGAAGGCCCGCTCGCCCAGTTTGCAGAAACAGTGGATGCTTTTCGCGCATCTGGAGGAAAGGGACTGAACGTCACTGCGCCCTTCAAGCTGGATGCTTTTGCCTATGCAACCCATCATTCTGAACGGGCGACGTTAGCTGGAGCAGCCAATGCCATGAAGTTTGAAGGCAATAGTGTATTTGCCGAAAATTTCGATGGCGTCGGCCTGGTTCGCGACGTAGTGCATAACCTGAAATTTGCTTTGAAAGGCAAGCGTGTCCTGATGCTGGGCGCAGGAGGGGCTGCACGCGGAGCCCTCCTTCCCTTTTTATCGGAAGAACCCGCCATTCTGGTGATCGCAAACCGGACCCTTTCCAAAGCGCAGGATTTGGCTCAGATCGGAAGCAAGTACGGCTGCGTCAGTAGCTGCGACTACTCCGACTTGCGCACGGAAAATTTCGATGTGGTCTTCAACGCCACGTCAGCCAGCCTGCGTGCAGAACTGCCGCCGGTACCGACGAACGTATTTAGCCATCACTGCCTGGCCTATGAGCTGGCGTATGGAAAAGGCCTGACTCCATTTCTGCGCTTAGCGCAAAACGCCGGTGTTGAACGCTTGGCAGACGGTGTAGGCATGTTGGCTGAGCAGGCAGCAGAAGCCTTCGCGTGGTGGCGACATATACGCCCACCGACCGACAAGGTCATCGAGAAGCTGACTATCCCGCTGATTTGATTTTCGTAAAACCAATAACTACTAAAGAGACATTAAAGTGAACTACAAGTTCGACTTCACGCCGGTGATTGCCGGCCTGCCGGATCTGCTGTGGGGTTGCCTGGGCACGCTGGGCCTGGCGCTCGGCGGCATGGTGCTGGCGACCATCATCGGCATCGGTGGTGTGGTGCTGCGGCAATCGCCGGTGGCGCCAATACGCTGGGCGGTGATGACTTTTGTGGAGGTGGTCCGCAACACGCCGTTTCTGGTGCAGATCTATTTCATCTTCTTCGCCCTGCCTTTGGTAGGCGTGCGACTCGACCCTACGCCGACCGCCATCATCGCGCTGGGTGTGAACGGCGGCGCGTATGCCATCGAGATCATCCGCGGCGGCGTGCAAGCCATCAGCAAGGGGCAGATCGAAGCCGGCATGGCGCTGGGCATGCACAAGATGAAGATCTTTCGCCTGATCGTGCTCAAGCCGGCGCTGCGGGCCATCTTCCCCTCGCTGGTGAGCCAGTTCATTTTGCTGACGCTGACCACCAGCATCGCCTCCTCGATCTCCGCATACGAGCTGACATCGGTGGCGCAACGCATCGAGTCCGACTCGTTCAAGAGCTTCGAGGTCTACGGCGCGGTCACGGTGCTGTACCTGGCGATGTCCACGGTGATGCTGATGGGCTTCGGCCACTTTGTGAAACGCTTCTTCAGCTATCCGGTGAAATAAATGCACACCATCACCTTTGCTGAATTTGGCTTTTTGCTCAAGGGTGCGCAATGGACCATCGCCCTGTCGGTGATGGCTCTGGCACTGGGTGCGGTGGCCGGCCTGGTGATTGCGTTGGCGCGCATGTCTGCGTCACCGCTGCTACGGCGCCTGACGGGCGGCTACATCGCGCTGTTCCAGGGCACCCCGCTGCTGATGCAACTGTTTGTGACCTATTACGGCCTGGCACTGATCGGGCTGAAGCTCGACCCCTGGCTGTCGGTCGCCATTGGTTTCATGCTGCATGCCAGCGCCTTTCTGGGAGAGATCTGGCGCGGCTCGATCGAAGCCGTGCCACGCGGTCAGACCGAGGCCGCCAATGCACTCGGCATGAGCTACGTCAACCGTATGCGCAAAGTGGTGCTGCCCCAGGCGCTGCGCATCTCGCTGCCGGCCACCATCGGCTTCTTTGTGCAGCTGATCAAAGGCACCTCGCTGGCGGCCATCGTCGGTTTTGCCGAGCTGGCGCGCAGCGGCAGCATCGTCTCGAACCAGACCTTCCAGCCGCTGATGGTCTACGGCATCGTCGGCGCCATCTACTTCGCCATGTGCTGGCCGCTGTCACTGTACGGATCGCGGCTGGAACGCCAGTTGGCCACGGCAGCCCGGTGAGCCGCCTTGACCATCTCTTGAATTTCACCCTTTCTGCAACCTGCAACTTAAAACTGGAGACAACTGAAATGAAAACTACCCATATTTCCCTGACCCGCCGCAACCTCGCCCTGCTCGCCATGGCCACCGTGGCCACCGCCGCAGCGCTGTACAGCCGGCCCGCGTCGGGCATCACCCCCGCTGAAATCAAGGCCAAGGGCAAGCTCGTGGTCGGCATCCAGGCGGCGAATCCACCCTGGGGCTACGTGGACGCCACCAGCGGCAATGCCGACGGCATCGACGCCGACATGGGCAAGGCCTTCGCCAAGGAGCTGGGGGTGCCGGTGGAGTTTGTCGGCCTGGAAGTGGCCAACCGCATTCCGGCGTTGGCATCGGGCCGTGTCGACGTGTTGTTCGCTACCATGGCCATGCTGCCGGAGCGCGCGAAATCGGTTCAATACAGCAAGCCCTATGTGGCAAACAGCATCTACCTGGTAGCAGCCAAGACCACGGTGGTCAAATCCGATGCCGACCTGGGCAAGCTCGCCATTGGCGTGCCGCGCTCCAGCGTCCAGGACACGGAAGTCACCAGCCATGCGCCCGCTGGCACCACCATACGCCGCTTTGACAACGATGCCGCCACCATCCAGGCCATGCTGTCCGGGCAGGTCCAGGCCGTCGGTGCCAACGTGTTTTACGTTAAGCGCCTGAACGAAGCTGCACCCAATACCTACGAAAACAAGCTCGAATTCAAACCTCTGTTCAACGGTGCCTGCTCCCGGCTGGAAGACAAGGAGATGAATACAGCATTGAACGCATTCATGGACAAGATCAAGGCCAACGGCGACCTGACCAAGATCCAGACCAAGTGGATGGGCGCCAGCAACCTGAACTTTCCCGCCAGCATCGAAGGCGTGCCCTTCGTCGCCAAGTAACCAGCGCCAACAGAAAGAGCCCGGGCCATGCAAACCACATCCACAAATGCCGACACCCCCATGATCGTGATGGAGCACGTTGACAAATGGTACGGCCAGTACCAGGCGCTGACCGACATCAATCTGTCGGTGCGCTCTGGAGAAAAGATCGTGCTCTGCGGCCCGTCCGGCTCGGGTAAATCCACGCTGATCCGCTGCATCAACCACCTGGAGGGCTATTCCAAAGGGCAGATCCGGGTTGGTGGCATCGCCCTGACGAACGACGCCAAGGCCATCGACGCGGTGCGCGCCGAGGTCGGCATGGTGTTCCAGCAGTTCAACCTGTTCCCGCACATGACGGTGCTGGAAAACTGCACCCTGTCGCCTATCCATACGCTGAAGCATTCGAAGGAACAGGCCGAAGCAACGGCGCGCAAGTACCTGGACCGGGTCCACATCCTGAGCCAGGCCGACAAATACCCGGCCCAGTTATCTGGCGGCCAGCAGCAGCGTGTGGCGATTGCACGCGCCCTGTGCATGGGCCCAAAAGTAATGCTGTTTGACGAACCCACCTCGGCGCTGGACCCGGAAATGGTCAAGGAAGTGCTCGATACGATGGTTTCGCTGGCAGAGGATGGAATGACCATGATCTGCGTGACCCATGAAATGGGTTTCGCCCGCGCCGTGGCGGATCGGGTTATCTTTATGGCCGAAGGCAAAATTCTGGAAGAAGGCCCACCGGCCACTTTCTTCCAGGCCCCGAAACACGAGCGTACCCGCGCATTCTTGGGCGACATCCTGGGCCATTAACCCAACCCGCAGCAGGGCAACAGCAACGAAGACTGCCTGATTGCTTTGCCACAAGCCGAGTCAACCTCCATGAAACATGGCATCGCTACAGTCTCCCTTTCCGGCATGCTGCGCGAAAAACCACAGGCCGCAGCAGCCGCGCATTTTGACGGCGTTGAAATATTCGAGAACGATCTACTGCAGTTTCCCGATGAATCTGGGTCATAGCGCCTGGCTAAGCAGACCGGCAGTCGAACTCCGTCTAACGTCGATGGCCGGTCTCGGTAAGAGCTGTCAGCCGACGATGCAGGTCGAATGTCTCAGTTCGCTGCAAAGCCGTCCCTGCCGACGACCGCTTCTGGCTGGAACCTCCGTCGGCGCACTTAGACCCATCGAATACCGAGCAAGGTGGGGGGCGGCGGAATTCTTGGACTGGTTTATGTTGTCAATTCAAGGTTAGCAGTAACACCGGGGCGGTTAATCTCTCCATTCCTGCTGATGGCGTAGAAATTCTGAATATTCAAATACCCCTTGCAATTTGTTGACGCATTTTTTTTACGCTGTCATAATTCTTAGCACTTCCCAGGTTTAGCCAGAGAAGCCCTCAGCAATATTGCTGATTACATACCGGCTATGAAAGCCCCTGACATGCGCATACAGCGCGGTCAGGGGCTTTTTGCTTTTTGGAGTTTGAATGTCTGATTTGGGAACCACTCCCGCGCTGAATTCGGCTGAGCATCTCATCACCGTGGGGAGCGTTCAGATGGAGCCGCGTATCGGCTACAAGGATGCGAACGTGGCGCGCTCCGTAGCGTTGATCGAGCGCGCGGCCGCTGGTGGTGCAGCGCTCGTAGTGCTGCCGGAACTGGCCAACACGGGCTACGTCTTTACCAGTCGGGCAGAGGCCTTTTCGCTGGCGGAGTCTGTGCCGGAAGGTCCGGCCACTAGGGCATGGATAGATGTGGCACAGCGATGCAAGGTGCACATCGTCGCAGGCATTGCTGAGCGAGACGGGGATCGTCTCTACAACTCGGCAGTGATCATTGGCCCTAAGGGTTGGCTGGGCACCTACCGCAAGCTGCACCTGTGGGGTGACGAACATCTTTACTTCGAGGCTGGCAACAGAGGTCTGCCTGTGTTTCACACAGAGTGGGGGCGCCTGGGCGTAGTGATCTGCTACGACGGCTGGTTCCCTGAGGTGTATCGCCTATTGGCCATGCAAGGTGCCGACATTGTGGCCATGCCTACCAACTGGGTGCCAATGTCCGGACAGCCGGCTCACCGTCCAGCCATGGCCAATACGTTGGCCATGGCCAGCGCCCACAGCAATGCGCTGAATATCGTTTGCGCCAACCGGATAGGCAATGAGCGCGAGCAGCTATTCATAGGCCAGAGCTTGATCGTCGACGCCCAGGGCTGGCCAATAGCTGGCCCTGCATCAATAGACGCAGAAGAGGTACTCCTGGCACAGATCCGCCTGAAGGCTACGCGCCGGGAACGGCAACTCAATGCCTTCAACCACGTACTTCGAGACCGCCGCGACGACCTTTACGACCCGATGCTTGGCACCGGCTGGCCGTTGCCTAGGCATTGAAGTTGATGCCGACCTGTTTCTTTCACCCCAAACCAAGGAGTCTTTTTATGAAAAAACTAACTTCCACTGTGCGCTTCGGCACCATTGCGATGACAGCTTCGCTTGCGCTGCAAGCCCAAGCGGCAGATCCGATACGCATCGGTGTAGCCGTAGGCCTGTCGGGCGCCAACAGCGTCGTGGCTCCTGCCGTCGTGCAGTCCTCGCAATTGGCGATCGAAGAAATCAACGCTGCTGGCGGTATTCTCGGACGCAAGGTAGAGCTTGAGATCGTGGACGATGCTTCGGGCGCAGTCGGTGCGCAGAAGGCATTTGACACCCTCGTCTTCCAGAAAAAGGTGGACGCCATCATTGCTATGGAAACCAGCGCTGCCCGCAATGCCGCGTTACCCATCGTATCGCGCGGCAAAGTGCCGTACATCTACACATCCTTTTATGAGGGGCGCTCGTGTAACGCCTGGATGTACGTAAACGCCTGGGTGCCGGAACAACAGGTCGCCCCCGTCGTTAACTATTTTTGGTCCAACCTCAAAGCTCGTAATTTCTTTCTCGTGGGCAATGACTACGCCTTTGGGCGCGGCATGTTGGACTTCACCAAGAAGTACATCGAAAAGAACGGCGGCAAGGTCGTAGGCGAGGAATACTTACCCATAGATGGCTCCGACTGGACCTCGGTGTTGAGCAAGATCCGTGCGGCCAAGCCCGATGCTTTGATCAGCGCCACGGCTGGCGGTGCACCCAATGTCTCGCTGGCTAAGCAGTTGCAAGGCTCTGGCCTTAACCTCCCGTATGGCAACTTGGCCATCGACGAAGCAACCGCGAAGAATATGGGCGATGTGGCATCCGGCATGTACATGTCGGCTTCGTACCTCACGACAATTGATACGCCGGAGAACAAGAAATTCATGGATGCCATGACGAAGAAATTTGGCACCGACCTGAAGACTCCGAATGAGCTTTCCGAGCCACAGTACGAGGCGTTCTATCTCTTCAAGGCGGCGGTAGAGAAAGTGGGATCCGTGGATAAGGACAAGATCATCAAGGCGCTGGGTGAGGTGTCCTACACCGGTCCCCGCGGCGAGGTCAGCATGAATAAGAGCCGCCACGCGCCGCTCGCTATGCGCCTGGGTCAGATTCAGACCGGCAGCACGATCAAGATTTTGCAGACTTTCAAGGGCGTCGATCCTGGTGCTCAGTGTCCTGACCTGAAGTAAGGCGGTTGCCGTCAGTGGTGTTCGCGCGCGAACGCCACTGACTGGCCAGTGCCTATCGTAGGACTCAGTAGTCCAATACAAATCCATTTCCTTTTGGGTTCCCTTGGAACTCACAAGAACAAGACACAACCATGGCACGAGCCTGTAGCGCTATGTCTGCTTGCTTGGATCCGTGTATTCCACTACCCAGGACCATAGTACGCAGTAAGCGGTGCAAAGCATTGATGCGCACACTCGGCGCAGCAACGCAGCGTAGCCCAACCGAAGGATCTCCCATGCTGCCAACATACACCCACTCCATTGCGGCTCGACTAACCCTTGGCTTTGGATGTTTGTTGGCGTTGATATTGACGGTTGCAACTATGGATGCATGGTCCTCACATCAGGTAGGTCAGCAGGTAAAACAGATCGTTGAGGTGAACAATCAACGTGCCGCATTAGCCCGTGAGTTGCTAGACAACATTAATCTGATGACCGTGCAGGTTCGCTCCATCGTGCTGCTGACCGATGTTGAAGAACTCAAGGCAGAAGGTGCCACTCTAGAGAAGGCCCGTACGGAGTACATCCGCGCCGAGCAAGCGCTTTCGATGTCCATGACCGATGCCCAGGCCGACGAGCGCCAGCTTGCGGTCGCTATCGTTGAGTTGGGTGCACGGGGCATAGCGTTGGTGCAGCAGGCAGCCAAGCAAGGGCTAGCTGGTGCCAACATCGACGCCACTACAACGTTGACCCAGGAACTCCGTCCTGCCGAAGCCCAGTGGCGGGGCAAAGTCAATCAGCTCATTTCACTGCAGACCCAGCGGAATGCCGCACTGGCTACGGAGGTAGGTAAGAATATCCAGCGCGCCACAGTCGTCGGCGCACTGCTCGCTCTGGCGGCCGTGGTAGTTGGCGTATTTGTCGCTTGGCGGATCGCACGTAGCATTCAGCGGCCGGTGGAGCGAGCGATGAGAATCGCCGAGCGCATCGCGGATGGTGCGCTGGACAACGTGATCGAAGACGTAGGTAAGGGAGAGATCGGTCGACTGCTAGAGGCCATTGATACCATGCAGCGCAGGTTGTGTAGCTTGGTTGCCGACATCCGTGACGCAGCCGTCAGTATTGAGACGGCCAGCTCCGAGGTCGCTGCCGGTAACCTCGATCTTAGCCAGCGGACTGAACAAGCGGCCTCGCAGTTGCAGGCGACTGCAAGCTCTCTCGATCACTTGGCGGGCAACCTCCTAAATAGTGCACAAGCGACGGAGCAGGCAAACCGATTAGCGGGCGATGCTGCTCAGGTCGCGCAGCGCGGCGGCAAGGCAGTGGCTCAGGTAGTCGCTACCATGCGTGAGATCAACGGCTCTTCCAAGCGGATTTCCGACATCATTGGTGTGATTGATGGGATCGCGTTCCAGACCAACATCCTTGCGCTCAATGCCGCGGTAGAAGCGGCACGCGCAGGGAATGCCGGCCGTGGTTTTGCAGTAGTCGCCGGCGAGGTACGCGCTCTGGCACAGCACAGTGCATCTGCCGCTAAAGAAATCAAGGAACTGATCTCAGAGAGCCTTTCACATGTGTTGACGGGCTCGCGGCTGGCCCAGGGCGCGGGTGACACTATGACGGAGATACTGACCAGTGTCGAAAAAGTGTCTGGCCTGATTGGCGAGGTAACTGCCGCATCCACCACGCAAAGCAGCGGCATCCGCAGTATTAATCAGGCGATTGCAGAACTCGACAACGCTACACAGCAGAACGCAGCCCTGGTGGAGCAGGGGGCTGCCGCCGCAGATAGTTTGCAAGACCAGGCTCGGCGACTGATCGGTTTGGTGTCTAACTTTCATTTAGGGTCGAGTTCAGATGACCTCTCACATGCGCCCGATACTGGAATGGCCACCAGTAAGGCGGTGGTGGTTTCAGGTCATCAGCAGTTATGGCCTCACTCCCCCATCGCGCCTGAGCATGCACCACGGCTGCAAACCTCTGCGCAGCGCTAAGTCCGACACAGGTCATCCTCATGAACACACTTCGCAGCCTTCTTCTCATCGCGATAATGGTAAATTTGAGGGGGGTGGCGGCACAGTCCCAACCCGACTATCCCATCAGGATTGGCGTGGCCGTCGGTCTATCTGGTGCCAACAGTGTTATCGCTCCTGCGGTAGTGCAGTCTTCGCAACTGGCTGTCGAAGAGATCAATGCCGCCGGTGGCATCCTGGGGCGCAAAGTTGAACTAGTGATCGTAGACGATGCCTCTGGGGCCGAGGGTGCAGAGAAAGCAATCAACACATTGGTATTCCAAAAGAAGGTGAACGCCATTATTGCAATGGAAACCAGTGCAGCCCGAAGTGCCGCGCTACCCATCATTTCACGCGGGAGGTTGCCGTACATCTATACCTCGTTCTACGAGGGACATTCATGTAACCCATGGATGTATGTGAATGCTTGGGTGCCGGAACAGCAGGTGGCACCTGTGGTTGACTATCTCGCCCGACATAGAAATGCAAAGACTTACTTTCTGGTGGGCAGTGACTATGCATTCGGACGCGGGATGCTTGAGTTCGCCCGACAGTACATTCGGCGCAATGGGGGGCAGGTGGTGGGCGAAGAATACCTGCCGGTGGACAGCAGCTACTGGGCACCCATCATTGCGAAGATTCGAGCGGCCCGGCCTGACGCGTTGATTAGCGCCACTGCCGGCGGTGCGCCGAACGTAACGCTCGCCCAACAGATCAAGAACGCTGATCTCAGGATGCCTTTCGGCAATCTCTCCATAGATGAAAGTACCGCCTGGACAATGGGCGATGCAGCCAAGGGAGTCTTGATGGCGGGCTCTTACTTCCCATCTATCGATACTGCAGAGAATCGGTCGTTTCGCATGCGCATGCTGGTTCGATTTGGTGCGGAGCTGAAGGCTCCCAACGAACTTTCCGTGCCCCAGTACGAGGCCTTTTTCCACTACAAGGCAGCTGTTGAAGCAGTGGGCACAACGGATTCCATAAAAGTCATCAAGGCGCTGGGCGAGGTATCAATCACCGGCCCGCGCGGAACCCTACGCATGGGAAAGAGTCGGCACACACCGCTTCCCATGCGTTTAGGTCAAATTCGATCAGACGGAAGTGTTCGTATCCTGGAGACTTTTTCGAGCGTCGATCCAGGAGAACAGTGCCCCCAGATAGAGTGATTGAAGGTAAGAAAAAGCGAATGGAGGACACGCATGTTCGGCTCTGCGAAACTCACTTAGCGATGGCAGCAATGGGCTATTGAAAGTGCAACACTACAGCCATCTTGTCCTGGTTTGATTGTAGAAATTGCGAAGAATACACCTTCGCCATTGGTTGACGCCGGTGTGAACGGCTGTCATAATTCAGCGAGCTGTTCTGGTTTGACCACAGCAGTTTCTCAGCAACATTGCTGATTACATACCGGCTATAAAAGCCCCTGACATGCGTTCATAGCGCAGTCAGGGGCTTTTTGCTTTTTGGAGTTGAAATGTTTTCGGTGAAAACCCCGTACTTATCCGATCGTCAGGTCTGCACTCTGGTGGAGAACGTGGAGACGATGCCAAGCTGGAGGTACCCGGCGGGACGTCATCTGCATTCCTTGAGCCAAGCGCTCAAAGACCACTGGAGCCATTGCAGTGACCTGATGCCAAGCGCAGGCAATACGCGGTATGGACATATGCGTTGCTATCCATCCATTGTTTTTTAAAACCAAGGAGACTTTCAATGAAACAACCCGTTGCTGCGGCGCCTGCTGCCGCTGATTCCATCTGTCTTTTTCATCGTCGCTAGGAGTACGCCATGGTGCTATTGCTAGATTTACTCACAACGGCCGCAATGCTGTTTATCGTGACAGCAGGACTGATGATGATCTTCGGGGTGATGAAGATAGTCAACTTTGCGCACGGTGCGCTACTGACTCTTGGTGGCTACGCTAGCTATGTAGTTACACAACTCCATCTCACCCCATGGCTAGCCTGGCCCCTTGCTGTAGTGGTGGGCATTGCCGTAGGGATGCTCGTGGAGGGTCTTATCGTGCGCCCACTCTACAAGCGGCCGCTCGATGCCATCCTGGCGACCTGGGGTCTAGGTATTGTGATCGGGCAAGTGATAGTGATTGCCTTCGGGCGCGAGGTGCAGTTTGTCAACGCACCGCTGTCGGGCACTTGGTCGGTGTTAGGTGTGGACTATTCGGCCTACCGACTGGCGCTCGTTCCCATAGCGGCATTGCTGTGTCTGGCACTCACCGGCTTGCTCAATGGCACGCGCTTTGGTGTGCGCACCCGTGCTGTGATCATGAACGAAGATCTGGCAAGCAGCCTGGGCATCCACTCGGGAAGGGTGCGTTTCATCACCTTCAGCCTGGGTGCCGGACTTGGCACGCTTGCGGGCGCAATGATCACACCGCTGTCCAGTGTGGACCCCAACATGGGTTTGCCATGGCTTGTCAGCGCCTTCATGCTGGTCATGGTATCTGGCCACTCAATGGTCAGCCTGCTGGTCACCTGCATCGTTTTCGGTACTGCTCAAGTACTGGTCAGTACCTACGCCAATCCCGTTCTCGGCGGGCTGACCATCGCTGTTCTCGCTGCAGTCACGCTGCGCATTCGTCCAAAGGGGTTTGCCCGTGGCTGACACTACCACCACCCATACCGATGTGGACCTGCATGCCGACAGTCCCGCACTGCCAGGCCGCTCCTTCAAGAGCGTCGTCGTGCTCGGCGGTCTTGGGCTGCTGCTGATGGCGGTTGGCCCTTGGATTTTCGATACCTATTTGCTGAACATACTCATCAAGGCGTTTTTCTTTGCCGTTGCGGCCATCACGGTAGATATCTTGTGGGGCTACACCGGCCACCTGACGTTCGGCCAGTCGGCTTTCTTTGGTATTGGCGCATATGCGGCCGGCCTGGTATTCACACATGCCGGATTCAGTACGTACACGGTGCTGCTGGCTATCAGTGCAACGGTTCTAGCCAGCGCGGCCGTGGGTCTCCTGGTCGGGTGGCTGTCGTTCTATCGCGGTGCGTCGCCATTTTTTGCCACGGTGATTTCGCTGGTATTGCCCATCGTTCTCACGCAGTTGCTGCTATCCGGCGGCAACTGGACGGGATCCAGCTCGGGACTGACTGGGTACCAAACTTTTGACCTTTCCATCGAGGCCTGGTACTGGATTGCAGCGGGCATGCTGCTCGTTGCTGGCCTAATCGGCTGGGTGCTGGTACGCAGCGATGCGGGACGCATGCTAGCAGCCATACGCGACAACGAAGTTCGTTGTACCTACCTGGGCATTAACACCTCGCTGATCAAAATAGCGCTTCTGACGGCGATGGCTGTCATGGCCGCATTAGCGGGTTTTGGCTACGGGTCTTTCAGCGGTGTAGTGGCCCCCGAACTCGCGGGCTTCGCGCTGGGCACCGAGCTCATCATCTGGGTCGCACTGGGCGGCCGGGGTACCTTGTGGGGGCCACTGGTTGGTGGCGTGCTGATCAATGTGGCTACCGCCTATCTCAGCAGCAGCATGCCCTTCGCCTGGCAGCTGATTCTGGGGGCGGCATTTGTTGTAGTCATTGTGCTGTTCCCTCAAGGTTTGATCCCTTTGCTGCTCAAGCCCTTCGGCATGGCGCAGGTCGCTGCTCGCAGCCCTGTATTGGAGGAGCGTCAAAGCCCTGCGCTATCAGTTGCGGGCACGGCAGGTGTTGTGGCGATCCGCATGCAGGGCGTAACCAAGAACTTCGGTTTTCTAAAGGTCCTGCAGGGTATTGACTTGGAGGCCCGCTCAGGCGAACTGGTCGGACTCATCGGGCCGAATGGTGCCGGGAAAACCACGCTAATGCGCTGCATGAGCGATGGCGCGGAACGAAGCGGCGGCACGGTGGAGTTGTGCGGTCGCGACATCGGCAAGTTACCACCGGAGGCCTGCGTGCATCTAGGACTGGGGCGCAAGTTCCAAAATGCCAATATCTTTGAATCGCTGACAGTGGCGGAATGCCTGCGTATTGCAGGTGCGCGGTTGGAGCATCCCTCGATGGTGCGGCAGGAAAGCGTTCTGCGCCTGCCTCCCTACGCACTGCACGTAGTTCGTGCAACGGCGCTGGAAGACAAACTGACTACCGCTGCACGGGATCTGTCGCATGGCGAGCAACAGGCACTGGAACTGGCCATGGTGCTAGCCCTGGAGCCGCGCGTTGTACTGCTCGACGAGCCTACGGCAGGCCTCACCAAAACCGAGCGCATGCAGATTGGCGAGGTGCTTTCCTCTCTGGCGCACCAGTACGGACTGTGCTGCCTGCTGGTGGAGCATGACCTCGACTTTGTGGAGATGATCTCCACCCGCATCGTGGTGCTGCACCAGGGTGCTATCGCCATGCAAGGCAGTTTCCAAGAGGTCGTGAATTCGCCACTGGTGAAGACCATTTATTCGGGTAGCACCCATGCGACGAAGGAGGCAGCATGAATCCATCATCAGCCTTGGTGCTGAACGGCATTACCAGCGGCTACCGCGCATCCGTGGTGTTACGCGACCTGACTCTGAATATAGAGAAGGGCGAAGCGGTGGCCTTGCTGGGCAAGAATGGCATGGGCAAGAGCACCCTGCTTAAAACGGTGATGGGTTACCTATCCAAAAAGGCTGGTGTTATCCACCTGCACGGCGTGAATATCACCCGCATGCCGCCACACCGCATTGCGCGACAAGGTATGGCCTATGCTTCACAGGAGCAGCCGTTATTTGCAGACCTCAGCATACGTGACAACCTGCGCCTGGGCTTGGCGCAGGAGTCCTTGTTTCACGAGCGTTTCGCTGCCGTTGAGATCCTGTTCCCTGTCTTTAAAAGTCGGCTGCAACAGTACGCCGGAACGCTGTCGGGCGGTGAACAGAAGATGCTGCTGCTGGCGCGCGCGCTGATGATGCGACCTTCGGTCATCCTGCTCGACGAAATCACGGAAGGCCTGCAGCCTTCGGTGATCGACAAACTGGCCAACGCACTGCTGCAGGAGCGCAAACTGCATGGAACTACGATGCTGATCGTGGAACAGAACGTGCCTTTTGCTCTCAAGGTAGTAGACCGCTACGTGATCCTCAAGCAGGGCGAGCTGGTCGATGAGGGTGCGGCCAAGACCGATGGTGCTCTTGAATCTGTGTTCAACCATCTGCGCGTGTGACATGTCGCTAATTGGAGAACCGATGTCTACCTTGGCACCCTTACCCTTATGCCAGCTGATTTCGACCGGTGGCACCATCGCCATGAAGGTCGACCCCCATCGAGGCGGCGCGGTGCCCGCGCTGTCGGGTGACGATCTGCTGGCCGCGGTGCCTGCGATGTCCCGCTGGGCTCGGCTGGAGGTGCTGGATCTGTTCAACATACCTTCCGATTACATGGGGCCGGAGCGGTGGGTAGAGCTCAAGCACGCAGTGGATACTGCGCTGGAGCGCCCCGAAATCGTGGGGTTAGTCATATCGCATGGCACAGATACGCTGGAGGAAACAGCATGGTTTCTGGATCTGACAGTCACCAGTGACAAGCCGGTGGTGCTAGTAGGCGCGCAGCGCAACGCGTCGGTTCCCGATTTCGATGGCCCGCGCAATCTTCTGAATGCAGTGCGGGTTTGCATTGCGCCTGAGGCGCGTGGCCAGGGCGTTGTGATCGCCATGAACAATCAGATAAACGCGGCCCGCGAGGCAAGCAAGACTCATACAGCCGATGTGGAAGCATTCAAGTCCGGCGACTTCGGGTTGCTAGGAGTGATTGATGAGGATAGGGTGGTCTTCTCGCGACAGTCAACACGCCGTCAGCACGTGCAGCTGTGGGCACAGGCTTTGCCCCGGGTGGAGATCATTCCGATGTTTGCGGGTGCCACTGGCGATCTCGTGCGGACTGCGGTCTCGTTAGGCGCGCAGGGAATTGTGGTTCAAGCCCTGGGCTTTGGCAACGTAAACGCAGCCATGTTCAAGGCCATCAGAGAGACCATTGCGCAGGGAGTACCTGTGGTCATATCCACTAGGGTTCCTAATGGGCGTGTGCAGCCGGCCTACGGCTTTGACGGTGGTGGCAGCACCCTCAAAGCTGCTGGTGCGGTTTTCGCCGACAATTTGAGTCCCCACAAGGCGCGTATTCTTTTGATGCTGTCGCTGCAAAATACGGTCAGTTCCCGGCAGTTGCAAGCCATTTTTGATCAGTGAAGGAATGCCATGTCTGACGACACATCCCTAGCGCAGGACGACGGCTGGCGCGTAGGCGTTCTGTTCTCCCGCTCGGGCGCTACGGGCGTCACCGAGTCCGAACACTTCTACGGTACAGCTCTGGCCATAGAAGAGATCAACCAGCTCGGCGGTGTGCTCGACCGGCCACTCATTCCCATCGCATATGACCCTAAGGGAGACATTGCGGAATATCGTAAGCTGGCCACGCGGCTATTGCTGGAGGACGAGGTCAACGTGGTGTTCGGCTGCTCCCGATCATCGAGCCGGAAAGCCATCCTGCCGGTGATCGAACGCAACAATGCACTGCTGTGGTACTGCTCCTTTTACGAGGGCTTCGAGTATTCACCCAACGTAATCTACACCGGGGCGGTGCCGAATCAGAACAGCGTGCAGTTGGCCGCTTACCTGATGCAGAACCGGGGTACGCGATTCTTTCTAGTCGGTGCAGACTACATCTATCCGCGCGAATCGAACCGCATCATGCGCGATATGGTCGAGCAGCACGGCGGGGAGATACTCGAAGAGGTCTACCTGCCGATCGAGGCCGGCGCAGCTGAACTAAAGGAAGTGCTAGCCGACATCAAGGCACAGCAGCCTGATGTGGTGTTCTCCACGCTGGTGGGGCAATCGGCTCGCCTGTTTTACCAACTGTACCGGGACTTCGGGCTCGACCCCAAAACCATGCCGATTGCCAGCTTGTCGATGGCTGAGGAAGAGATTAGGCTGATTGGTCCTGCACTGTGCGAGGGACATATCACCTCGGCCACGTACTTCGGGTCGGTGCAGAACGAGAGCAATCGGCGCTTTGTGGAGCTGTGGCGACAGCGCTTTGGCGACCGGCCGACAAGTACCTGGTCAGAGATGGCATACACCCAGGTGCACCTGTTTGCCCGTGCCCTGCAGCGTGCGGGCAGTATGGACCGACGCAAGTTGGTGGAGGCCGTGCGCGCCGTTTCCTTCGATTCGCCCGAGGGACGTGTCACAGTGGACGCAGAGAACAACCATTGCGCGCTCACGCCCCGCATCGGCATCTGTCGCGCCGACGGGCAGTTCGACATCGCGTGGGAGGCATCGGAACCCGTAAAGCCCGACCCATATCTGTCCACTTTCGGGTTTTCCGAATTCTGGTTGAGGTGAGGCCATGAGCTCCAGCCTCCGTCGTCTCTATGAAGACCTGCGCAGTATCAGCGTCACCGTTGTCTACCCGCCCGGGGAAGACCGCGACGTGGTCGTACAGCAATTGCAGCGCATCGGCTGCCGACTCAAGTTGGTCTGGCCATTCCCGGCCGAACCGCCCACTGGTGTGGACGTGATCTTTTTCCAGGTCTCCCAAGACCTCGAAGGCAGCAGCGCCTGGAATGCCAGCGCGGTGGATGCCGCCCTCGTGGCGCTCTCGGACTACGAAAGTCCAACAACGCTAAAGTTGCTGTTGGATACAAAGTCCCATGGCGTCCTCACGAAGCCGTTTCGTTCGTCGGGCATTCTCAGTACTCTGGTACTGGCCAGGGCATCGCAAGGGTTTCAGCAGCGCCAGCAAGGGAAGATTGAAAAACTCGAGTCCACCATCAAGTCACGCCGCCAGATCGAAAAGGCGATCCGCGTGCTGGTGGACTACCAGCGCATGACCGAAGCTCAGGCTTATGAGCACATGCGTGAACGTGCTACCGGCCTGCGAGTGACGGTGGCCGAGGTGTCCGCAATGCTTCTTGAAACCCATGAAGCTATGGAGAAACTCGGGTTTTCAAAGTCAACGCCGCGAGGTAAGTAGTACTGATGTTCTGGATGCACTCATCCAGCAAGGGGAGCGATGCTGCTGCCGCCGACTTAAGGCTGAAAAGTTGGACGGCGGTAGAAATATTGGACTTGTTTACGACTTTAATTGCACAGAACAATAGCACAAACTGCATATTTCATAAGCGATATAGGTATTTATATACGGGAAAATACAGTTCGTCGAGAGCTCACAAAAAAAGGGGCTACTGGCCCTTTTTTTGCGACGCTTGCATTCAGTGAGGAGCCCACGTTCCACATCCTGAATGTGGCGGCTGGCGGATAGGCTGCATCTGGAGTCGATTGACTATCGGGCGTCATTCCGGCGCTTGGTGGGGTAGCAGCTTCTACGGCGGGTTGCTGCCACTGACCGCATAGCGAAAGCGAATCTTCTCCAGTGATAGGCCCGACTCCACCCGTGCGGCAGCATTGGCCGCCTGCGCCTGATGCTGTAGGGCCAGCACCTGCCCTTCGGGTTGGGTCCAGTTGGGGGAAGTCGCCAAGGACCGGTGCAGGGAAATAGGCGGAATACTCATCAATCCTTGAGACTCACACCCAAGGCATCCAGCTTCTTTGCGTAAGAGTCCCTGCGTTTTGCTGCTTTTGTCGCTGCGTCGACGGCAGCTTCGATGGCCTTGGGCCCCTTTTTCGCAGCTGCTTTGATCAATCCGAACTTGTGAGCGGCATCTGCCTCAGCCCGCTTGAAAGTGGCGATGATTTCGGCATGGGCAACAGATGGATTCACAGGTATACGGGCGGACGCGCCCGTGGCCCTTTGCTCTTGTGCTTACCCTTCGCGGTAGCGTTCCCAAAGAGGTCCTCTGCGGTGAGTCCATAGAAATCTATGGCAACCTTGATCCGCTCGATCACACCTCCGACTTCCCTCGTCCGGATGAGCGCGGCTTCTTTTTGCAGACTCTCAATTTTCTTGTGGATGCTAAGCAGAGTCTTTGTCATAGGGTTTCCAAAAGGGGAACGTTGAAGCATAAGAGAAAGGACGCTCAAGGCGTCCTTTGCGTGGGGCGAGTTCCCTGCAGCGTATGCCGCTGGCCATGCGGCAAGGGCAGTAGGTTTAAATCGCTGCGTCCTTGAGCTTCTTGAAGAAAGTCGCACGCAGTTTCACCGTGGCAGGCTTGGCTTTGAACACCTGTTCTTCCTTAGTGAAGGGATTGATACCCTTGCGGGCCTTTTTGGCCGGCACCTGGATGGCCGCTACACGTACCAGGCCGGGAATAGCGAATTCTCCAGCGCCCTTCTTGTGCAGCGATGCCAGCATCGTCGCTTCCAAAGCGGCCAGCACGGCACGTACGCCTTTGGGTTCCACACCAGATACTGCCGCCAGATGCGCGGTCAGCTGGGTTTTGTTCAGCTTGTCTTTGAAAGGCTTGGCCTTGACTGGTTCGGCGGCGGCTTTGGCGGTAACAGCTTTAGCCGGCACGACCTTCTTGGCTGCGGTGGTTTTCTTGACAGGTGCCGCGGTCTTGGCGGGCGCTTTTTTGGTGGTTGCCATGTGATTTCACTGGTTGTTGGAGGACACCGACCCGGTTGGGCCGTGAAATTATTTTAGGGGTAACGCATAGGACCACCTGTTCGAGGCCAGCGGCACGGATTCGCCCATGGCCGTTGATGGACGCAATCTTGCCCTATGCCTGGGACAGAAACGCCCCTTGATTCCAATGCGAGTGAACGCTACGCCGGATGCATTTGCAGGAGCCTCGTGCTATGTCCATCGATCGCTCTCACTACCCCGGTGTGCCAGACGACTTTCCCATCCAAGCGACGCCCTCGGGCTTGGCCGGTGCGCAGCCAAAGATGGATTTGGTGGAGGAAGACGGCAAGTACTATGCCCTGGGTACTTCGCCAGCGGAGGTGCTTGAAATATTCCAAATGTGCGATGACTGGGTCGATCAGATGGGCGCGTACTGCACACGCAAGTTGCCTGTTTTCCAGGACAACCACGCACAGGTTATGGCGGCGGCATTCCAAGGGTTGCTGCACAAGCATTGGTGCACGGCGGAGCAGTCTGCATGGATCATGCTGGAGACTGTGAGGCGCTTAGGTTGGGACATGCCACCTGAGACTTTCAGTGTGAAATAGTGGGGGCGAAATGGTCGACTCTGACAAATACAGCTTGCTTGGCGTCGTGTGTCGAAGCGTTGACGCGCGCCAAGGGGACCTGAACCACTGCCCCCGGTTTTGTTCGCAATTTCCAGCTGGATGGGTATGTGCGTTGGAAGGACGAGGATAAGCCGCGACGATCGATTGGGCTGGGGGCGAATATCCATCGCAGTGGGTCACCATTGAATCCATGGCTCCCAAGATTTGCAGGATCTTGCAGGTCGCCCCATCCGGCTACTGGCGATACGCAGCGCAGCAGCTGGATGCCACGCTGCTGAGCCGGTGGGCCAAGCACGATGCAGAGCTGAAGCCGCACATCGTACGTGTCTGGCAGACCAACTAGCTGGTTCCGCTGATGAAAATCTCCCCCATGCAAGAAAGCGGGGTACGCTCCGCCACAATGAGCGATCACGACCATGAATCCTATGCAATCCACGAAATTTTCCCTCCTGCCTCTCGTATTCGCCGTAGCCGCAGGCACCTTGGTGCCCAGCTTGGCGACTTTTGCAGCTGATCGCCCAGCAGCCAAGCCTGGTGCCCACAAAAAGTCCGCAGTCGAGGTGCCAGCCTCAGCGCCGTTGGCCGGGCAATCCGTCGTGGCCGGTGGCGCGCCGGCCATCCCCGCCAAGGCATGGCTGTTGATGGACTTCGACTCCGGAGAGGTACTTGCCTCAGCCAACCCCGACGAACCGTTGCCGCCAGCGTCACTGACCAAGATGATGACCAGCTTCCTGGTTGAGCAGGCCCTTCGCTCAGGCAAACTCAAAAAGGACGATCTCGTTTCGGTCAGCGAGAACGCCTGGTGTCGCGGTTCGAGCACCGAGTCGTGCATGTACCTGCCGCTGAACAGCCAGGCCACGGTGATGGACATCCTGCGTGGCATCGTCATCCAGTCGGGCAACGACGCCTCCAAGGCGATCGCCGAACACATGGCTGGCTCCGAAGAGGGCTTCGCCAAGCTCATGAATGTCGAAGCCAAGCGCCTTGGGATGACGAACACAAATTTCGTGAACCCCACAGGCCTGCCCGACCCGGCGCACAAGTCGTCTGCCCGGGATCTCGCCATCCTCGCGCGTGCAATCATCCACGACAGTGCCGATTACTACCCGATTTACGCCGAACGCGAGTTCAAGTACAACGGGATCAAGCAAGGCAACCGCAACGCCTTGCTCTACACGGACCCCACTGTCGATGGGCTGAAGACGGGCCACACCGAGGAAGCGGGCTACTGCCTGGTCACCTCAAGCAAGCGCAACGACATGCGCCTCATCACGGTCATCCTCAACACCAACAGCGCAAAGGCACGTGCCGACGAGACCCGCACACTGCTGGGTTGGGGATTCAGCCACTTCGAGAAGGCCACCCCCATTCAGCCGAATGTCGTGGTCACTAATGCCAAGCTCAGGTTTGGCAAGGCCGACACCGTCGCCGCAGGCCTGGGATTGCCATGGACGTTGACCGTCCCGCGCGGTCAAAAATTGCAGACCTCGGTGCAGGTAAAGCCTGACCTGGAGGCGCCGGTCGCCAAGGGTGCCGTGATCGGCAAGGTGATCGCAGAATCGAACGGCAAGCCGATTGGTGAAACTCCGCTAATTGCGCAGGCGGATGTGGAGCGCGCGGGCTTCATGCTGCGCATGTGGCAGCACTTGGTCAAGTAACTCGGGAGTGCCCCGATGGGGCTTCAGCCAAGACGACGGACACACAGGTGTGCGTCGGACCGGTGTCCAGCAGGTCAGCGAGTTGGGCTGCAAAGAGTAAGAGTGATTGCATCGAGGTGCTGCTGCTCGGAACTGTTGGCCGGACAATGCGGTCTGTGAGGGTTTCTTCGGGCGGCTGAAGACGGAGCTGTTCTACCCTCGGGACTGGCAGGCGACAACCATTGAGCAGTTCATTCAGATCGTTGACGCCTACATCTACTGGTCCGCCCATGCGGCGGCCCGTAAAGCCCCACATGGCTATGAGTCGTTTCGTGCGCGGCGTCGCAGGTTTTCTGCGGCCGTGCGGAGCTTGGGGGAGCCGCAGTGGTTGGCTCACTCTTGGTGACTGTAGTTATCTGCGCGTGGATCTAGAAAAAGCTTGGTCAGGATGTGAAGGATTGCTTCTCCGGCCGGAGACGTTCCAGGTTTTCACCAGAGTACGTCCCTCATAGGTGCAGCTGGAAGTCGCAGCCGTCTGTGCCACCAGTGCCGCGTTCTGCTGCACAGGTTTCTACAGAAACCTCGATCTTGACCGTGAAGGTATTCGCAGCATCTTGATGCTTCGGTCCAAATACGGGCAGCCGCAGAAAACCTTGACCGGCCCATAGCTTTATATCGACGACACGTTCCGCAAGCGGGCTTTGGCGATAAGCTTCAGCAAGCCATCATGGTCGCAGCCCTTGGATGCCGGTTACAACAGTGCATCCTATTCACTCTTGACCTACCCCTCTTTCTCTGCGTTGCACTTCATACTTGAATTCGCCCATATATTTAAGATTTAAGCGGAACAACCCAGGTTGTGACGGGCAAGTCCCGGCTGGAACAATCGGAAGGTAAACCGAGGCTGACGCAAGAACTCCTGTTTTATGAAGATTTATTAATGCTTTGTTAATTGTGTTGTAGATGTAACCCTCCAAAAAATAGACTCCCCGGCAGTTCCAACTATTCAAGGATTGCGCCGTGGGGAGTACATACCGGGGGGCCTGGACCGAGGCGGTTTGCAGGGAAAAATGGGCGCAGCTAGAGCGCTTATCGACATATCTGGGGCGACGATCGGGAGATCGCACAGGGTTATTGGTTGCTGCGCTGCGCGGAGCGCGTGCGCTGTGTTTGGCCCTGCTGTCCTTGGCTTTTGTGAACACGGCTTTTGCTGCCCTGGGCGCCTCGGTGACCCTGGTGGCGGGTGATCCGACACAGATCTATCCCGGCCAGACGACGCGCCTGCAGATCACGCTGTCGAACAATAATATTTCAGCCTCCATCAGCAATGTTGGTTTCAGTAATCTGCTGCCGGGTACCTTACCCGATGGTCTGAGCGTCGCCGGGGTTGCAAGTTATACCTGCACGGACCCTTCGGGCCCGAGCACTTCCGCGGGATCCGGCGTGTTGACGGCCACGGGGCAGAGCATCAGCCTGAGCGGCGGTGTGATCCCGCCAAGATCCGGGTCGGTGGATGGCTTCTGCGCCATCGTGATTCCTGTTACGGCGGGAACTTCTACCGGCAACGCTGCAGCCTATTCCTATTCCATCTCGGATGGCGCGGTGACTGGCGATGATGGCACGCCGGTGCAAAACGTGGGTGCGGTTCAGCAAAGCGTGAACGTGATTGCGCTTGCGCAGCCAGGCCTGTCCAAAGCCTTCGGTACGGGCACGGTGGTGCTTGGTGGCGCGGCCACGTCGCTTAGCGTGACTTTAACCAACACCAACCCCGTAGCCATCACGAATTTTCACGTGACTGACCTTTTCCCCCAGCTTGGCGGATCGTCGGTGATCCAGGTGGCTTCGCCAACGGGTGTAACCGCCAGCTGCAACAACGCCGGCGCCGCGCCGGTGGTAAGTGCCAGCGCAGGTGACAACAATTTCTCCGCATCGGGAACCTTGCCTGCCAGCTCGGGCGGTGTCAGCGGCAGTTGTACGTTCACTGTGAATGTGCAGGCTGCGCAGACCAATGGCAACTACAGCACAACGCAGACCAACACCATCAACCGCAGCACGCAGTTCACGAATGATCTAGGAATACCGGCGGCGGCAAATGCGGCGGCGAACATCACCGTCAGATCGCCCTTGCAAGTGAGCAAGACGGTCGACGCCAGTTCCTTGGCGAGCGGCGGCACAGGGCGGTTCACCATCACCCTGGGTAATAGCAGCAGCAGCCCGTTAGCCATCAGCAGCTTTGTGGACGACCCGATTGACGGCACCACGGCAGGAAATCTGAATGCCTATGGTTTGAAAGTAACGGGACAGGCCACCACCTGCGGCGGTGCGTTGGCAGCCACAACCAATAGTACCGGCGTTTCCTTGACGGGTGGCGCTATTCCCGCTGGGAGCAGTTGCGCGATCACGGTGGACTTCACCGGAACTGTACAAACGGCCAATACCCCCAGGGCCTACACCAACTCCCTCGCGGCAGGAGCCGTGGACGTGGGCAATTCCGCCATTGTGAGCCAGCCCGCATCCTCAACGGTGACAGTTTTCCAAAACCTGAACGTCAACAAAACGGTTGCGCCGAACAATCCGGAGCCAGGTAATCCGGTGCGGTACCAGGTCACGGTTCAGAACTGGTCCGCCTCGGCGATTACTGATTTGGGGTTTCCCGATACTTTGCAGCAGGGCCAGACCTTTCTGACGGGCAACATCGGCGGCTTCGACTACACCCCCAGCGGTTGCGGAGTCAGCGTGACCAATGGCGCCTCGGTGGGCGCCAGCGCGATCACCTTCGGCACGATCACAGTTCCGGCGCGCGCCAGTGTTAGCAGCCCTGGTACCTGCACCATCACCTTCTGGGCCATGGCGTCAAGTAGCGCGTCGGCAAACGCGAATTTTGACAATACCTTGAGCGCGGGCTCCGTCTGCTACGGCTCTGCGCCGCAGGTCTGTTATGGCAACGCAACCAGTGCCTCGGGCAACATCAATGCCGGCGCAGTGCTGTCGGCCAACAAGAGTTTCAGCCCCGCAGGCCCGCTATCGGAAGGTGCGGTATCACGGGTGACCATCCGTCTGGACAACTTGTCGGCAAACTCGCTGACCAATGTGACCCTGGGTGACAACCTGCCCTTGGCAGTGAGCGGCGGCGGGCAGATGCGCATTGCCAATCCGGCCAACGCAGCGACTACCTGCCTGGGCAACCCGGTGCTGACAGCTACGCCGAATGCTACATCCTTCTCGATAAATGGAGCGACGGTTCCGGCGCGCGCGTCCAACGGTATTGGCGTAGTGGGGTCGTGTGCGGTGCAATTTGATGTGGTCGGGCCGGCAGGTACCTTTAATAACACTGCCACGGTGACAGGCACGGAAACATATGGGAATGGTCTGACGCATACGCTTACGCCGGTGAACTCGAACACGGCGACGCTGGTCTATACCTCGTCACTGGCGGCGAGTAAAAGTTTTTCTCCCACATCGGTATCTTCGGGCGGCAGCTCCCGGGTTACTCTGCGGCTGAGCAACAACGGTGCTGTTGCACTCACGCAGGTGGCCGCTACCGATCCGCTGCCTGCGGGCATGCTGCTCGCGCCGGCACCCAATGCCTACACCACTTGCGCAGGCAGCACCGCTGTGAGCGCAACGCCAGGTGCTTCCAGCATCAGCCTGAGCGGGGCATCGATTGCCGGTGGCAGTAACTGCGATCTGGTCTTCGACGTGGTTGCAACCGGCAGCGCGAACTGGATTAACAGCATTCCTGTTGGCAACATCAGCGCCGCGGGCGGTGTCTTCAACCAGACGGCGGTGAGTGCCACCCTGGCATTTAATGCGCCTTCCGGCCTCACAGTGGCCAAGGCGACCAATCCCAGCACGCTGACGTTTCCGGGGCAGGTGAGTCAGTTGACGATCACCGTGAACAACGGAACGCAAAACGTTACCGGCCTGCATTTCACCGATTACTTCACCACGAATGGCACGGCCGCTGCGCCTTCCAACGGCATGGTGATCGCGGCCAATCCGGCCAGTGTCACCACTTGTCCGTCGGGTGAAGTGACCGCGGTGGCGGGGGCGCAGTCCGTCTCCCTGTCTGGTGCGGCAATGGCCGCGAACACTGCCTGCACGGTGGTGGTCAACGTGACCTCGGTGGCTGTCGGTGGATTGACGAACTTCATCCCCGCGGCATCGATTGCAACCGACCAGGGCTTGAGCAACAGCGGCCAGGCCACCACCAGCCTGACGACGCAAAGCAATCTCGGCCTGACCAAGCAGTTCACTCCCAAGGTGGTACAGCCTGGTGGCCGGTCGCGCCTGCGCATTACGTTTTTCAACGCCACCGCACAGCCGATATCGAATCTTTCCGTGGTCGACAACCTGCCATCCGGGGTCACCGTGCCCAGCGGCTTCAATCCTGTCACGACATGTACCGGCGCCACCGTGAACGCCCCTACCACGGGGCAGGTCCAGGTGGCTGGCGGCAACCTGGGCGCTGCCAATGGCGCGGTATCCAGCAGCTGTTATGCCGAAGTGGATGTGCTCGTGTCAGCCCAGGGCGACTACACCAACACCATTCCCGCCGGTGCAATCTCCGCATCATCCGGCGGCGTGGGGGTGAGCAACTCGCAGCCTGCCAGCGATGTGTTGCGTGCGAAGGCCCCACTGGTCGTGCATAAGGCGATTGCCGGCCAGACCCTGGATGCGGGCAATCCAGCAGGCTTTACCACCGGCAGTGCCACCAGCGCGGCTGGCATCTCGTCTACGTTGATCATCCGCATTACCAATCCGAATGCGACGACGCTGACGGCAGCTTCATTCACCGACAGCCTGCCGTCTGGCCTAGTGGTGGCGACTACACCGAACGCCTCAACTACCTGCAGCAACGGCGTGGTACAAGCCAGTGCATCCGGCACCTCGGTGCGCCTCACAGGCGCGACCTTGGCCGCAAATGCGTCCTGCAACGTTGTGGTGGACGTGCTCAGCAATATTGCGGGCACTTACACCAACACGATTGCGTCGGGTGCAATCACGACATTTGAAGGCGTCAGCAACGAAGAGCCGACCAGTGCCCGTTTGCAGGTCTCGACACCACCGGTGGTGTCCAAGCAGTTTGCGCCGCCGGTCATTCCACCCAACGGCACGTCTACGCTGACGATCTTCTTGGGCAACGACAATCCGGGCGCGGTGACATTGAGTGCCGCGCTGGTGGATACCCTGCCTACCGCGCCAGGGCCGGTATTGGTTGCCGCGACACCCGGCATGCAGACGAGTTGCCCTGGCACGGTGACCGCCGTCGCAGCATCGGCAACAGTTACCTACGCCAGCGGTGCCTCAATTCCCGCTGGCGGTTGCAGCATCAGCGTGCAGGTCACCGCAGCCACGGCGGGCACGCATGTCAACAGTATTGCGGCCGGTGCATTGCAGACCAACCTGGGCAACAACCAGCAGGCGGCGAACGCACCTCTTTCTGTCAGTACGCAGGGCTTTATCTCGGGCCGTGTGTTTCGGGACAACAACCTGGTGCCGAACGGTACGTTCGAAACTGCGGTTGATACACCGATCGCTGGAGTCAGCGTCGAGCTGCGTACCGGAAACTCCTGCGCAGGCGCATTGGTGACCCAGTCCGGATTGACGAACCCGGTGGCTACCGACGCGCTGGGCAACTACGTGTTTTCTGGCCTTCCTGCGGCGACGTATTCGGTGTGTGAACTGGTGCAGCCCAGTGCTACCGTCAACGGTATCACCACGGCGGGGTCACTGGTGTCGACCAGCGGCAGCACTGGCACGGCGGGCACTGCCTCGAACTCGAGCGCCACTACCAGCCAGATCGTGGGCATCGTGCTCAATGGCGACGGTGCCGGCGGTCAAATCACGGGTTCTACGCAGAACAATTTTGCCGAGATCGTTCCGTCCGTTATCGCGGGTTCGGTATTCCTGGATATCAACAACAACGGTATCCGCAATGGTGCGGATGCACCGTTGAGCGGTGTGGTGATTGAGCTGCTCAACAGCTCGAATGTCGTGGTGGCCACGACCACGACTGCGGCAGATGGAGGCTACAGCTTCGGCAATCTGCTGCCCGGTACCTACAGCGTGCGCGAACCTGCGCAACCTGCGGGCACTTCCAACGGCTTGACCTTGGCTGGCAGCGTATCTAACGGTGGCACGGCCGGAACGCCGTCTTCGGTAGCGGTGCTGCCCAGCGTGATCAGCAGCATCGTGTTGCCACCGAATACGCAGTCGGTCGCCAACAACTTTACGGAAATTCCCAACGGCCGCAGCGTGTCGGGCCGCGTGTTCCTCGACTACAACAACAACGGCGTGTTAAACAGTCCACCTGACCATGGCATCGGCGGCCAGACGGTGGCATTGACGGGGACCGACATCAACGGCAACGCGGTCAACCTGACGACCACCACCGCGGCAGACGGCAGCTACAGCTTTTCCGCCGTGCCGGAAGGAGCCAACTACACGCTGACACAACCGGCACAGCCCGTCGGCACGAGCAATGGCATCGCGACGGCGGGCTCCACCGGCGGGGTTGCCAGCAATCCGACGACCGGCAGCAGCCGGATCACCGGCATTGTTTTGTCTGGCACGAACACGGTGTCCGCGGAAAACAATTTTGCGGAAATCCCGGGGGCGGCACCAGACCTGGCGCTGGCAAAGACGCATGCGCCATCGAACTTCGCCTCCGGCGGGAGTTCGGGCTATTTCACGCTCACGCCGCGCAATATCGGCACGGTGGCGACCAGTGGAACGGTGACGGTGGTGGACACCTTGCCCACAGGTATGACGGTGGCCGCTTTGGCCAGTGGCTCTGGCTGGACCTGTAGCGGCGGCGTTGGTGCGAGCGTGGTCATTTGCACCAGCACGTCTTCGATTGCAGCGGGCGCCAGTGGCAACCCCATCATCGTGCGCGTGGCAGTGGCCAACGGCCTGAACGGCCAGGTCCTGACCAATACCGCTCTGGTATCTGGCGGCGGTGAGCCGGCCGGCTTTGATGGCAATAACAGCGCCAGCGATTCAGTGGTGTTGGTCTCCGCAGCTAGCGTCAGCGGAAGTGTGTGGCGCGATGCCAACCACGACCGTGTCAAGGACGCGAGCGAGAAGACGGTCTCCGGCTGGACGGTGGAGTTGCTGAACAACGGCGTGCTGGTTGCTAGCACGCAGACCGACCTCAGTGGCACCTACACCTTTACTTCGCTGGCACCTGGCGCGGGTTATGAAGTGCGCTTCCGGGAGCCCGGCACCGGCAATTTCTACGGCAAGCCGGTACCCAACGAGAGTGGCCAGTCCTATACGGCAGGCGTGGTCGGCTCGGGCAATCCTGGCGGTGCAGACAATACCCAAGGGGTGCTGCAGAACATCAACCTTTCGCCGGGTGACAACATCCTGCAGCAAAGCCTACCCCTCGACCCTGCAGGTGTGATTTATGACGCGGTGACGCGGCTGCCGGTGCAGGGTGCGGTGGTGACCTTGTCCGGCCCTGCAGGCTTCGATGCATCCCAGATCCTGGGTGGAGCACTTACGCAGACCACGGGCGCCGAAGGGGCCTACCAGTTCCTGCTGTTGTCCACCGCGCCAGCAGGGGTCTACACCTTGAGCGTGACTGCGCCTGCAGGTTATGCACCGGGAGCCTCCACATTGATTCCCGCGTGTACCGCCACCCTGGCCGTATCGGCCGGGCCACCCGATCCGGCTGTGGTACAGAGCAGCAATGCACCTCCCACGACTGCGGCGGGGAATCCTCTGACGACGCCAGGTGCGTGTGCTTCAAGCTCAAGCGGGCTGTCGGCGGGTTCTGCTACGACGCAGTATTACTTCAGCTTCAACTTGAATCCAGCGTCGCCGGGCAGCTCCGCCAATGTGGTGAACAACCACATCCCGGTAGACCCGATGAATGCGGCCGGCTTCGTGTTGTCCAAGACCGGTAGCCGTCGTGTGGCGGAGGTGGGGGATACGGTGCTCTACACCATCATCGTGCGCCGCACGTCTGGTTCGTCATTGCCACAAGTCACGGTCCGCGATCGGCTGCCTTCGGGTTTCACCTACATCCGCGGAACGGCACGGGTGAACGGCTTGGCCGCTCCTGATCCTGCCGGTGGTTTGGGGCCGATCCTTGGCTTCACCGTTGGGGGTCTCACTCTGAACCAGAGCACGACGCTGACCTACCGGGTGCGCATCGGTGTGGGCAGCATGCAGGGCACAGGAATCAACTTTGCGCGGGCCTACGGCTGCGCAACGCCCGCGGGGTGCCTGACGGCGGCCCTGCAGCCGGTGACTGGCAGCATCGAGTCGAACGAGGGATCGCACCAAGTGCAGGTGACCGGTGGAGTGTTCACCGACGAAGCCTGTGTCCTGGGCAAGATTTTCGTGGATTGCAACGGAAACCATATTCAGGACCCGGAAGAGCTGGGGATTCCCGGTGTGCGCCTGTACTTCGAGTCGGGGCAGTACCTGGTCAGCGACAGCGAAGGCAAATACAGCCAATGCGGCATCACGCCCAACAGCCATGTGCTCAAGGTCGATCAACGCACCTTGCCCACCGGTTCGCGCCTGACGACTTCCAGCAACCGAAATCTGGGTGATGGCAACAGTCTCTTCATCGACTTGAAGAACGGAGAGCTGCATCGCGCCGACTTCATTGAGGGCAGTTGCGCCAACCCAGTATTGGAGCAAGTCAAGGCCCGACGAGCCCAGGGAGAAATCCGGTCGGTGGAAACCGAAAAACAGAAAGGACCCGCATTGCGATTCGAGAGCAAGCCCGTCCGTATGCCCAAACAGGCTACCGACAGCGCCAACCAACCCATCGTCCAACCGCGTGAAGGAGCCAGCGATGCACGTTAATCGCCTGCCCCAACGCAGTGCTGTGGCGCTGCTGATCGGTGCCATTCTGGCACCAACTACCTGGGCACAGTCCGAGGATGTACGTTTCGCGCCTTTGACTGCTGTTGAACGCAGTTCGGTCACCGGTGTGGCTCAACCGCTGTATCCGTTATCGACCCCTGGGCAGCCTGTACCAGGGCAGACATCGACGGTTTTCCCAGGCACTGTGGGCGAAGTGGATTACAAGGTCAACCAGGCTGCGCAGCGCGTGGTCGTTGAGGTGGCACGCAATGCTGTGCCCGCCGACGGGCAGACGGCCGTACCGGTGACCATCCGCGTGCTGGGTGCCGACGGAAAGCCGCTGGCAACGCCGGTCTGGGCCACCATCGAGCACAGCGGTGGCCGTATTCTGCTGCCAGGTGCACGCACTGACGAGGCCGGCCCGCTGGCACGTGATGCCGACCGGGTGACACCAGGCGTTCAGGTCAGGGTCAGCGATGGCGTGGCTATGTTCTCGCTGCTGGCGCCGATGGCGCCCCAGGACGTGCAGTTGCGCATCACCGTGGGTGCACAGGAAGTTTCTGGCGTCGTCAGTTTCGTGCCGGAGATGCGCGAGATGGTTGCGGCAGGTTTGCTGGAGGGCATCATCAATTTCGGACGCAAGGAACACAGTTTGCTGGTGCGTCCCGAGCATGAGGATGCGTTCGACCGGGAAATTCGCGCCTGGGGTCGGGAATTCAATAACGGCAAAGCGAATCTGGAGGCGCGCAGCGCATTTTTTCTGCGCGGCACGATCCAGGGTAAATACCTTCTTACTGCGGCCTACGACTCGGACAAGGTCACGCGGGCGCGGCTGCTGCGTGACATCCAGACGGAAGAGTTCTATCCGGTGTATGGCGACTCCTCGCTACGGGGGACGGATGCATTGTCGGACAGCCGTCTTTACGTGCGGGTTGACAAGGACAAGAGCTATCTGCTGTGGGGTAATTTCGCCACAGGCGACGGCTTCAGCCAACGCAGCGGTGGCGGAAACGTGGCCACGCTGGCGCAGCGCAGCCTGGGCAACTACAACCGCAGCGCGACAGGCGTTCGATACCACCACGAGGATGGCGGTCTGGTCGGCAATGTGTTTGCCTTCCGCGACTCTCTGCGGCAGGTGGTTGAGGAGTTTTCCAGCCAGGGCAGTGGCCCTTACGGGCTGCGAAACAGTGCCGTGCTCGAAGGCAGCGAGAAGGTTGAAATCGTGGTGCGGGATCGCGAACAGCCCTCGCGTATTCTGAGCACTACGGCGTTGGCGCGGCTGGCCGACTACACATTTGAGCCCTTCAGCGGACGGATTCTGCTCAACACATTTTTGCCATCGGCGGATGCGAATCTGAACCCGGTTTCTCTGCGCGTAACCTACGAGGTGGACCAGGGCGGCGACACCTTCTGGGTGATGGGGGCCGACGGACAGATGCGCCTGACCGATTCGGTCGAGATCGGCGGCTCGGTCATGCGCGACAGCAACCCGCTGGCTTCGCAAGGAATGAGCAGCGCCAACCTGGGCTGGCGTATCGATGAGCATACGATGCTGGTGGCCGAAGTTGCGCGGACCACCACCGAGGTCAACACCAATGCCACCAACGTTTCCGTGCTGCCCGGCATGGCGGGCAGGACCGGCGATGTGTCAGGCAATGCCTGGCGGATTGAAATGGCCCATGAAGCGGAGCGCACGACGGCACGGGTGTTCGTCGGTCGCAGTGACACCACATTCAACAACCTGGCCGCACCGTTGACGGGAGGCCGTGGTGAGGCCAATGTGTATGGCGCCTACAAGCTGACGGACACCACCAAGCTTTATGTGCAGGGACAGCGCAGCGAGGACCTTAACCCGGGCGCGTCGGACAGCAGTTCGATCCAGGCCGGGGCCTCTTTCAAGCTCAGCGAACGGTTCACAGCGGACGTGGGCCTGCGTTCTATGCACCAGTCAGCAGGCAGTGTGACGGCTTTGTATTCGACGCCTTTCAGTTCCACAGCCGGCCTGACCAGCAGCATCGCCACGGGCTCGGGAGGCAGTGCCGTAGGTTTTGGCAACCAGGTCATTGACCCTGTCAGCGGCCTGGTGGTGATCAGTTCGGGCACCTCGCTGGCCGGCACGGCGGCCGACCAGACGACCGGGCTGAACAGCCAAACCGTGCGCGCCGGTCTGGGCTACCGGGCCAGCGACAAGTTCACGCTGGGCGGGGAGGTGGAACATGACGTGAGCGGCGACGCGCGCAGGCGTTTTGCCTTGGGCGGCGACTACCAGATTGCCGAGCGTACCCGGCTCTACGGTCGTTACGAGCACCAGACCGGCTTGTCTGGCGTGGACAGTATTACTACCGAGGAGCGCAAGGCAAATGCCTTTGTCTTTGGGGTGAACTCCAGCTACATCCGCGACACACAGCTGTTCAGCGAATACCGACTGCGCGATGCCCTCAGTGGCCAGGACGTGCAAATGGCTTCCGGGGTGCGCAATGCCTGGGACTTTGCGCCAGGCATTCGTCTGAGCACGGCGTTCGAGCGTATCCAGGTGCTCTCCGGTGATGCGGCCGATGCTTATGCGGTGTCTGCGGGGGTGGACTACACCGCTAACCCCTTGTGGCGCGGATCTACCCGCATTGAATATCGCCATTCCGGTGACATTGAAAGCACGGCCAGTAACGAGGCATTCAATACGACGTTGTGGCAGGGTATGGCGGCGCGCAAGCTAGACCGTGACTGGACACTGCTGGCGCGTGACTACCTGCTTGCGACCCGTTACGACGCCCGTGGCAGCGTGCTGCAAAACCGGGCGCAGATCGGCGTGGCCTACCGCGAGACCGATACAAATAAGGTTAATGCACTGGCGAAGTACGAACTTAAAACCGAGCGGGACGCGAGTGACGCCACTGTTGGCCCTTTGGCGACCCGGGCCCATATCGTGTCGGCCCACGCGGACTACCATCCCAGCCGCCCTTGGTGGATGACCGGCCGTGTTGCTGCAAAGTGGCAGCATGACAACCTGGAAAACGGGGTGCAGGACTCTTTCCGTGCGCAGTTGCTTTCGGGTCGCCTTGTGTATGACGTGACGGAAAAATGGGACCTGGGCGTGATGAGTGCGGTGCAGTTCGGCCAAAACCAGGCCAAGCAATGGGCCTTTGGTGTGGAGGCGGGCTATTTGCTGAAGCAAAACCTGTGGCTTTCCGTGGGCTACAACAAGTCTGGTTTTTCTGCGGACCGCGATCTGGTTGGCTACGAATACACCCGCAGCGGCTTTTATATACGCCTGCGCTTCAAGTTCGATGAAGACCTGTTTGCTGGCGGCAATCGCAACGTCAATTCCACCTTGGACCGATAGGTATTCCATGATCAATCGAATGAACACCATGAACCATTCCTACTTTTCTCACCTGAGACTGCGTGCAGTGGCGAGCGCTCTGCTGGTATGCGTTGGCACCCTGACCGGGTTGGATTCGAATGCGCAAACCGTCTTGACGCCAGCGAATGACCGCATCACCGATGAAGCCCAACGTGCAGACCATGCGGTGTACGCCCAAATGCAGGAACGCATCCATGCCATCAACGAAACGGGTGTGCCGGTGCGCAACTATTACTTGTCGAAGGCGCAATGCTGGCTGGATGTGTCCTTCCACGAATACACCCGTAACGACCGCAGTGCGTTTGTGCAGGAGTCCTTGAACGAATCCGCCAAACTCATCGTTGCGCTGGAAGGCAAGCAGAACCCGATCTCGAACGACACGCCGTTGGTCAACGGTGCTGCGCGTATCCGTCCCGACCTGTGGGAGCGGGCCGGCGCATTGCACGGGCATGCCGGGTTTGCCTGTGCGCAGCAAAGGGTGGCCTGTTCGGAAGTGGAGTTGGTGCATGCCGGCAATGAGTTGAACCAGCAGCAATGGCGGCATGCAAAGCCCTATGTGCAGATAGCCGAAGACGATTTGGCGGATGCCGATGCGTTGGCTGCGTCCTGCCCCACGCCTGCGCCGCAGTTGGTGTCGGCTCCTGTGCCACCGGCACCGGTGGTCGCACCCGAAATGGTCAGGCTGTCGGCCCAGGTTGTGTTCGAGTTTGACCGGTTTGGCCGTACCGATATCCGTGCCGCCAGCCTGGCATCACTTGAGCAATTGCTGGCGCGTTTGAATACAGATGCGCTGGAAGTACAAAACCTGGTGTTGGTGGGCCATGCCGACCGGTTGAACTCCACCGGCAACCATGACTACAACCAGACGCTATCGCAAAAGCGCGTCATGACGGTGCGCGATCTGCTTTTGTCGCGCGGTGTGGTGGCAGCGCGGGTGCAGACGGATTTCAAGGGGGATACCCAGCCGGTGGACGATTGCACCGAACGGTTTGCGCACGAGGATGAGCTGAAGGAGTGCTTGCTGAGCAATCGTCGGGTAGACATCCGCATCGAAGGCCTGAGCCGTAAAAAGTAGCAGTGTGCTAGGTGAGGAGGCTGGGTTTACTCGGTGCTCTTTGCTAGTGAGAACTGCAGCACGGTGCCGTGCCCTGGCGCACTGCTCAGCTGGATGCGGCCGCCAAGCCGCTCCACTACAGTGCGTACAAATACCAGGCCCAGGCCAACGCCCTTGGGGGCCGATTTTCTGTCTGGCTGCAGGCGCACAAAGTGCTGAAACAGCAGTTCTTGCTGCGCCGTTGAAAGGCCGGGGCCGACATCTGCAATTGCCAGCTGCCAGCGACCTGGCAGTTCTTGCACGCTACAGTGAACCTCGCTATGTGCCGGGCCGTACTTCACCGCGTTGGAGAGCAGGTTTCCGATGGCTCTGGTCAGCAGCCCACGGTCGGCTTCGCACCAGGCGGGCTGATCTGCGAGATGCAGCTTGAAGCGGATACCACGGGCTTGCGCTTGAGGCCAAACTTCATCGACTGCTTCGTTTAAGAGTTCGGATAGATCGACTGTCTGCATCCGATAGGCATTGGACTTGGCATGGGCCAGCTGCACGAATTCTTCGGCTAAGTGCAAAGTACGCTGGGCATAGCGCTCGATGCGTTGTAGTGTGTCGGGGCCGATCGCGGTAGCGGGCTGCATGCGCTGAAGCTCCAGCAAGGCCAGGATGGACGATTGGGGGGAGCGCATATCGTGCGAGATGAAGCGTAAGGCTTCATCACGTTGCTGTTCAGCCGCGCGGATCGCGCTGATGTCGACCAGGCTGGTGATCCAGCCGGTTGCTATGCCACCAGTATCAAAACAGGGTACGCAGCGCACCAATACAGCGTTTCCTGCTATATCTTTTGATTCAATTGTCCAAATGTCCGTCGTCTTTGCCAGAGAGTTGTCTTGCAACGCAGGAATGCCTGGCACCTGTAGATGGACATCGCGCAGCAGATCCGCAAGTGCTTGTTTGGCAACCTGCTGGATGCCCAGGCGCTGGAAATACTGGCCGGCGGCCTGGTTCGCCATCAACACTTGGCCAGCCGAGTCGCTGATGATGGTGGCATCTGGCAAATGGCTGAGGATGTCACTGACGAAGCGGTGCAGATTGCGCAATTGCGCCGACGCGTTCTGCAGTGCATGGATATGGCGCTCCAGTGGGTCGCCCAGGCTCTTGACGGGCTGCATTGGGGGAAATTCGTGGCGCGTTTCCATGCGTCGAAACTCTTGTAGCAAATACCCTGTGGCTGCACTTAGTCTGCGCCACATCCATAGGGGATAGGCGGCGAGCAGGCCTATGAGAGCGGCGGTAGGCGCATAGCTGATACCGGCGTAGCGCATGGCCAGCCAGCTGGCGCCGAGCGTCAACAGGATGAGGGTAGCGCTAGCAAGCAAGGACGCGGTGGGCGACAGCCACAGAATAGCCAGTAAGCCCAATGCAACTGGTACCACGCAGAACGCCGCGTTGCGCCAGCCAGTGGCCCGCTGCACCCGCTGCTGCATTAGCAGCGCATTCATCACATTCGCCGAAATTTCCACACCTGCGGTAAGCTCGGCATTACCGGAGCGTGGGGTGGCGTATGCATCACCCATGCCTGCCGATGTGGCCCCGACCAGCACATACTTACCGGTAAATGTGGACGGCGGAACCTGGCCCTTCAGCACATCCACATAAGACACCTGCTGAAAATGCGCTGGCGCTCCAACGAACGGAATTTGCATCAAGCGGTCGCGCACCCATGGATGTGGCGTGCTATTGGTCGTTTGGACAGACGGTGTATCGCGATTGCCTGTAGTGAAGCCGCCAGCTTCCAGAGTGGCGACGCTCAGATGGCTCCACCAGTGCGCACCATCGCCCTCACGTAAATAGGCGGTGCGGACTATGCCATCTGCGTCTAGCTGTAGCTGAATATGTCCTATGGCTGCGGCCGATGCGGCTAGCACCGGCACGGGAAGCAGCGGTGTGTACTTGCCGGCGCCATAGTTGTCCTGCAGTGCTAGCGGCAGAACGACTTTGCCGTTGCGTCGCATTGCGTCGGCAAGCACTGCATCATCGGTGGCGTACACCGGGTCCTGCTCCGTAAGGATCAAGTCCATTCCGACTGCTTTGGGGCGGGCTGGTGTGAGTTGGTCGAGCAGCGCCGCGTGGAAGCCGCGTCGCCATGGCCAGCGCCCGATGGCGGCCAGGCTTTTGTCGTCGATGGCAATCAGCACAATCTCATCCGATACCGGGCGATCAACCAGGCGCATGAGCTGATCTGCAATCACCAGATTCGGTCGTTCCAGCGCGTTGTAACTGCCCAGCATGGCCACAACCGCCAGCAGCATGGTGGCTAGCAGCAACCATTCCCGCTGGCGCCTTCTCAAGCGGCGCGGATGCAAGCCGCTATCCTGCCGTAAAAGTACCCTGCCGAGCCGCCATTTAAACAAGATACGACGCTGCCTGTCTGCGTGGCTGGGTCATTAATGGCTGCCTGGACGCACCGGATTGCCATCGGAGCTGAGCACCGATTGGCTACCTGACGTCATCAGGCGTGCCGGTACGGTGAAGGACTGGGTGGAGGTAAATGCACTGGCATGACCCTCGCGGTCCAGTTGCTGCACCCGGACGTAATACACACCGGCCGGCGGCAGCGGATGGCTGAAATTGGATGTTTCCACCACGCTGTCGTCCAGTATGTTGGCAAAGTTGGAGTCGTGCGCGATCTGTATATGAAAGCGTACGCCGTCCGTCATTGCCGTACCCCAATGTATCGACAATGCTGTAGCGCCGTCGGCCGCCACGCTAGGTGCTTGCGGTGTGGGCGGAAGGGCGTCTATCCTGAAGCTGAGTGGTTTGCTGAACGGCCCGCGATCACGTATGCCGTCTGAAGTGTTTTTTACCGATGCGACACGCCAGAAATACGTGCCGGGGACGAGATCACTTACAAGCTGGCGACACTGGGGCAAGTCGTGTAAATCTTCGACCAGATTGCGGAATGCCGCATCGCGTGCCACTTGCAAATCGTAGGCTGTGATTCCGGTGTTTTCGGTACACAGCATTTCGATGCTGGACGAAAACCACTGGCTACCCTGCTGCGGTTGGCGCAGGAATGGTGCCTCGGGGCGCGCCTTGACCTGTATAGAGCGACTTGCCTCTATGCCAAGGACACCTCGTCCATCGACCGGGCGCACTGCCAATTGGTAAGTGCCATCGTCCAGGCCTTCAAAGCGCACGTCCGTCTGGGTAAATTGACCAAATCGAACGACCTGGTCCAGCGCGGTGTCGGTAGCGATCCGTACTTGGTATGCCGAGGCGGCGCCGAGAGCGGGGAGGGTGAATTCCACAAACGAAATATCTTCCGCGATGGCAGGCAACTGCGACAGATCAGGTGCGGGCAGCAGCGGCGCCACGATGACTTGGGTATCTGCCGTGCCTAAGCGGGTACCTTCACCTGCATGCACCATTGCTTGCACCGCAGGAGACTGAGCCGAGCGGACCAGTACCGCGCCTTCGGTCACATCGTTGATAAATGCGCCTTTGTCATCCAGGGCCACGCCGAAGCGGGTGCCCCGCACGCCACCCACGGCATGGGGTGTACGGATCTCAAATCGGCTGTTGGCTGAGGGCAATGGTGTTACCTTCGATTCCACGCGGCCGTGGTCCAGTTGGATCGTCGATCGAATGTCCTTAGACGCCGGCGCATAGAGCATTTCATTCAGCTGAATACGGGTATTGGCTGGCAGCCGAATTGTCGAACCATCGGCCAGGCGCAGCGTCACGAAGCCCTTGTCACCGATAGTCAACTGGCTGCCCTGTGGCAGATATTGGCCCATGACCAGCGCTTGGTCTTTGGGCTGACCTGGTGTCGAAGCGCTGGCGTCACCGACTACATGCACTACTTGTACATTCGCCGGCTGGGGGCGCAATAGATGTACGGGGATCGTCAGTACGGTGCCCGGCCGTAGATGTAAGGGGTCGTGCACCTTGTTCAATTGTTGCAGCAGCTTCCACTGCTCTGGTTTGTAGAGATAGCGCTGGGCTACCACATACAGGTTTTCACCCGGTTGCAAGGTGTAGTCGATATTTTGCGAAAAAGCGGCAGCGCTGGAACCCAGAAGAATCGGGGCAAGAATCCAAGGTGTGTGGCAAAGAATCTGGGATAAAAATCGGGCGATCATTCGGATTGTTGAAACGGGGTAGGTCCATAGTCTGGTGAGGCTAACTGGACTTTTTCCAGCCGGTAGCCATGGTTGTAAACAGAAGTCAGCCGGTAGCCGTTTTCGGCTCGTAGCGCCAGCTTGCTACGGACATGGGAAAAGTAGACGTCGAGTGACCGGGAAGTGACATCGGCACCCTTACCCCACAGCGCTTCGATCAGGTAACCGCGCGAAACCAGTTGGCCCAGGTGGGTAAACATGGTTAGCGCTAGGTCAAATTCCTTGTGTTTCAACACCACCGCGACGCCGTCCAGATATACGCTCCGTTGGGTCGTATGGAAGCGGTAACGGTCAAAGTTAAGTTCTTCGGTGGCGCGGATATGGCCGCCACGGCGCAGCAGGGCAGCAATGCGTGCACGCAGTTCCACCACGCGCTTGGATTTGACAATGTAGTCGTCGGCACCGCACTGCAGTCCGGTCACGATATCGCGTTCGTCGCTGCGATTGGTTAGCATCAAAATCGGTATTGCCGACGTTAAATGTGTACGTACCTTGCGCACAATCGCTGTGCCTTCGATGTCTGGCAACTCCCAGTCGATGATCAGAAGGTCAAAGGTTTCTCGTTCTACTGCATGCAAAAAGTCCTCACCCTGGGCGAAGACGTGACAGTCGTGGCCCATCGCAGCCACCACCGCGTGGATAAGGTCAAGTTGGGCAGGATCGTCATCAACAGCTGCGACGCGCATCGAGTCTATCTTGGCGAATGAAAGTTGCTGAGCTGGGATGCAAGCGATGTGCCCCAGTGTTTGGCATCTGTAGCACTTTGCAACAGGTGTTTAGTAGGGTAAATACTTTACCGCAAGCAAGCTGACATGAAATGATTCTTAATATTCCATTGGCAAATGGTGTGGTATTCGATCCACTTTGTTGTTTTGGAGTCCTAAATCAAGAACGGCCGGCTCAAAACGAGGCTAGTTATAGAGGCTGTGGATGGCCGGCCCAGCTTGGTAAGACCATAGAGCAATGTATTGCAGACCTGCAATTTAAGGCTGATGTCACGTAGGGTCAGGTAAAGCAGTTCGGTCAGCACGTTTTCGATGGCAGCTCGAAAAAGTGGTCGAGATCGAGAAATTTTGTTTACGACTTTAACTATGGCCGTTGTTAAATCGTAACGCTGCAAACCCGCATGAATGCTAGGCCCCTGTTCACGACCTTAGTTGCACGGAATAACTGGATTGTTCTGGGCAATTAAAGTCTCAACAGCCCCCATGGACTTTTGCTGATGGCTGCTGCCACGATGTAGCCCACGCTGGTCAGCGCGCCCAGAAAGGCCATTGCACGCACTGGCCGGGAATGGTCGGGCTGCAAGACCACCATGCCCAGTGCGATGTAGACCAATAAGCCGATGATCTTGGCCAGCAGCCAGGGCGTCAGGAACGGGTTGAGCCGCAATGTCCACGCCAGGCTCAGCGCCGACAGCAGTAGAACCGAATCCACGGCATGCGGCAGGCTCTGGGCGATCCGGCCGCGCACCCAGGCAGCGCCGGACAGCGCGCCCAGGCCGCGGGCGAAAAAGCCCGCAACCGACAAGGCCACGGCGGTCTGGTGGATGGTCTTGAGCGTCAGGTAGTCCATGGTCGCTTCAACCGGGCCGGCCATCCAGGCGGGGCCGGGTCAGCACCGGCCAGTAGGCCACGGCATACACGGCAAAACCCAGCGACCAGAGCAGGCCGGAACACAGCACGGCGGGTACGGCGGCTGCCGGCACCGCCAGCGGTACGAACACCCGCACTAGCGCCGCGGCCAGCACACAGCCGTAGCTGATCACCTCCATGTGGCCCGCGCGCAGCGGCCGACCGGTGTGGCCCAGCGCCGTGCGTGTCACCATGCCGATGACCAGACCGCCGATGGCGCCCACCGTCAGTGCATGCGTGGCGGCCGATGCGGCCACCCAGCCGAATATGGACAAGGCACGCAAGCCCAGGTGCAGCACGATCCACAGATAGGCCGCATGCAGTACCCAGACCAGCGGCGTGCGCCAGGTCGTCCATGGCTGCCACAACCACCAGCGCACCAGATGGGCGGCGGCGGCCGCGCCTAGCAAGCCGGCCAGTGCGACGCCATGCCTGGGCAGCAGGTCGGCCACCAGGATGAGCAACACCAAGCCCAGGGCCAGCTTTTCCACGGCCGGGTGGCGCACCGCCTTGGCCCCCGGAATGCCGTTGTTGGTGAACATGGGAATGACGCGCCCGCCCATCACCGCCATGATGAACAGCACCACATCCAGCCCGATCTGGATACCCAGCCAGCCCGGTAGCGCCAGCACCCCGAGCAGCACCATGTGCACCATCAGCGCCGCTGCCGACAGCAGCACCAACAGGCCGATGAAGAAATAATTGCGCCGGTTGCGCGCGGCGAGGAAAGGAATCGCCAGCGCAATGGCCGCGGCCAGCGGAAACGCGGTATTGGCAACGGCCGCCGCCCAGCCGAACGGGGTGAGCACCAGCACGCGCGCAGCCACCCACAGTCCGGCCAGTGCCGCCAGCGGCAGACCCGTGGGTGTGGGATGGTTCGACCAGTTGCGCCCGGCGGTGAAGAGAAAGCCCACCACCACGGCCAGTGTGAAGCCGAACAGCATTTCGTGCGCATGCCACAGAGGACCCTGCAGATAAGGCCGGCCTAGCCAGCCCGCGTATTGCAGGGCCCACAAGGCGATGGACAGTGCAGCGAACACACTGGCCAGCAAATAGAACGGCCGAAAACCCATGCGCCACAACGCCAGACCGGGGTCGATGGCGGCCGGCTTGGGTTCTCGGATTTGGATGGTGTCCACCATGGCGAAGCCGTCAGCAGCCCAGGGACACCGCCTGGCCTTGGCGGTTAAAGGGAACCATGGCTGCCAGCTGGCCCGCCTTGATGGACGCCACCATGCGCTCAAGAGCCTGCTCCGCGACTGCGCTGCCGGGCGGTATCCCCTGTGTGCCAGACAGGCTGCTTGCAAACACCATGCTCCACGCCGACGCCATTTGCACCGACTCTTTCACCAGATCGGCGAAGCTGTGCAGTTCGTCGGGTGTCTTGTCCACGCACATCACTGGCACCAGCGCGCCGCCCTGGCCCGCCAGGAAGCGTTCGCGCTGCGCTGGCGTGCTGTCTTCAGGCAGGTCGGCATTCGCAAACACCAGCAGCAGGCGTTGTGGCAGCGGCTGTGCCCGCGCGGCTTGCAGCAAGTCGTCAAAAAAGGAAATATCCATGGGTTGCTCTCTTTCAGATAAGGGCTAGGAGGTCACTGGTCCAGCGGGTGGTATCAGTGCGGGCGGTCGGCATCGTCTATCTCATTGAAAACCGGTTCGGTTAAATGCTCTCTGTACGGCCCATCCCCGCTGTGTGAGGCCGTGGATGCCGGGACGAACTGGCCGGTCTGGACATCAAATACGTGAACTTCACCGTCTTCAATGACGTAGTGCCAGCCGTGCAGCGCCAGGGCCCGCGCCTCGACCCGTTCGCGCACCATGGGGTAGTCCATGAGACGCTCCAGTTGCAGCACCACGGCGCGTTGCTCAGTGCGGCGCAGGGCTTCGGGGCCGGGCTGTACCGGCAGCAGGGCCTCGGCGGCCAGGCTCAACCAGGCCTTGAGGTTGACGGCTTCATCCGGCACGCCCTCATAGGCCGCGCGGATGGCGCCGCAATGGCTGTGGCCGCAGACCACGATACGCGAGACCTTGAGGTTGAGTACCGCAAACTCTATAGCGGCGGAGGTGCCGTGGTAGCCGACCCAGCGGCGTGCGGTGTCCCGCGAGCCGTTCATGGGGTCATCGACATAGCCGTCGTAGGGCGGCACAAAGGCGCCGACATTGCGCACGATGAACAGTTCGCCCGGCCCCGCACCCGTCAGCAGGTAGGGCAGCAGCCGCGAGTCGGAGCAGCCGATGAACAGAATGGTCGGGTGCTGGCCGTCGCGCACCAGGCTCTGGAACTGCGCCTGCGTACCGGGAAAGGTATGGTCGTGAAAGCGCCGCAGGCGCATCAGCAGGTCGTCTGGCAGATCAGCTTGCAGGTTGGCGGGCATGGCGCTGGCGGCGGGCCGGGCTATGGCCGCGTCACTGCACCAGCGGCGAGTCGCTCGCCTCCAGCGCCACGCCCACGAGGTTCGCTTGCCCGGCCAGGATGGTGAGGTACTGGTGCAGGGCCGTCGCCCAGGTCTGCTGCTTCAACGCCAGGCGCACGGCTTCGCGCACGGTCTCAAAGGCGCGCGGCGTGCCACTCTTGCGGGCCAGCACCTCCACCACATGAAAGCCGAAGCGGCTGTGCACCAGGCGGGGCAGAACGCCCATGTCATTCAGGCCGAACAGTTCACGGCCAAACTCGGGCGCGCAGTCCTGCGGGCCCAGCCAGCCCAACTCGCCGCCTTCGGCGGAGCTGGGGCAGTTGGACCATTGCGAGGCCGCGGCTGCAAAGGCCGCTGCCGCCTTCGCATCATCGCGGTCATGGCAGCGGACTTGTAGCATCACGCCCTCGGCGCGGTTGCGCAGCGCCACCACGTCCACGCCCGGCGTCACCGCAAATAGGATGTGGCGGGCGTGGACTTGCTCGTCGGTGCGGTAGCGGGCCGCATGCGCGGCGTAGTAACGGGCGCAGGCCTCGTCAGAGGGTTCAGGCACCTTCAGCTCGCGCTCAAGCAGCGCCTCGATCGCTTCTGTGGCAGCTTCGCTTTGCACGCCACCCGTCAGGGGCAGGTCGTCTGCGGCCAGCAGTCCGGCTGATTGCGCGGCCTGGCGTAGCAGCTCGCTGCAGGCCATCTGGCGCAGGCTTTCTTCGTTGGGGTATTCGTCCGCCAGGTGGAGCGGCACGCCGTTGACGCTGGCTATGCTGGCTATTGGGCCCGGCCCGCCGGTGCGGGGCTCCAGCGGCACGGGCGGGGGGGCCGTCAGCGAGTTGACCAGCGCGGCGTCATAGCCGCCGGCTTGGGGCTTCACACTGAGAGCTGTTGCTGCTCCGCCGCTCTTGCAGCCGCAGGAGCCCGATCCACATCCGTTGTCCATGGTGATTCCTTGTGTTGTATGTTGCGCTGCGTGCCGCGTTCAGGGCCGGTCGTGTTGGGGCGGCAGGTTGTGGTCTTGCGGCAGGTTAAGGCGTCTGGCGCGCGACACCTGATAGGGCCGCAATACATAGAAGATCGAGGCAAAGCCGCTCCACACGTGAACCAGCCGGCTGAATGGAAACAGCAGGAAGATGGTCATGCCAAAGACGATGTGAAACAGATAGGGCCAGGGCAGTGCGGCCAGGGCCGTCGCATCCACCGGTCGCAGAGTGACGATGCGTTGGGCCCAGTCGGCCAGGATCAGCATCACACTGCCGTCGGAATGCTGCAGGGAAAAGGGCAGGGTGATCAGGCCTACGGTCAGTTGCACCCACAGGATCACCAGCACGGCGATGTCGGTGGGGTGGCTGGTGTAGCGGATGCGCGGGTCAAAGATGCGCCGGTACAAAAGCAGCGTGAGTCCGATGAAGCACAGTGTGCCCGCAATGCCGCCGGCCACCACCGCCATCAACTGCTTGCTGGCGGCGCTCATGAAGACGCCATACACGGCGTGTGGCGTGAATAGGCCCACCATATGGCCGAAGAACAAAAACAGTACACCGCCATGGAACAGGTTGCTGCCCCAACGCAGCGTGCCGGTGCGCAGCATCTGCGAGGAGTCGCTCTTCCAGCCGTACTGACCGTGGTCAAAGCGGATAAGGCTGCCGACCAGGAATACTGTGAAGCAGACATAGGGGTAAACCTGGAACAGGAAACCATAGAGGCCGCTCATATCGATGCTCCTTGTGCCGGGCTGTTCCGGCGGACGATGTGGATCGGTTGCGGGTCGCCCGGCTTGGCCTGGCCCTGTGTCGAGCAGCCGTCAAACGCGGCAGGCTCGGCCCAGGCCACGTCCAGCGGCTCGTCGGGTGTGATGGTGATGGAGCGGGCTGCCTCACCCGCTATCTCCAGTAGCGCGCCCAGCACGCTGGCATGCCGGCTTTCGCGCTTTTCCAGCGCGTTGAAGATGGCGTTAAGGATGTGCGCCACTTCCGATAGCAGCGCGCGGACTTGCGCTGGCGGCTGGGTGGAGGCGTATTCCAGCAGCACCGGCAGGTAGTCGGGCAGTTCGCCCTCGGCTAGGAACAGGCCGGCGGCCTCGTAGGTTTTGGCCAGGTCGATCATGGCCGGGCCGCGCTCGCGCGAGTCGCCATGCACATGCTCGAACAAATGCAGCGAGGTGGCGCGGCCGCAGTCGAACAACTGCACGTAGTCGGCCTCGGCGTCGATGGCGCTTTGGGCCAACTGGCTGTCGATCAGTGCGTCCAGTTCGGCCAGCCGTTCGCGGCCAACGGTGTGCGCGCTATGCAGTGCGGCGCGCATTTCCTGCAGGTGGGAGCGGATGCCTGCGTCGGGGTACTGCAGCAGGCGCGCGAGTACGCGCAGGGTCATGGACAGATCGTTGGCGGTTTGCTTGTGGGTGGTCATGTCAGATCTCCGCCTTGATAGGGATGGTTCTTTTCTTGTCGCTGCCAAAGAGGCTGACTTCGCTGGTTCCCTCCGAGCACCCGTTGCCAAACGAGAAGCCGCAGCCCCCGCGCACATTGAAGGTGTTCTCGGCATATTCACGGTGCGTGGTCGGGATGACGAAGCGGTCCTCGTAGTTGGCAATCGCCATCACGTGGTACATCTCCTCCACCATGGCGCGGGTGATGCCCACTTGCTCCAGCACCGCGTCGTCGACCACGCCGTCCACATGCTTGGCACGCTGGAAGGCACGCATGGCCAGCATGCGTTCCAGCGAGCGGATCACTGGCACGGTGTCGCCGGCGGTCAGCAGGTTGGCCAGGTACTTGACCGGGATGCGCAGCTGGTTAACGTCCGGAATCTGCCCGTTCTGCCCCAGGTGCCCGGCATTGGCTGCTGCACTGATGGGCGAGAGCGGCGGCACATACCAGACCATGGGGAGAGTGCGGTACTCAGGGTGCAGCGGCAGGGCCACCTTCCATTCGACGGCCATCTTGTAGACCGGGCTGTTGCGCGCAGCTTCCATCCACTTGTCGGGGATGCCGTCAACGCGTGCCTGGGCGATCACCTTGGGGTCGTTCGGGTCCAGGAAGATGTCCAACTGCGCCTGGTACAGGTCGCGGTCATGCTCCACGCTGGCGGCTTCCTGGATGCGGTCGGCGTCATACAGCAGCACGCCCAGGTAGCGGATACGGCCCACGCAGGTCTCGCTGCACACGGTGGGCTGGCCGGCTTCGATGCGCGGGTAGCAGAAGATGCATTTCTCGGCCTTGCCGCTTTTCCAGTTGTAATAGATCTTCTTGTACGGGCAGCCGCTGACACACATGCGCCAGCCGCGGCATTTGTCCTGGTCGATCAGCACAATGCCGTCTTCCTCGCGCTTGTAGATCGAGCCCGAGGGGCACGATGCCACGCAGGCCGGGTTCAGGCAGTGCTCGCATAGGCGCGGCAGGTACATCATGAAGGTGTTCTCGAACTCGCCGTACATCTCTTTCTGGATGTCGTCGAAGTTCTTGTCGGCGCTGCGGCCCTTGAATTCGCCGCCCAGAATTTCTTCCCAATTCGGGCCCCAGACGATCTTGTCCATCTGCTTTCCGGTGATCAGGCTGCGCGGGCGCGCCGTGGGGCTGGCCTTCATCTCGGGGGCGGACTGTAGGTGGCCGTAGTCGAAGGTGAAGGGCTCGTAGTAGTCGTCAATCTCCGGCAGGTTGGGGTTGGCGAAGATCTTCATCAAGAGCTTCCACTTGCCGCCTTGGCGCGGCTCGATCTTGCCGTTGGCCTTGCGCACCCAGCCGCCGTTCCATTTGTCCTGGTTCTCCCATTCCTTGGGGTAACCGATGCCGGGCTTGGTCTCTACATTGTTGAACCAAGCGTATTCCATGCCGGGCCGACTGGTCCAGACGTTCTTGCAGGTAACCGAGCAGGTGTGGCAGCCGATGCACTTGTCCAGATTCAGGACCATGCCGATTTGTGCGCGGATTTTCATGTGTTGTTCTCCTTGAGGGGGACGGACGGACTGACCGGCGCGTGGCCCACGACGGTGACCAGGGCCGACATGTCGGTTACGGCATGGACGGAGTGCGGTGCGCCGGCAGCCATGTGGGTGAGGTCTCCGGCCTGCATGCGCAACTCGCAGCCCGGTGCGCGGAAAATGACCTCGCCTTCCACGCACTGGAAGACCATGGCACCGGGCACCGCGTGCTCGGCAAGATCCGCGCCGGCGCGCAGCACCAGGCGGAAGATCTGCAGGTTGTCGGTGCGCACCACCGTGAAGGTGTGTGTGTCGGGCAGCGCTTCGCCCAGGGGGCCAGCATGCGCGAGTTCACCGGGGGCCAGGTGTTTCAGTGCCATGGCGCGGCTCCCTGAATACGGCTCATGCGTTCTCTCCCTCGGCCTGCGTCGCGCGGACCTGTTCCTGCCCAACCGGTGTGTCCAACCAGTCAATCTTGTCCATCTTGCGTACCACCACGAACTCGTCGCGATTGGTGCCAATGGTTCCGTAGTAGTTGAAACCGTAGCTGAACTGTGCGTAGCCGCCGATCATGTGGGTGGGCTTGAGCACGATGCGGGTCACCGAGTTGTGAATGCCGCCGCGCACACCGGTGATTTCCGAGCCGGGCGTATTCACGATCTTTTCCTGGGCGTGGTACATCATCACCATGCCGGGTTTGACGCGCTGGCTCACCACCGCCCGCGCCGCGATGGCGCCGTTGATGTTGAACAGCTCGATCCAGTCGTTGTCCACGATGCCGGCCAACTTGGCATCGTCCTCGCTCATCCAGACGCAGGGGCCGCCGCGGCTGAGTGTGAGCATCAGCAGGTTGTCGGTGTAGGTGCTGTGGATGCCCCACTTTTGGTGTGGCGTGATGAAGTTGAGTGCGATTTCCTTGTTGCCGTTGGGCTTGATGCCATGGATGCCGGCGGTGGTCTTCAAATCCACCGGCGGGCGGTAGCTGCAAAAGCCCTCGCCAAAAGCCTGCATCCATGGGTGGTCCATGTAGAACTGCTGGCGCCCGGTCAGGGTGCGCCATGGGATCATCTCGTGCACATTGGTGTAGCCGGCGTTGTAGGAGACGGTCTCGCTCTCGATGCCGCTCCAGGTTGGCGAACTGATGATCTTGCGCGGCTGTGCCTGGATGTCGCGAAAGCGAATCTTCTCGTCCTCGCGGTGGATGGCCAGGTGGGTGTGGTCCAGGCCGGTCTGCTTGCCCAATGCTTCCCAGGCCTTGACGGCCACGTGGCCGTTGGTTTCAGGCGCCAGCATCAGCACCACTTCGGCTGCGTCGATGTCGGTCTCGATCTTCGGCATGCCGCGCGTCACGCCCTCGGCGGTGACCAGGCCGCTCAACTCACCCAGTTGCCGCACTTCGGTCTGTGTGTTCCAGCCAATGCCCTTGCCGCCATTGCCCAGCTTGCCCATGAGTGGACCGAGAGCCGTGAAGCGTTTGTAGACGTTGGGGTAGTCGCGCTCGACCACCTGCATGTTAGGGGCGGTTTTGCCGGGGATCAGCTCGCAGTCGCCCTGTTTCCAGTCGCTCACACCGAAGGGTTGCGCCAGTTCGGCAGGGCTGTCGTGCATCAGCGGCGTCAGCACCAGCTCGCGCTCCACGCCCAGGTGGCCGACGCAGACTTCGCTGAACTTCTTGGCAAAGCCCTTGTAGATGTCCCAGTCGCTGCGCGACTGCCAGGCCGGGTCCACGGCGGTGCTTAGGGGATGGATAAAGGGGTGCATGTCGCTGGTGTTGAGGTCGTTCTTCTCGTACCAGGTGGCGGTGGGCAGCACGATGTCGCTGTACAGGCAGGTGGTGCTCATGCGGAAGTCCAGCGTGACCAGCAGGTCCAGCTTGCCTTCGGGGGCCTTGTCGTGCCAGACAACTTCGGTGGGCTTGGCTTCTTCTTTGCCCAGGTCTTTGCCCTGCACGCCGTTGCTGGTGCCCAGCAGGTGCTTGAGGAAGTATTCGTGCCCCTTGCCCGATGAGCCCAGGATGTTGGAGCGCCACACGAACATGTTGCGCGGCCAGTTGTCCGGGTGGTCGGGGTCTGTGCAGCTCATCTTGAGTGAGCCGTCCTTCAGGCCCTTGACGGCGTAGTCCTTGGCGTCCACGCCGGCTGCGGCAGCGTCGCGCACCACCTGCAGCGGGTTGGTCTGCAACTGCGGCGCGCTGGGCAGCCAGCCCATACGCTCGGCGCGTACGTTGTAGTCGATCATGCTGCCGGCGAATGCCTGCTTGTCGGCCAAAGGCGAGAGCACTTCCTCCATACCCAGCTTCTCGTAGCGCCACTGGTCGGTATGGGCATAGAAGAAGCTGGTGCTATTCATCTGGCGGGGCGGGCGTATCCAGTCCAGTGCAAAGGCCAGTGCCGTCCAGCCCGTCTGCGGGCGCAGCTTTTCCTGGCCCACGTAGTGAGCCCAGCCGCCGCCGCTTTGGCCTATGCAGCCGCACATCATCAGCATGTTGATGACGCCACGGTAGTTCATATCGCTGTGGTACCAGTGGTTCATGGCCGCACCGATGATGACCATGGACTTGCCATGGGTCTTGTGCGCGTTCTCGGCAAACTGCCGGGCCACAGTGATGAGCTGCGCGCGCAGCGTGCCGGTGATCTTTTCCTGCCAGGCCGGGGTGTAGGGCGTGTCGTCGTCAAAGCTGGTAGCGGCCAGCTCGCCGGCCAGGCCGCGGGCCACGCCGTAGTTGGCCACTTGCAAGTCGAACACCGTGGCCACCAGGGCTGAGCGTTCCTCTCCGGCCTTGCCCAGCGAGATGCGCTGCACCGGCACGGTGCGCACCAGCACTTCACCGGCTGCGCCGTCGTTACCGCCCTTGGCTACGTTGTTGGGAAAGCTCTCGTGTTGAATACCGCCGAAGTAGGGGAAGCCGACGCGGGCTGTCTCGGTGCTAGGCGCATCACCTTCCATCACCGAGAGTTTCAGCTTGACCTCATTGCCATGGCGCGCTTCCTTGTTCTGCAGGTTCCACTGCCCTTCATCGGCCCGGCCGTCGGCACCCCAACGGAAGCCGATGGCACCATTGGGCAGCACCACCTTGCCGCTCACGTCAAAGGCCACGGTCTTCCACTCGGGGTTGTTGGCCTGGCCCATCTTGCCGTTGAAGTCTGAGGCGCGCACGTAGCGGTCGGGCACGGTGATGACTTCGCCGCTCGGGAGCGTGTGTTCCTTGAGCATCACCAGCATGGGCATGTCGGTGTAGCGGCGGACATAGTCGTCAAAGTAGGCGCTGCGCTCGGTACGAGCCCCCACGCCGCCTGCGGACGGCTGCCCCCCAAGGGGGCTCGAAGAATTTGGGGCGGCCCGGCATTCTTCGTTGTCGGGGAAGTAGAACTCCTTCAGGATCACGTGGCCCATGGCCATGGCCACGGCCGCGTCGGTGCCCTGCTTGGGGTTCATCCAGATGTCGGCCAGTTTGGCTACTTCGGAATAGTCGGGCGTGATGGCTACGGTCTTGGTGCCCTTGTAGCGCACCTCGGTAAAAAAGTGCGCGTCGGGCGTGCGCGTTTGCGGCACGTTGGAGCCCCAGGCGATGATGAAGCTGGAGTTGAACCAGTCAGCAGATTCAGGCACGTCGGTCTGCTCGCCCCAGACCTGCGGACTGCTCGGGGGCAGGTCGCAGTACCAGTCGTAAAAACTCATGCACACGCCGCCGATCAGGCTCAAGTACCGGCTGCCGGCGGCATAACTGACCATGCTCATGGCTGGGATGGGCGAGAAGCCGATGATGCGGTCTGGCCCGTGTTTCTTGATGGTGTAGACGTTGGCCGCCGCGATGATTTCGTTGACCTCGTCCCACGTGGAGCGGGCAAAGCCGCCCAGGCCGCGGATCTTCTGGTAGTCGGTGCGTTTGGCGTCGTCCTCCACGATGGAGGCCCAGGCCGCCACGGGGTCGTTGCCCAGCCGTGCTTCACGCCAGCTCTTGAGCAGCCGGCCGCGCACCATGGGGTACTTCACGCGGTTGGCGCTGTACAGGTACCAGCTATAGCTCGCACCACGTGCGCAGCCGCGCGGCTCGTGGTTGGGCATGTCCCAGCGGGTGCGGGGGTAGTCGGTCTGCTGGGTTTCCCAGGTGACGATGCCGCCCTTGACGTAGATCTTCCACGAGCAGGAGCCTGTGCAGTTGACGCCGTGGGTGGAGCGTACGATCTTGTCGTGGGCCCAGCGGTTGCGGTAGGCGTCTTCCCAGGTGCGGTCCTCGCCGGTGGTGACGCCGTGGTCGCCCGAGAACGTTTCCCGGGGCTGGGAAAAATAGCTGAGTCGGTCCAGAAAGTGGCTCATGGGATACCTCGGTGTAGCTGCTGTGTTATTGAGTAAAAATGGCCTCTAGCGCAGATATCACCTGCGCACTAAGCTATTAAATATGTAGCAATAGGTGTGTCATGGATTCTTGATTTCCGCGCCTGCGCGCAGGTAGAACCACCAGTTCACGAACAGGCACAGTGCGTAGAACACGGAAAATCCGTAGAAGGCAAACTGCGGCGTGCCAGCTTTGATTTGCTGTCCTATTAACACCGGAGCGATGAAGGCGCCGTAGGCCGCCACAGCCGAGGTCCAGCCCAGCACGGGGCCAGCTTGCTGGCGGTCAAAGATGAAGCCCACGCTACGGAACGTGGAGCCGTTGCCCACGCCGGTGGCGGCAAACAGCACCACGAACAGCAGCATGAAGGCGAAGAAGTACTGGTCGGGCGTGGCCGACTGGTAGGCCAACATCATCACGTAGCCCACAGCCGCTGACGCTGCAACCATCACCACCGAGACCCATTGCGTGACGATGGAGCCGCCGAGCTTGTCCGAGATCCAGCCACCCACGGGCCGGGTAGCTGCACCAATGAAGGGGCCAATCCAGGCATAGGTCAGCGCCGAGGGCGCGTTCGGGTTCTTCAGCGCATGGGTCATCACGCCGGACGCGTCCGCAATGTGCTGAAAGCCAAAAATCACGGTGATGGCCAGTGGCAGGGCCATGGAGAACCCGATGAAGGAGCCGAAGGTGACCACATACAGCGCCGTCATGGCCCAGGTGTGTTTGTTGCGGAAGATTTCAAACTGCTTGGCGACGTTTTCCTTCATCGTGCCGAAGGCGGCCAGCTTCATCACCAGCAGCGCAGCGACGATATCCAGTGGAATCGCCACCCACATATTGAGCACGCCCAGGCCGGTAGGGGCCGGCAGGTACAGGTACAGCATGAAGATCGACGGCACAAAGGCCAGCGTGTACAGGTAGGTGATCTTGGCAAAGGCCACCAGCGGACCACCGGAGGCCGGGGTCACCGTCTTCAGGTTGTTCATGCCCCACCAGCACAGCGCACCCAGCGGAACCAGCGACAGTACCCAGGCGAAACCGGCGTTCTGGATCCAGGTGGGCGTGCCCGCGGCGATCTTGCCGAAGATCCAGCCGCTGTCCTTGACCAAGGGTACCGATGCGCCACCGAAACTGCCAAACAGGCTGACCGTCATCACCAGCGGGATGACGATTTGCATGGTGGTCACGCCGAAGTTTCCCAGGCCGGCGTTCAGGCCCAGTGCCGTGCCTTGCAGGCGCTTGGGAAAGAAGGTGGAAATGTTGGACATGCTGGAGGCAAAGTTGCCACCGCCAACGCCCGACCACAGGGCCATCAGCTGGAATACCCACAACGGCCACTCGGGGTGCTGCAGCGCAATGCCAGTACCAATGGCTGGGGCCAGCAACATGGACGTGGTCAGGAAGATGGTGTTGCGTCCGCCCGCCAGCCGGATCAAGAAGGAAGCGGGGATGCGCATGGTTGCACCCGAGATGCCGGCAATGGCCGTCAATGTGAAGAGTTGCGCCTGGGTGAAGGGAAAGCCCAGGTTCAACATCTGCACCGTGATGATGCCCCACATGCCCCACACAGCAAAGCCGCACAACAGGGCGGGGATGGAAATCCATAGGTTGCGGTAGGCGATCTTCTTGCCCGTGCTGTCCCAGAATTTCTCGTCTTCCGGGCGCCAATCGCCAATGTCGGCGGCGGAGGAAATTTTCGTGTCCATTGTTTTCTTTCAGAGAAGCGGTAATCAGGTCTGCAGGCCGAGAGTGGCCGCTTTGGGCCCCATGACGTCGCTGCGACGCACTTCGGTCCAGTACATCCAGATGAGAGAGACCCAGACCACGCCATACATCAGCATGAAGGCGCTGGAGCGGATGCCGGTCAGGTCCATCAGCGCGCCAAACAGGATCGGCAGCACAAAGCCGCCCAGGCCGCCGGCCAGCCCGACGATGCCGCTGATCGCGCCGATGTTGCTGGTGTAGTCGTCGCTGATGTACTTGAAGACGCTGGCCTTGCCGAAGGCGAAGGCGATGCCCAGCACAAACATCAGCCCGGTGAAGGCGTAGACATTCAGGCCCAGATGGAAGGTCTTGGGGCCGCCGATGGTGGCAATGGTGAAATCGGTTTGCGGATAGCTCAGCACAAACAGGCAGATCCAGCTGACCCACAGCACCCACCAGGTTACGCTGTGCGCCCCCCATTTGTCGGACATCCAGCCGCCCACGGCGCGCAGCACGCCGCCGGGCAGGGAGAAGCAGGCGGCCAGCAAAGCGGCGCTGCGGATCTCAAGTCCGAACTCGCCCACGTAGTACTGCACCATCCACAGCGACAAGGCGACATAGCCACCAAACACAATGCTGTAGTACTGGCAGTACTTCAGCACCCGCGGGTCTTTCAGCGCCTTGAGCTGCTCCTTGAATGTGACGTTGCTGGACACCAGGTGCGCAGGATCGCTGTAGCTGAGGAGCCAGAACAGCAGTACCGTGCCCAACATGATGGCGGCATAGACCTGCGGCACCATGGACCAGCCGAACGCCACGACCAGCGCTGGGGCGACAAACTTATTGACCGCCGCGCCGGAATTGCCTGCGCCATAGACGCCCATGGCAAAGCCCTGCTGCTGCTTGGGGAACCAGCGTGCCACATAAGGCGTACCGACTGAAAACGAGCCCCCCGCCAAGCCCACGAACAGGCCGATGCAGAGGAAGTGCCAGTACGCGGTGGCATACGACATCAGGTAGATGGCAGGGACCGTGATGGCCATCAGGATGGCCATCACGTTGCGGCCCCCAAATTTGTCGGTCCAGATGCCCAGGGGCACGCGAATCAGTGAACCGGTCAGCACCGGCGTTGCCATCAGCAGACCAAACTGCGTGGCATTCAGACCCAGCGCTTTCTTGATCGGAATGCCGATGACGCCGAACATCATCCACACCATAAAACACACGGTGAACGCCAGCGTGCTGACCATCAGCACCGAGAGCGCCTGCCCCTTTTTTGTCATGTCAAATCTCCTTCTGGACCTTGACTTGACTGTAGATTTGGCCGTCCGGGAACGGCATCCCTCTGAAGGATGGGCGCCCCTCCGCCTGAGGAACTAGGCGGGTAGCGGTGGGCGTAGTTCTGTAGAACTAAGCGGCCAGATAATTGATTTTGGTTTGCGCTGGATCAACCCGCGGGTTGCGCGGAAGGGGTTAAATCAGCCCTTTTTCCGTGGCGATGACGGCGGCATGGACCCGCGTACTGACATCCAGTTTGCGCAGTACATGCTGCACATGGATCTTGACGGTGGTTTCGGCAATGCCCAGGTCGCGGCCTATTTCCTTGTTGCTGGCACCTTGGGCAATGGCGCGCAGAATGTCGCGCTCGCGGGGCGACAGCGTGTCCAACAGTGAGGTTTGCGCCACGGGTGGCGCAGACACTCCGCGGTAGGCCGCCACCAGCTTGCTGGTCATTTCCGGGGCGATCACGCTTTCACCTTGCATGGCCCGGCAAATGCCGTTGATCAGCGCATCGCCCTCCGTGGTTTTCAGCAGATAGCCAGCCGCGCCGCCACGCAGGGCGTGGGCCAGGTCGTTAGCATCTTCGCTGACGGTCAGCATCAGGATGCGGGCGCGCTGTGCGGCCTGCTGCAGGGCGGGCAGCGCGTCCACGCCACTCACGCCGGGCAAGTGGTTGTCCAACAGGATCACATCAGGCTGCAAATCCTGCGCACGCCGCTGCGCCTCGCTGGCATCGCCCGCGTCGCCGACCACCAGCACACGGGCATCCCGTGACAACAGCGCGGCCAGACCACGGCGAAACAAGGTATGGTCGTCCACGATCAGAACGCGGATAGGCGAAGCCGAGATATCGCTCATGGGATGGAGATAGTTTGCGCAGCCAGCGCTATGCCGGGGGCGGCTGGTGTGTGGGTGGGGGCCGGTAGCTTGGGCGTTGGCAACGTCAGAATCACAGAGGTTCCATGCAGCGGAGTTGAAATAGTTTCCAGCACAGCATCCATACGCTGTGCTCGCTCCACCATGATGCGCATCCCCACATGCATTTCCTTCAACGGATGTTCATCCGATGCAAAACCGATACCGTTGTCACGAACTTCAAATCGCCAGGTAGGTTGTTGCTGCACCTGCAGCCACACTTGGGAAGCGCGTGCGTGTTTGCGTACGTTGGAGAGTGCTTCCTGCACGATGTGCAACACCTGTATCTGTACATCGGGCGTCAACGGCAGGCCGTGGCCGGCGGCCATCGCCAGTTCGGTCTTGAGGCCGGTCTGGTGTTCGAACTTGCGCAAGGTGGTCGCCAATGCAGGTTCGATATCTTCGGCATTGGCCCGGGTGCGGAAGTGCATCAACAGCTCGCGCACATCGCCGTAGCACTCACGTACGCCGGTATCGATTTCTTCCAACACCAGTTGCACATCCCCCGCCTTATTCGATTGCAAGGCATCGCGCATGAGCTGCACCTGGATCTTGAGAAAAGCCAGCGACTGCGCGATCGAATCGTGCAATTCGCGTGCAATCAGGTGGCGTTCTTCTGAAATGGCGGCTTCTTTTCCACTCGCATTGAGCCGTAGATTTTCCATGGCACTGGCCAAATGGCTGTTCAGTGCCTCCAGTAGAGACAGCTCGGCTTCAGATGGCGATACTTCGGCGTGGAACAGCAGATCCACTTCACCCATCAACCGGCCATGTAGGCGAATGGGCACATTAATCACGGTACTGAATCCTGCCTCAGCGCAATGTTTCAGCGCCGCCGGTTGCTGGGCATTGATTGGTATAACGCGCAATCTGCCATTGAAGATAGGCGTGCCGCAGTGGCAATCACTGGCTTGCAGGCATTGCTCATCCTTCATCATGGAGGCGGGCAAACCGCTGGCGGCCAACATCAGAAAGCGCTGGTTTTCCTGGTCGGACCAGCGTACCGCCACGCCGTCCGCATGGGCAATGCGCCGGATGCTTTGCGCAAAGTCTTGTGCCAGCTCGTCCAGAGATGTTGCCCGCGCCACCAATGCCGTAACTTCATACAGAGATTCCAGCCGCTCTCGTTTTTCCTCCAATTCAGCGGTTTTCTCCTGCACTTTACGTTCCAGGTTCCGGTACATCGATTGCAAGTGTTCGGCCATACCGTTGAAACCCTGTGCCAAAGTGCCAAACTCGTCGGACGTTACCGCTTCGACCCGTGCGCTGAGATCGCCAGCTTGGATTTTTTGTATCGCTTGTTTTAGATGATGAACGGGTTCAAGTACCAGCAGATAGCCGACAAAAAGCAATACTGCCGAGCCCACAACCGCGAGGCCCAAAATTCCAATCTGCAGCAGATGCAAGATGGCCGTCCAGCGCGTCAAATGCCTTTCAATTCCGGCCACAAAAACGTCGATATCGGAGGTAAATTGGACCGTGTCCGTACGCAAGGCTGGCATGGAGGCGGCTGGCTGGGATAGCCATTGGCTTTGAAAGCGCTTCCAATCCAGCTCTATCGTGGAAAAATGGGCAAGTATCTCCTTGTCCCAGGGCACAAAGAGCGGCCTCTCAGGCGCTCCAGTGCGCAATAGCGCCAGGCTGGTGTCAAATTCTTGAACCAGTTGTGCGAGTTCTTTCGATTCGCGTCTATCTACCACCAGGGCCAGGCGATATGCCTGCATGCGCATGCGGCCCGCTTCATTTACGGCCGCAGCCCCGCCGTCCAGCTGCCACGACACCCACAGCGTCGCCGCCGTTGACAGCAGAGCCATCAGCAGGAACGGCGCGCCCACCAAAGTCAGCTTGGCGCCCAGGCTCCAACGGCTACTTTGCGTGTTCATTGTGGATATGAGACTCAACAAGCATGGGTCTATTGTTGGGGAGCAATGCATTGCAGCATATACCCCCTAGGGATGGTCCGCAAAACGCAATTCGTTGTGAGCTAATGTTGAACCTGTTTTACGGACGATGCCTGACTCTCCACCATACTCGACTATGCGCTGTCTTGCGACGGACTGCTGGTGTATTAAAGGAAGTGATTTGGATCTATGTCCATGAATCCCTCGGGACAGCATGCTCAAGATTTTTTAAATGGTGGTTTCTGGATGTGAGTCGGGGTCACGCCTTTCTCGTTGTGACTGTGGGCAATGTATTAACGGGTAAATAGAAGGCAGCGGTTAACCGTGTCAAGTTCGCATGGCACAGATAGACTGCATCGAAGTCGACACGTTGCAAACTTGCGCCACTTAACAGCAGCACGGTAAAGGCCACGGCCTTGACGGAGCCTATTTGCCGCGTTGCCTGGTTGATGGCACTGCCTATGAATGGTTTGCGGAAAGCGTGGCCGGAAGGCGCCGAATGCAGCGAACAGCACGGTGCCATCCAGGGAGGCAAGAAGCGCCGCCATGCGGGCCACCCACAACACCGGCTATGGCGAAGCCGGGTTTGGGTGCAAGCTTGGCAAAGCCTGTTCCAGGCTGGCAAGCAAAAAATGATGGTCTTGTTGTCCGAGGCGGTGGGTTACCGATCAATTGATGCGCATGCCCCCTTAGAGTCAAGCCCCTTGATTGCTTGCAACGGGTAGAGGGGGAATCGATTCAGGTGAGTCCGAATGTCTTGCGCAGACCTTTTTCCACGGGGCCAGCGGGCATGAAGCGGCGCAGCTTGGCCAGAAGAGACGCCTCGCCTTTGGGTGTACGGCGCATCTTCCATGCTCCCAAAGCGGCATCGACAATCGTGGCGGCGACTCCATCGGGACTGGGCGCTTTTTGGACATTGTTCTGGATCGCTTTGGAAACGATGCCAAGCTCCTTGCTGTAGTCTGGAATTCTGGAAACGGTCTGGGGCGCGTTGAGATCCAGGTTGGTCTTGGTAAATGAGGGCTCGACCAGTGCCACGCGGATGCCGAATTGGCGAACCTCGTGGTCCAGAGTCTCGGACAGCCCTTCAACGGCATGCTTGGAGGCCGAATAGAGTGCCATGTACGGCGCAGGCAGAAAGCCCAACACCGAGCTGACGTTGACAATGCGGCCAGAACGCTGCTCGCGCATGTGCGGCAGCACGGCCTTGATGGTACGCAAGAGGCCGTAAAGGTTGGTGTCGAACAGCGTCTGAGCTTCGGCAATCGAGGTTTCTTCCGTCGCACCCAGTAGCGTCACACCCGCGCTATTGACCAACACATCGATGCGCTGGGCTTGGGCAATGATGGTCTGGATTCCGCGCTCAATCGATGCTTCGTCGCGGATGTCCATCTCAATGAGGGTAACGCCAGGTATTGCCTGGGCTTTTGCCGTGTTGCGCACGGTGCCAAATACTCGGCAACCCTGCTGGGCAAACTTGATTGCGGTGGCGCGTCCAATGCCCGACGACACGCCGGTAATAACGACAACTTTAGAGTTCGACATGGCTGTTCCTTTTAGCTATTTAGGTAGGGGTGAATAGAGATAAATCACAGATCACTGGTGCGATGGGGCCGGCCGGATCTTGAACCAGATGGAGTACATGGCAGGCAGGAACACCAGCGTCATGACGGTTCCCGCCAGGGTGCCTCCGATCAGCGTGTAAGCCAGGGTGCCCCAGAACACCGAGTGGGTCAGCGGCATGAAAGCGAAGATGGCCGCCAAGGCTGTCAAGATGACGGGCCGGGCGCGTTGCACCGTGGCCTCGACGACTGCTTGAAACGGCGCCAGCCCCTCCTGCTCGTTGTGGTGGATTTGTCCGATGAGAATGAGCGTATTGCGCATCAAGATGCCGGACAGTGCAATCAGCCCCACCAGCGCATTGATGCCGAACGGTTGCTGGAACAGCAACAGCGTTGGTACCACGCCAATCAGGCCCAATGGGCTGGTCAAGAAGACCATCACCATCGCGGACATGGACCGCACTTGCAAAATGATGATGAGCAAGGTGATCGCCAGCATGAGGGGAAACAGCGGCAACATGGCTTTGGTTGCTTTGGCGGATTCTTCAATGGAGCCAGCCTCCACTATGTGATAGCCACTTGGTAGCTTGTCCACGATGGGCTGGAGCTGCTTGGTGATGGCGGTCGACACGTCTGGCGGCTGCAAGCCATCGGCAATGTCGCCCCGCACGGTGATTGTCGGCACGCGGTCGCGCCGGCGCACGATAGGTTCCTCCATGCGCACTTCCACCTTGCCGACTTGTGACAGCGGAATGCGTTGTCCATTGGCGCCGGCCAGCGTGAAGTCGCCGATCTTGGCCGGGTCGAGCCGGATACCGCCAGCCGAACGGACCACCACCTGCACGGTGCGAATGTCCTCGCGCACCGCAGTCACTGGCACACCGGTCAACAAGAATTGCAGCTGTTGCGCTACCGCGCTCGAGCTCAGCCCTATCGCCTGCAGGCGGTCTTGCTGCAAGCGGAAGTGCAGCGTGGGTGTACGTGTGCCCCAGTCAGAGTTGACCGTGCGCATCATGGGGCTGGCCGCCATGACTTGTTGCACTTCGGCAGCAATGCCACGCAGCTTTTCCGGGTCTGGACCCGTCACACGGTAAGCCACCGGGAATGGCGAATACGGGCCAAATACCAGCTGGGTAACGCGAACCCGTGCCTCGGGAGCCAGTCCGTCGGCAATGGCCTGGCGCAGCCGGGTTTTCAGTGCGTCGCGCTCGCCCTGGTTGTCCGTACGGATGACGATCTTGGCAAACGAGGGGTCAGGAAGCTCCGGCCCCATCGAGAAGAAGAATCGCGGCGCGCCCTGGCCGATGTAGGAGGTGACGATCTTGGCTTCCTCTTGCTTGGCCAGCCAGGCTTCCACCTTCGCCGAAGCATCGCTGGTTTGCGTGATGGCCGTGCCATAGGGCATTTGTACTTCGACCAGCACTTCTGGCCGGTCGGAGATTGGGAAGAACTGCTTCTTCACCACGCCCATACCCAGCACGGACAGGACAAACAGAGCCACAACCGAACCAGCGACCAGCCATTTGCGGGCGATGACCTGCCCCAGTATCCGGCGGAAGCGGTTGTAACGTGGCGTGTTGTACAGAGCCTCGTGTCCACCTTCGACCTTTTTGACGTCCGGCAGCATCTTCACGCCCAGGTAGGGTGTGAAAACCACAGCCACCACCCAGGACGCGATCAGGGCAATGCCGACGATCCAGAACATATTGCTGGTGTATTCACCCGCAGAGGATGGAGCGAAACCATTGGGCATGAAACCGACCGCCGTCACCAGCGTGCCCGAGAGCATGGGCGCCGCGGTGTGGCTCCATGCATAGGCAGAGGCGGCAACACGGCTGTAACCCTCTTCCATCTTCACCACCATCATTTCGATGGCAATGATGGCGTCGTCCACCAGCAGGCCCAGCCCCAGAATCAACGAACCCAGGGTGATGCGGTCAAAGTTTTTGCCAGTTGCCATCATCACCATGAATACCACCGCCAGCGTCAACGGCACAGCCGCGGCGACCACGACGCCGACGCGCCAGCCCATGCTCACAAAGCACACCACCATGACCACCAGTAGCGCGGCAAAGAACTTGACCATGAATTCATCGACCGCCGACTTGATGTTGACGGATTGGTCCGTCACTTTGGTCAGGCCCATGCCCAGTGGCATCTCGGCGTTGATGGCGCCTACCTCGCTGTCCAGCGCCTTGCCCAAATCAAGCCCGTTCCAGCCGTCGCGCATCACGACACCCAACAGCAAGGCTGGCTCGCCGCCATTGCGCACCATGAAGGTTGCCGGGTCTTCGTAACCACGCTTGACGGTGGCGACGTCCGACAGCTTCAGCGTGCGGCCTTGTGCAACTACTGGCGTATCGCGGATCTTTTGCAGTGCATCGAAAGCGCCATCCAGGCGAATGAATACCTGCGGGCCCTTGGTTTCGACCGACCCGGCCGGCGTCAGGGCATTCTGGCTATTGAGCGCGGTGAACACATCTTGCGGGCTGACCCCCAGCGTTGCCAGGCGTTCATGCGAGAACTCGACATAAATGCGCTCAGGCTGTTCGCCGATGATGTTGACCTTCTTGACACCCGCTACGTGCAGCAGCCGCTGGCGCAGCGTCTCTGCATCGCGTACCAACAAGCGTTGCGGCTCGCCCTTGGCCTTGAGTGCGTACAGCCCAAAGGTGACGTCCGAATATTCGTCGTTCACCATGGGTCCGATCACACCGGACGGCAGGTTGCCTGCCTCGTCGCCGAGCTTCTTGCGGGCCTGGTAGAACTCCTTTTCTACCTCCGCAGGGGGGGTGCTGTCCTGCAAGTTCAGAATAGTGAAGGCTAAACCAGGCCGCGTAAAGGTTTCGGTACGGTCGTACCAGCGCAGTTCCTGCATGCGCTTTTCAAGCTTCTCGGTGACTTGGTCCTGCATCTCCTGCGCCGAAGCTCCTGGCCAGGCGGTGACGATGGTCATCGTCTTGATCGTGAAAGACGGATCTTCTGCCCGCCCCAGCTTGAAGAATGAAAAAAGCCCCGCCAGCGAAATCAGGCAGATCAGAAACAAGGTGATGGAACGCTCGCGTACAGCCAGCGCGGAGAGGTTGAAGCGGCCTTCGCTCATGGCCGCGCTCCCGCAACGGAGGTGCCTTGACCCGCCACGCGCACCTGCTCACCGTCGCGCAGCAGATGCGTGCCGAGCGCGACTATGCTGTCACCCTGCTTGAGCGAGCCCACGACGCGGGCACTATCGTCATCCAGACGCTGGATTTTGACCGGCCGCCAGAACACCTTGGCCGGCTCTCCCTTGATGACCCAAACCCCGGGCCCATTGCCTGCATCGAACAGCGCGCCCATTGGTACCCGCAAACCGTCTTGCACAGCGGCCTGTGCCTCTGGAATCTGGATCGTGACCGTGCTGCCCAAGGGGGCGTTGGACAGCTCTCCCTCGAGCACATACCTGGCTTCGAAGGTGCGGGTCTGCCGGTCTGCTGTATCCGACAACTGCCGGAGCTTGCTTGGAACGGTCACACCTTCTTTGCCAAAAAGCGCGGCCTGGCCGATGGAGCCGACCGCAGGGCGCAAGGTTTCTGGCAGCTGGACGACGGCTTCGCGGCGTCCGGCATGGGCCAGGCGTATCGCCACTTGTCCCGCATTGACAACCTGGCCGGGTTCGACCAGCGTTTCCATGACGACACCATCGGCATCCGCCAGCAGTTCGGTGTAGCGGCTCGCGTTGCGCGCAACTTCGGCCTGGGCTTCCGCCGCATTCAGCTGGGCTTTGGCGGTATCGGCAGCCGCCTTGACCTGGTCGTAGGCTGACGCCGATATGGCACCGGTGCCGCGCAGATCACGGTAGCGGGCCTCGTCCTCCGCTGTTTGCTGCGCCCGCGCCCGGGCGGCAGCGACAGCCTCCTGCTGCGCATGGACTGCCAGCTTCAGATCGACCGGGTCGATGCGCATCAGCGGCTGCCCACGCTTCACGGTTTGTCCGGCATCCACCAGCCGCTCCAATACCTTGCCGGCGACGCGGAAGCCCATATCGCTTTGCACCCGGGCGGCAACGCTGCCGGTGAACGCACGGGACGCGGAGGCCGCGTTTTGCACGCTAGCAGCGCGCACCAGCGGGACTGCGGTGCGTGGGTCAGGTGGCGTCTTCTCGTTGCATGCGATCAATGCAAACGGCAACGCGGAGACAAGAACAGTGAAAGCGAGGCGGCGGCGCATAGAAATCCCGTAAAAAAACTAAACAGGATTTCATTGTGTTTCTAGTGACTAATATTGTCAATAGTCACAAACAATTTAGTCTTCTTATGGCGACAGACTGCGCAGCACCAAGCTGGAAAGTTGGGTCGGTGCGCCTGCGGCGTAATCCAAGCTGTGCTGCAGCAACACCGGATTCAGGTAGGGCCGCAGGACCAATTGGATGGCCATAGCGGTCTCATCCAGCGGCGTTTTGCGCTCGAACTCCTCGCTCTCGCGCCCTTGGCGCAGGATGTCTTGCAGGATGGCCTGGATGCGCCCCTCAAACACGCGTACCGCCTCCCAGTGTTCGCTGGCGGCCGAGGCCGCAATGTCATGCAGCTTGCGGTTTTCAAAGAACAGGCGAAGGCTGGACTCGACCACGGCTTTGAACATACGCCTCAGCTTTTCGGGGGCGCGGTCGGCCCCGTCCACCGCCGCCATGACATCTGCTTCGATCTGCTGCAGGCAATTTGCACAAATCACTTCGCCGATGGCTTGCTTGGATTCGAAGAACTTGTAGATGTAGGCCTTGGAAAAGCCGATGGCTTTGGCGAGATCGGAGACTGTCGTCTTCTCGTAGCCATACAGGCGGAAGTGGTCGGTGGCCGCGGTGACGATCTGGTCCCGCACATCGTGATCGACCGGGCCGCGCCCCGTGCTCGCCGGAGTAGTTGCTTTATTCATATCCAACAGCTTAACCCTTGTCGTAAACTTGCACAACCAGTGACCATATTGTAATATAGTCACAATCCATTTATTCAATCCATCCACTTCGCGGAAGATGCCCATGCTAAAACGCACTCTCCTCATGCTGGCCATCGCCAGTCTTTCAGCCGGTTGCGCCGTCGGGCCGGACTATGCCCGACCCGACACGCCCATGCCAGATCGCTACCTGGGTGAAACGGCAGTCGCGCAACGGCATGCCAGCACGACAGCTGACCTGATTGTGTGGTGGGAGGGCTTTGGCGACCCGCAGCTGACCCGCTTTGTCACGCTGGCACTGGAGCAGAATCTGGACCTCGCGCAGGCGTCTACCCGCGTCGCCCAAGTGCGCGCCGGGCTCGGCGCCGCGAATGCCGCGTTGCTGCCTTCCGGCACCATCAGCGCCCAGGGTACCCGGGCTTACCAATCGGTTGAAACGCCATTGGGGCAGGTCTTGAATACAAGACCTGGGTTGGACCGTTATGGCAATGCCTATGAGGCCAACCTGGGCCTCGGATGGGAGCTGGACCTGTTCGGTGGCCTGCGCCGCGAACGGGAGGCGGCCGTTGCCGAATACCAGGCATCGGAAGCCGGCGCGGCGGCAACACGCCTGGCGGTGGCGGCACAAACTGCCGATGTCTATATCGGCATCCGCGGACTGCAAACCCGCCTCGAGATTGCCCGGAAGCAGGTGCAGACACAGCAAGACCTGCTGTCCACCCTCCAACTGCTCTACAACAAGGGGCTGGCCGCCGAGCTTCAAGTGCGCCAGGTCGAAGGCGCTCTGGCCCAGGTAGGGGCATCTATACCGGTGCTTGAAGCGGGGTTGGATACCGCGATGAACGCGCTGGATGTGATGTTAGGTAAGTCGCCCGGTACATACCGGGCCGCGCTTGCCAATACAGGCACTATCCCCAGCGCCCCGCAGATTGCGTCCACCGGCTCGCCGGGCGATCTACTCCGGCGCCGACCCGACCTGATCGTGGCCGAACGCCGCCTCGCTGCGTCCAACGCGCGCATCGGCGTGGCCATCGCCGAGTATTACCCCAAGCTCTCGTTGAGCGGACTGATAGGCAGCGCAACATCGGTGTCCAGCGGCAACCTGTTCACCAGCGGCGCAAGCCAGGCCGCCGGTGTGCTGGGCCTGCGCTGGCGCCTGTTCGACTTCGGCCGCATCAACGCGCAGATCGATCTGGCCAAAGGCCGGGAGGCCGAGGCGCTGGCTGGCTATCGGCTGGCCATCCTGCATGCGACGGAAGATGTGGAAAACGCGTTTTCAGCCCTGGTAAAACGCGAGGACCAGGCCGGCATACTGGCTGGGGGCGTGGACTCGTTCAGCCGAGCCCGGGGGGCATCGTTTGCGGCGTACCAGAAAGGCGTGGTCAGCATTGTCGAAGTCCTGCAAGCCGACGAGAGCCTGCTGCGTGCCTCCGACATGCGGGCGCAAGCGCAAACCGAATCCGCACGCGCGGCGGTTGCGGCCTTCAAGGCGCTCGGCGGCGGCTGGCGCCCCCAGGAATCCGAGACTGTAGCAACCCGATAGCGCTATACGTGTCGACCAAAAATATATCTGCATGTGAATGATTCATCACACGGCTACAACATGTGGCTCAGACTTCTGAGTTAATTTCCCGGTCGATCCTCTGTAGAAAAAATTGTCTACGTCTTCTCTGTGCTCTATTTCAAATTTGAAAGGCTGCAAATCCTTATGGATACTAGGAGACTGCTGACGACTTTAATTGCACAGAATAACTGTTCTTTGTTATTAACATCGCGGCCATCGCACTGGCTTTTGGGCGTGTACTCGCCCCTCGAGGGAGTTTTTGAAATGGCTTGTCGCTGTGCCGTATGGGTTGTCCATAGTGATGCGAAGGCCAAGCAGATTCTTTCAAGAGTCAGTGCAATGCCTTGGTCCGCACCGATGCACATAGTGCTGAGTGCATAGCGCCCACCTGTGGCATGTAGGCGGTTGATGGCGGTGAGGGCTAGGAGGCGCTTGCATTCAGCGGGTGATCGATTGCAATGGCGCTGCCTCCCCGGTTCTGCTGCTATGTGCACAGAGGGATACCTTGGCGTTTGAGCTGGTGGATTTGGCATCGTTCTTCTTGGGCCAAGTGCGTATAGGCAATGGTGCAACGTTTGGGGCTGGCCGGTCACAACAGTGCATCCTATTCACTCTTGACCCAACCCTCTTTCTTTGCGTTGCACTTCGTGCTTGAATTCGCGTGATGCTGAATTCCTCCAAATACACACATCGACCAGCGGAGCGGAAGCCATTGACTTCCAGGAAGCGTGGGCCGCAGAAGGTGGGGAATCGGTTCTCACCAGTATTGCTTGCATGAAACCGAGTTCGCGCACTGTCTGACGTGAAACTGCACAGACACATTCAGAAAGTACCGGATCTCAATCGAAAATTTTCATTTTCTTTTCTTTTTCTTGATATTAGTTGTACGATGCAACCAGTTAAATCAATGACCTAAATGGGGTGAGTTGGTATGGAGGAACTTCAGCAGCAGAAAGGCTTGCCTGTGAGGCGTGGTCGCATGGCGGGACGCGTTGGATTGGTCACGGGTGGCGGCAGCGGTATTGGTCGTGCCACCGCGATCCGTATGGCGGACGAAGGCGCTGTGGCGGTTGTGATCGCTAATCGTCGTGTACATGAGGGGAGGATGGTGGCTGCCGAGTGCCGTTCTTTAGGCGTGCAATCACTGTTTGTACAAACAGATGTCACGCGGGAGGAAGATGTGGCACGGCTTATCCAAACAACTGTGGAGTGCTTCGGCAGCCTGGACGTGGCGTTCAACAATGCGGGCTTTCAGGAGCGGCGCGCTCCAATTGAGGTGCAAAACAATAGTGTGTACGACAGTGTCTTTAATGCCAATGTGCGCTCGGTATTCTTGTGCTTGAAATACCAAGTTCCGGTTATGGCCGCACAGGGTGCTGGCCGCATCGTCATCAATGCCTCGGTCAGTGGTCTGCGTAATCCTAATCCGGGTCTGTCGTTGTATTCCGCCTCCAAGGCCGCCGTGATCTCCCTGATGCGTTCGGCTGCCATGGAATGTGCGCCGCGCGGTATCCGCATTAACGCAGTGGCACCTGGGCGTGTGGTAACCGAAATGATGCTGGCGTCGGGTATCGCGGACATGTCGACCGTGGCCGCCTCCCTGCCACTGCGGCGCATGGGGAAACCAGAGGAAGTCGCCGAGGCTGTGGTCTGGCTGGCTTCGGATGAGGCTTCGTATGTGGTGGGGCATGTCTTGGCCACGGATGGTGGTTTCACCGCGTCTTGAGCAGTAGCCAGTGTTGACCTTGGGCGCCGCCGCAAATGGCCGAGCTGGAATGAGCTGAACATCGTTAGCGATGGCAGGGAGGGTTCATGTTTTCTGTTTGCAAGCGCGGAGGACACTGCCTTCGTGGCGCTCTCTGACTACGAAAGTCCGAAAACGCTAAAGTTGCAGAGGGACACAAAATCCCCTGGCGTCATCACAAAGCCATTTCGCTCGTCGGGCATTCTCTGCATCCTGGTACTGGCCGGAGCACCGCAGGGGTTTCAGTAACGCCAACATGGGAAAATTGAAAATCTTGAATCCACTATCAAGTCACGATCGCCAGATCGAAGAGGTGATCCGCGTGTTGGTGGACTACCGCGCATGACCGAAGCTCGGGTGTACAAGCATATGCGTGAACGTGTTAACGGCCTACGCGTGATGATGGCCGAGGTGTCTGCAATGCTTCTTGAAACCCATGAAGCTACGGAGAAACTTGGGTATTCAAAGTCAACGCCGCGCAGCAGGCAGCGCTGATTGGTCAACGTATATTTCTTAGGGAAATGCTGAACAAGCGACTGAATTGAAAACTGATGCGCCGATTCGGGGCAGTAAGCTGTCGCGGAGGTTTGCAGCATGTATCTTCATACAAATGAATCGGCCCTCGTAGGGCCTAAGAATTGCATGTGGGCTTGTTCTGGATTCTCTTGTTCTTTATCAGAACATGGTTGTCTATTCAATCAAATTGAATTCGACAGCATAACGAACTATTTCCGAGTTATTTTGAAATCCCATCTTTTGCATTAAACGCGCCTTATGGGTACTTACGGTTTTGTTGCTAATGGCCAACTCTGCTGCTGCTTCATTCACACTGAGGCCGCGTGCCAGTAGTTTGAGAATATGAAACTCCCGTTCGGAAAGTAGCTCATGTGGAGGTCGCTGTGTGTTGCCACTACCTTCGAATACCATTTTTTCTGCCAACACTGGATCGATGAAGCGTCCGCCTAAGGTTACTTTGCGCATCGCCGCCAGCAAAATATGAGGGTGGCTGTCCTTGGTCAAATAACCGGAGGCGCCTGCCGTTAAGGCTCTGCGGGCAATTTGTGCTTCGTTGTGCATACTCAGTACCAAGATTGGCGGTGCTCCATCTTGCACGCGAATGCGACTTATCAAATCGGCACCATTGATGCCTGGCATTGTCATGTCAAGCAATACTAAATCCAGTCCCCCCGCACGCACCGCGTCAAGCACTTGCCCGCCGTCTACTGCCTCTGCGACAACGTCCACCTCTCTGCTCAACGCAAATAATTGTTTCAAGCCTTCGCGTACCAAGGTGTGATCATCTGCAATCAATATTTTCATGCTGCTTCATACATTATTTTAGGAATGGGGAAATGCACTTGTATGGCCGTGGCGTGGCCTGGGGCGCTTGATATGCAAAGGTCCCCCCCCAGCATAAGTGCTCGCTCCCGGATGCTGAGTAGGCCAAATGATTTTTCTTTGCGTATGGCCGGATCAAAGCCTTGGCCATTGTCCCGCACCTCAAGTAGGTAGTTGCCTGCATTGCGTTTCAAGGTCACCTTTACTTGGTCGGCTTGAGCATGTCTTCCGATGTTGGTGAGAGATTCTTGCACGATGCGAAAGAGGGCAGTGGCGCTCTTATCGTCTAGATGGATCTCTGTATCGGTGATGTGCAGATTGCATTGCAGTCCCGTTTTTTCGGAGTACTCGCCTACGAGCCACTCTAGCGCAAATATGATCCCCATATCGAGTGCAGCCGGGCGTAGCGATGTCACCACGTTGCGAACTACTTTGATGGTGGAATCCACCATTGCGATTAAGCGTTGTGTTCTTTCCCGTAACGCGGGGTTATCGCCGCCGAACTGGAGATTTATTACGGAAACACCCATACGCAATGCCAGAAGATATTGGCCCATTTCGTCATGGATTTCGCGCGTCAGGAATTTACGCTCTTCTTCTCTCGCAAATTCGTTGCGGGCCGCCAATTGACGCAACAAACGTTGCGATTCCTCAAGGTGACTTTCCATTCGTTTGCGCTCGGTGATATCGCGGGCGACGACGACGAAACGCGATTCCTGCCCTGAGTATGTTGGTTTGCGAGACACGGAGAGTTCGAACCAGCATGTGCCATGCGTTAGAGATAATTTAAACTGCTTACCTGTTGATCCCCCGTTTTTATAAGCTTCGTTCAATGCCGACATACAAATATCTGCAGCATCAGGTGGAAGTACATCACGCACAGTTTTGCCAATGAGAATTTCTGCGGGTGCTACCAGCAAATCGGTGCGAGGAGAATGAAAATCGTAGTATCGACCATCCAGTCCCAACACGAACAACGGGTCCGGGATTGCATCAAGCGTAGCCAATAATTGGTTTTTGGATCGCTGCACCTGCATGTTGAGCTTTTCCAGCATGTTATGGGAGCGCCGCATGCGCAGAAAAAAATATAAGGTACCGAGAAGTGCGAAGCTGCCGCCACAAAGGGCTGTCCAATGCAGGCGAGAGTAGAGCACACGCTGTCGGAGTTCCGCATCTAGTTCTTTGTTGCGACGCGTCAAGTCGTCGACTTCTCGCTGCTTGCTTTCGATTGCGTAGCGCTGAGCAGGATCCATCATGCGCGTGTCCGTTTTTTCTTTGTCCACTTCGACAGCAGCATCGGATGCTTCAACGGAGCGTTGATAGGTTATTTCCGACGCGCTTGTGGTTGCGATGGAGGCGGCCTGTTTGGTCCGTGTGTAAGCCTGTTTCGTATCAGTCAGCCCGGTAGTGACATTGACCTGCGATTGCTTGTATGCATGCTGACTGTTTGCTAGGACCGAGCTGGAAACATAAAGGCTAGAGGTCCCAGTCAACGAAAACCACAACACGAGTAAAACATTGCACCTGCGGCTTCGTCCTAGAGGGTTGGACATTCCTGTAGGGGTTGGGAGGGCAGCATTATGAAAATTATCCATTCTTCAGCATGGCGGAGGGGGGCGAATTGTTTGAAGTGCCTAATGTGGCCCGTATATCGGAGCGATAACAGGGTGAGTTCTTCCCAGAGGACTCGCCGCGCGAGTTGTATATTCTCTGTTTTTGGTGCGTTGCTTTAGCTGTAAAAAATCACACAATTGCGCTCAATCGACTGTAAGGTGGTCAACGCGCATAAAGCGGATGCTAAAAAATGTGCGCTCAGCTCTATGCGGGTCGGTATGCATCGGAATTTTTTTAGGATTCGTTAGAAGTTGTTCAACAAGCGGCCATATGATCGTCCAGCGCGCGACACCCATGCGCCGAGATTTCCGATCTTTAACTGGGTTTGGAATCCTTACAATCCATCCAATCTTTGTTTCAAGAAGAAGACGAACTGATCATGACGACGCGGCCTTCTTCTCGCCTGTGGAGTTTGGCTTTCGTTTTTTCCATGCTGGCGCTTGGCATCGGGCTAGTGGCGCTTGCTCTGGTGATATGCGTCTTCTTGTTTTCTCGTTCCACCGGCGGCATGGTCGCGCTGCTCGGGCTTGTAGCCCTACCCGTTTTGAGCATGTGGCTGTTGTATGTTGCAATCGTCCGGTATACGGGGCGCGTTACTGCTTATCTGGATGCGCTGTCAACCGAAGGGGGCATTCAGTCGCCGGCTTTGCCGCCGATTCTGGAACTTTGGCGCTTAAGTGACTGGGTTATAGAGCGTCAACGCATGGAAGTAGAGTTGCGGCGTAGCGAACAGGGCTTTCGCACGCTGGTCGAGAATCTGCCTGATCCCATTTTCCGTTACGACAGCGATGGCCGCCGTACCTATGCCAGCCCGGCGGTAGAGCGCATTACCTGCAAGAAGTCGGCTCAATTGGTGGGGCATGCCCCCCAAGACGTGCCACTTGTCACCGTGCTGGAGAATGAGAAGTTGCTGCGGGATATCCGTCATGTTCTCGCTACCGGTTTGTCGATTGTGGGCGAAGTGGAATACTGGGCACCGGATGGTCGGCTCATACACTTTCAGAATCATTTTGGCCCGGAGTTTGCCGCCGATGGTTCCGTGGTGGGTGTGCTTTCGATCATGCGCGATGTCACCGAACACCGCAGTCTGGAAGACGCACTGGCCGTGCGTGAACGCAGTTTCCGTACCCTGGCGGAAAACTCGCCTGATTTCATCTGCCGTTATGACCGGGGCTGTCGTCGCCTGTATATGAATCCGGTAGTCGGCAGAATGACCGATAGGCCGGTCGAAGAGTTAATCGGCAGTTCACCCGCTGATGGCGCGCTACTGGTTTCCGAGCAAAGCCGGAACCTGATGCAAGCGATCCACCAGGTATTCGACAGCGGCGAGTCCGCATATACCGACATTGACTATGTCGACCGAGACGGTCGGCACCACGATTACCACATGCTTCTGGTACCCGAGTGGGGGGCAGAGGGGCAGGTGGAAACCGTGCTGACCCTGGCCCGCGACATCACAGCGGTGCGCGATGCCGAGCGCCGGATGTCCCGGTTTTTGTTCAAGATGCCCGGTTTTGCCTATTCCCTGCGCGTCTCGCCCGAAGGCCATTTCAGTATGCCCTTCGCCAGCGCTGGCATCAATGAACTTTATGGACTGCAGCCCGCAGATGTACGGGACGACATAGCATCACTGCTGAAAATGACGAGCCTCGAAGACCTGCACCGAGTCAAGAGCGCCTATGCGGATGCAGCCTACACGATGGCGCCGATCCAGGTGGAGTATCGCGTGCGGCGCCCTGGCTGGCCAGAGCGCTGGCTGGAGACGCGCTGTACCCCCGAGCGCGAAGCCAACGGCGGTCTCCTTTGGCACGGCATTGCGCTGGAAATTACCGAGCGCAAGCGCATGGAACAGGTGCTCGCTATCCGCGAGCGGGAATTCCGTACCCTGGCCGAGAACCTGCCTGACCATATTGTTCGCTACGACCACCAACTCCGCGTGCAGTACGCCAATCCGGCGATGGCATCGGGTGTTGCCGCGGACCTCCTACCGGTACGGGGCAACACGGTTTGTGACGTCGAAGAGGCGGCTGCATACCGGAGCCTACTTGAATGCGTCATGGCCACGGGCGAGCCTGCCGAGTTGGAGCTTCCAGTGTCGCACCCCAACGGTGAAATCCGTGTTCACCATGTCCGCATGGTCGCTGAGTACGACGATGATCAGGTCGTCGGTGTGCTGACCATTGGGCGTGATGTGAGTGAGCGCGCGAAGGCCGAGCAAACCATCCGTAATCTGAGCGCCGACTGGAAGGCCACCTTGCAGGCCCTTCCTGATTTGCTGTTTGAAACGGATATAAACGGCACCTACCTTCAGGTATGGGCGCACACACCTGAGTTATTGGCGCAGCGCAAAGAACTTTTGCTTGGGCGCACTTGCGCCGAAGTTCTGGCTCCTGATGCGACAGCGGTCGTCATGGCGGCACTGCGCGAAGCGCATGAGACCGGTACGTCTTATGGTCAGGTCATGCGCCTGGCACTTCCTGATGGCGAGCACTGGTTTGAATTGTCCATTTCCAGGAAAGCCCACCCCCAAGCGGATGGCCCTCGTTTCATCCTGCTTTCGCGAGATATTAGCGAACGCAAGAATACCGAACGTGCTCTTGAGGAAGCCCGCAACCGTTTGCTCGGTGTGCTTCAGAGTATTCCCGATCTTGTCTGGCTGAAGGATGTGGACGGACGGTATCTTGTGTGCAACCATGCATTCGAGCATTTTTTTGGTGCACCAGAGGCGGAGATTATTGGTAAGACCGATTATGAATTCGTTGATCCCACGTTGGCCGACTTCTTTCGCAGCAAGGATAGGGCGGCAATGGAGGCGGGTTGTGTTTGCCTGAACGAAGAATGGGTCACCATGGCAGACGATGGTCGTCGGGCGCTACTCGAAACTCGCAAGGTGCCTTTGTACGCATCCAATGGTGAGGCCGTTGGCGTGTTGGGTATCGGGCGGGATGTCACCGAACGCAAGCGCCTTGAGTCCGAGCTGGTCCGTCGGGAAAGTGAGTTTCGCTCCCTGGTCGAAAACTCTCCCGATGTCATCGTCCGTTACGATGTAGAAGGTCGTCGCATCTACTGCAATCCATCCTATTCGGGTGTATCGGGCGTGCCCGGTGCAGAACTCCTGGGCAAGACCATGGCCGAATACTTCCCCTTTCCAGCGGATATTGCCAGCACCTACAGCGATTTGGTCCGGCAGGTGATTGACAGCGCACAAGTCGGCGAATTGGAACTGAACTGGCGTCAAGAGGACGTTCCTGTCTGTTTTCATATCCGTGTCAATCCTGAATTCGACGCCACTGGCCGGGTGATGAGCGTACTAGCGGTCGGGCGCAATGTTTCCACTCTTAAGCAAGCCGAGGAGCGTTTGCGCAAGTCTCACGATATCCTGCGCGCGTTGGCGGCGCACCAGGAAACGGAGCATGAAAAAGAACGTCAGGACCTAGCCCACCAAATTCACGAAGATTTGGCCCAGAATCTCTCGGCGCTACGCATGAACCTTGCATTGTTTGAGATGAGTGGTGACGTCAGCCTGCTATCCGCGATGCGTGGCATCGCGAATAGCAGCATTGCCCGAATTCGGGATATTGTTTCAATGCTGCGCCCTACCGTGCTTGATTTGGGGCTGATCCCTGCGCTGCGCTGGCTGAGCGATGATTTCAAGGGCATTGGGCTGCAGTTCGAGCTGGATCTGCAGGAGGATATTCAGCTGTGCGGAGAGGTATCCGTCTTCTTGTTTCGTGCTGCGCAGGCAGTCCTTATTAACGTGGTTTTGCATGCTGTCGCGACGCGGGTCCATATGTTGTTCCAAGCTAGCTCCGATCTCTGTTGCCTGACAGTCCGAGACAATGGCTGCGGCTTCGACACCAGTGCACCGCGCTCTGAAAAAGCCTTCGGCCTGATAGGTTTATCCGAGCAGGCACGTCATTTGGGCGGAGAACTCTCGATTGACTCCGCACCCGGCATGGGCACCGTGGTGAAGATCCGTGTTCCGTGTCGGACATAAAGTCCACAGCATGCGGGATGATCCTGCTAATCGCTGCTGATGGGGAGCCGGCAGGTCTGATTCGAAGGTTTTCTGGGTGATGCAAGCTCATCATTCGGAATGCCCTGATATTTTCTAAGCATTTCCTTACACTCAAATCAAGAGTGCCTGATAGCGCATTCTTTTGAGTTCGTTCATCCTCCGCATTTGGGGGTTGTCCGACAGCCCCACTAAACGACCACGTAAGGTAATGGGGACTGGACGAGCATGCGAATGAAGGTAAGTGGGCGTGGTTATTACAAGGCGATGCTGCCCTGTTTTTTGTGTGGTGCTGTAGGTGTAATCGCCCCTTGGGCACCTGCCGGCATCTCGCCGCTGGTTCTGACGGCTGGCGTAGCCGTGGTCACGGTTGTTTCGGCTTGGTGGGCGGTCCGGCTAAGCAAAGCGGTGAATCGGTACCAGCAGACAAAGATTCGGGCCCAGTCTATTGATGGCTTGAAGCAGCTGTGCATGGAAGTCCTGCCCATCTGGTCGAGCCAGATCGAGATGGCGCGTGACCAGACCGAGCAAGGCATCAATGATTTGGCAACCCGCTTTGCGAACCTGTCCCAGCGCCTCGAAGCCGCGGTATGCGCATCACACGTCAGCGCGGATGGTGACGGTGCAACCAAAAGCATCGTGACACTTTTGATCGCCAGTCAGACCGAACTCAACTCCATCGTCGCCTCACTTCGCCTCAGTCTCAAGGAAAAAGACGAGCTTCTACACGAGGTGCAAGGACTTTCCCGCTTTACCGAAGCGCTCCAGCAAATGGCGAAAGACGTAGGCGCCATCGCCCAGCAGACAAATTTATTGGCTATCAATGCCGCCATTGAGGCGGCGCGTGCTGGCGCAGTGGGGCGTGGTTTTGCCGTGGTCGCCACGGAGGTGCGCATGCTGTCCCAGCAGTCAGGCGAAACTGGAAAGCGGATCGCTGACACCGTTGAAACAGTCAATAAGGCGATAGCTAACACGCTCAAGATATCCAACCAATACGCTGAGCAGGATGCGCAGATGGTGTCCCATTCGGAAGGGGTGATCGAGCGCGTGCTGGGGCAGTTTCGTGGCACGGCGACCGACCTGGACGAATCTGCCCAGGTATTGCGCCAGGAGAGTCAACTCATCCAGGGTGAGATCAGCGAAGTGCTGGTGGCGCTCCAGTTCCAGGACCGTGTCAGCCAGATGCTCAGCCATGTCCGGAACGACCAGGACAAGCTGAGCGTCGCGCTGGACGAGAGCGCAAAAAATCTCGCCGTAGGCGTCATGCCGCAGCCCGTGGATTCCGTCGCCTGGCTGGAAGCGCTCGCCAGTACGTACACCACGCAGGAGCAGTATGCGGCGCACAGTGGCGGTAGCGGACAGGCTCCAGCAAGTTCAACCGAAATTACTTTTTTCTAGGAGATAGATGTGGCCAAGACCATTTTGATCGTGGATGACTCCGCCTCTTTGCGGCAGGTCGTCAGTATTGCCCTCAAGGGGGCTGGCTACGATGTCATCGAAGGCTGTGATGGTCGTGATGCCTTGGGCAAACTCAAGGGTCAGAAAGTCCACCTCATCATTAGTGACGTCAACATGCCCAATATGGACGGCATTACTTTTGTCACCGAAGTCAAGAAGTTGCCTGCCTACAAATTTACACCCATCATCATGTTGACCACCGAAGCGGGTGAAGCTAAAAAAATGGCAGGCCAGGCTGCAGGAGCAAGGGCATGGGTGGTCAAACCCTTTCAGCCCGCGCAAATGCTGGCCGCAGTCGCGAAACTGATCTTGCCCTGAGCGGCATGCAGCCATCCAATCCTGAGGAGCTCTGCATGGAAGTGACCGTGGAACTTGCCGCGGACGGCCTATCTCGCATCACCATAGTCGGTGAGATGACGATCTACAACGCTATGGAGTTGAAAGACAAGCTCCTGCTCTCGTTGGCACAGTGCGAGACCGTAGAGATGAACTTGGTTGGCGTCAGCGAAATCGACTCCGCTGGCTTGCAGCTGCTGCTCATGCTCAAGACCGAAGCGGCGGTGCGCAATAAGACCCTGAGTATTACCAGTCATAGCCCGGCGGTACTGGATGTATTGGACCTCTGCGAGCTTGAAGGTTTTTTTGGCGACAACGTTCTGGTCTATCCACAGAAATAACAACATGAATTTCGACGACGCATTACAGACCTTTATCGCCGAATGCCGTGACCTGCTGGAGCATATGGAAGAGGCGTTGTTGTGCATTGAGCAAACCCCGGACGATGCCGACACCATTAACGCTATTTTTCGTGCAGCACATACCATTAAAGGCTCGGCTGGTTTGTTTGGGTTGGACGGCATCGTCGCCTTTACCCATGTGGCCGAGAGCGTGCTCGATAGGGTGCGTAGCAATGAACTGCTGGTAAGCCCGGAACTGGTGGCGTTGCTGCTCCAAAGTGGCGACCATATGAGTGCACTGGTGGACAACATCGCTATGGGCGGCGAGCTTGCTGGGGCAGTCGCTGAGCAAGGTCTGTCCTTGATTGAACAGCTGGGTTCGTATTTAGATGACGAGCTTGCGGTGGATGTAACTCCTGCCGCCGCTGTGCCTGCTGAATACGTGCCGCCATATACCGCCCAGGGAGGAGGCGAGGTGGAAACCGACCATTGGCACCTGTCGCTGCGCTTTGGACGGGATGTGCTGAAGAACGGTATGGACCCGCTGTCCTTCATCCGTTACCTTGGAACACTGGGGGAAATTGTTCATATCGTCACGTTGACAAGTGGGATTCCACCCGCTGTCGAGATGGACCCTGAAAGCTGTTATCTTGGATTCGAGATTGGCTTCAAGAGCCAGGTCGACAAGGCGGCCATCGAAGGCGTGTTTGAGTTTGTGCGTGAAGATTGCCGCATCCGTATCCTTCCACCACACAGCAAGATTACAGAGTACTCAAACCTGATCTTTGAGCTGCCACAGGAGCAAGACATCCTGCTCGGCGATATGTTGGTACGCTGCGGCACATTGACGCAGAATGAGTTGGATACCGCACTACGCATTCAAAAGGCCCAGGGCCAAATGCCGGGCCAAACCCAGCGCCCGATTGGCGAAGTGCTGATAGGCGAACACATGGTGCAGCCACCGGTAGTAGACGCCGCGCTGGAAAAACAAAAACAGCGTAAAAACAACAAGGTCGCCGAAGCCAACCTTATCCGGGTGGATGCAGACAAGCTTGACGCCCTGATCAATCTCGTAGGTGAACTCATCATTGCCGGAGCCGGTGCCAGTCTCGCGGCTCAACGTGCAGGGTTTCCTGACTTGCTGGAAGCTACCGCCACTCTTTCCAGGTTAGTGGAAGAGGTGCGTGACTCCGCGCTCAATTTGCGCATGGTGCAGATTGGCGCTACCTTCAGCCGATTTCAGCGCGTGGTTCGTGATGTCGGAAAAGAGCTGGGCAAGGACATTGAACTGGTCATCAGTGGAGCCGATACCGAGCTCGACAAAACCGTGGTCGAGCGCATTGGCGATCCGCTCACCCATCTGGTGCGCAACTCGATGGACCACGGTATTGAATCGGCCGAGGTCCGCCTGGCGCGCGGTAAATCACCCAAGGGCATGCTCAAACTCAATGCATACCACGATGCAGGCAGCATAGTGATCGAAGTCGCAGATGATGGCGGTGGCCTCAACAAGGAGCGAATTCTTAAGAAGGCCCTGGAACACGAGCTGATCACCGAAGGTCAAAATCTGAGCGATAAAGAAATACACAACCTTATTTTCGAGGCTGGTTTCTCCACCGCCGATACGGTTAGCAACTTGTCCGGACGCGGTGTCGGCATGGACGTGGTGCGCCGCAATATCACCGATTTGCGCGGCACGATAGAGCTGGACAGCACCGAAGGTCAAGGCAGCACGGTACGCATCCGCCTACCACTCACCCTGGCCATCATTGACGGCTTTCTGGTGGGGGTGGGTAATGCTGCTTATGTCATTCCGCTAGACATGGTGGTCGAATGCATCGAGCTCAGTGACGTAGAGCGCGACAGCGGCGAAAAGCGCTACCTCAATCTGCGCGGTGAAGTGCTGCCCTACTGCCGCCTGCGCGAGCACTTTGAGGTGGTGGGCGAGCCTGTACGCCGTGAGAGCATCGTGATCGTGCGCTACGGAGACCACAAAGTTGGGCTGGTGGTGGACAAGCTCATGGGCGAATACCAGACCGTCATCAAACCATTGGGCAAGGTGCTGCAACAGATCCGGGGTATCGGTGGCTTCACTATTTTGGGTAGTGGCGAAGTGGCCTTGATTCTGGACGTGCCCGGTCTTATGCGCCAGGTGGTGAGCAGTGAGGAACCAGCAGAAGAGCGGGGACGTGTGCTGGCCTTGAATCGCTAATTGCTATCAAATTAATAGCTTCTTCCGCCTATATCTATTGAGCTACAGGCATTAGGCGTGAATAAAAATTTCAAAAGGCAATTAAATGAAACTTACCGTTGCAAAAAAAATGATTCTGCTGGCCGGCTCTGCGCTGCTTGGCATTGCGGTGCTAACTGGTCTAGGTCAGCAGCAGGTTGACAAGGTGTATGAGGCTGCCAATTACGCCAACGCCAATACAGTGCCGAGCCTGGTCATTTTGGACGACTTACGCCGGAATGTTTTGCGCACCCGCCTGATGGTAGCCCGACATGTTCTGAATACCGACGATGAGAAGATGGTTGAGCTTGAGGCCAGCCTCAAAAAGAATATCGAAGGTGTTCACGATGATATCAAGAGGTATGAGAAGGATGGTTGCTTGGGAGAGTCGTGTATTTGCGACGATAAGGACAAGGAGCTGCTGCGCCAGGTGAGCAGCTTGTTTGCGGAATACGAGTCCCATATTGAACCTATCCTGGTGGAGTCCCGCAAAGGAGAGGCCGGCCTGGCAAAGGCTCGTGCCCTCATAGACAAAAGTCGTCCCGTTGCCGATAAGTTGGGTGCGGTCGTCGACGATCAGTTCCAATACAACGTGGATCTGGGAAAGAAGGGTTCCGATGAGGCAGCGGCTACCAAGGCCCATGCGCTCAATCTCGCGCTATTAGTTTCTGCCCTCACGTTGGCTGCGGTCGGCATCATCGGGTTCGCGGTCACACGAGCCTTACTGCGCCAGTTGGGTGGTGAGCCGGATGCGGTGACAGCCATTGCCAACCAGATTGCTGCAGGCGATCTGAGCGCTAAGGTCGAACTCCAGGCCGGTGACCGCGGCAGCTTGATGGCGGCGATGAAGAACATGTCGGACACGCTGCAAGGCTTGATCGCACAGATGAACCATATGTCTGCCGAACACGACAAGGGCGACATCGATGTGGCAATGGACGGCGCCAAGTTTGGTGGCTCTTTCAAGGTCATGGCCGAAGGCGTGAACACCATGGTCTTCGGCCACGTTGCGGTCAAGAAGAAAGCCATGGCTTGCATCCAGGAATTCGGTGTAGGCAATTTTGATGCACCGATGGAGAAGCTGCCTGGCAAGAAGGCATTCATCAACGACACCATTGAGCAGATACGCGGCAATCTTAAGGGACTGATTGCCGAGATGAACCATATGTCTACCGAACACGACAAGGGCGACATTGATGTCAAGATCGACGAGGGCAAGTTCAAGAATGACTTTGCATTGATGGCCAAGGGTGTCAATACCATGGTATTTGGACACATTGAAGTGAAGAAAAAGGCCATGGCCTGCGTCAAGGCGTTTGGTGAAGGTAACCTTGATGCTCCCATGGAGACGTTGCCTGGCAAGAAAGTGTTCATCAATCACACCATCGAGCAGTTGCGCGGCAACCTCAAGGGCATTGTTGGTGAAATTCAGAACATGGTTGCCTCGGCCAACATGGGAGACTTCAGTACCAAGATGCTCTTGGAAGGCAAGGCGGGCTTTACAAAGGAACTCTCCGAACTGCTCAACCAGCTCTCCGACACGGTTGACACCGCGTTCAAAGATACCATCCAGGTGGCGCAGGCGTTGGAGCATGGTGACCTGACGCAGGTCGTGACCCGCGACTACGAAGGTGCTTTCGATCAGGTTAAGCAAGCCCTTAACAACACGGTGGCCAAGCTCTCCCAAGTTATCGGTGAAGTCAACGCAGCAGCTAGCAGCATTGCTTCGGCCAGCGAACAAGTCTCAACCACGGCGCAGAGCATGAGCCAGGCCACCAGTGAACAAGCAGCGAGTGTGGAGGAAACCAGTTCTTCCATCGAACAGATGAGCGCCAGCATCAACCAAAACACCGACAACGCCAAGGTCACAGACGGCATGGCTTCGCAAGCGGCCAAACAGGCGGTGGAGGGTGGAGCAGCCGTGAAAGACACCGTGGCAGCGATGAAGAG